>CAYUZK010000218.1:0-10449 GCA_964449625.1 uncultured Archangium sp.
GACCTCGTTCTCCTTGATGGCCTTCGCGATGCGCTTGAGCCACTGCACCTGCGGCTCGCTCCACTTCCGTGAGCGGAGCACCCGCTGGAGCGCCTCGTCGACCCGCTGCTCGTACGGCTTGAGCGGCTCGCCCAGCGCCCGCTGGCGAATGAAGCCCATGATGCTCGCCGCGACGTCCTCGTTCCGCGTCACCTTGTAGGCCGCGCGGAGCTGCGCCTCCGGGTACCCCGCTTGGTCGAGCGCCAGCTTGAGCCGCCGGAGCT
The DNA here is from genome assembly GCA_964449625.1 of uncultured Archangium sp. Taxonomy (GTDB): domain Bacteria; phylum Myxococcota; class Myxococcia; order Myxococcales; family Myxococcaceae; genus Archangium_A. Next base: position 264 of record CAYUZK010000218.1, read on the forward strand.
CCGCCCGCGTCAGCTCCCGAGGCCGCTGCACCACCAGCTTGAGCGCGTCGAGCTTGTTCCGGTTCTCGTTGATGAACCGCGTGAAGCCCTCGAGGTAGTCCTCGGGCTTCGCGCGCCCGGGACCGAAGCCCTGCGAGACGCTGACCAGCTCGTCCTCGTGGTCCGACACGTAGAACGGCATGCGCTCGCCGGTCAGCTGGTCGAGCAGCGCCGCCAGCTGCGAGTGCGCGGCGAGCCACTTCGCCAGCTCGGCCGGGCTGGAGTCGGCCAGGGTCTTCACGACCTCGTCGACCGGCGCCCCCGCCGCCGCCTCGAACAACTGCGCGGCGTCCCCCTCTCGGTACGCCCGCTTCTTCCGCTGGAGCTTCGCGACGAACTGCTCCGCCACGCCCTGGAGCGCCGTGGCGTCCTTGAGCTGCGTGAGCTCCTCGGCGAGCTGGGTGAACGTCACCGTCGGGTTCACCACCACCGGCTTCATCGCGGAGTACGGCTCGAGCGCGGAGAAGAGGTCCACGGCGTCGAAGACGTTGAAGGACTCCTTGGTGAAGTCCCCGTCCCGGTAGAGCCGGGTCGCCCGGCCAATCATCTGCTCGTAGAGGATGCGACTCCGCACCCGGCGCAGGAAGACGAGGTTGCAGATGGACGGCACGTCGATGCCGGTCGTCAGCAGGTCGACGGTCACCACGACGGCTGGGAGCTTCTCGTTCCGGAAGCGGCGAATGAGCTCGAGGGGCCGGTCGGCGGCGCCGGTAATCTTCTTCACCGTGTCGGCATCGACCTCGCCGTACTTCTTCTCGAAGGCCTTGCTCATCAGGTCGACGACCATGTTCGCGTGGGCGTCCGTCGCGCAGAAGATGAGTGTCTTGCCGGGCAGCGACGGGTCGATGTGCTCGGCCAGTTGCTCGCACACGACGCGGTTGAAGTTCTCGGTGATGACCTGCTTGTTGAAGGCGTCGACCTCAAAGTCGACCTCGTCCGCCATCTTCACGAAGTCGAACTTGTCCTGGCGCGGGTTCCACGCGGCGACGCGCTCCCCCACCTTGAAGTGGATGCCGTCGCTCGACAGCTTCGTGGCGATGGCGATGGGCGGCGCCATGTCGACGAGGTAGCCCTCCACCACCGCCTCCCGGTAGGTGTAGTGGAAGACCGGCTCGCCGAAGATCTCTGTGGTGTGGAGCGCGGGCGTGGCCGTGAGGCCAATCTTCACGGCGTCGAAGTAGTCGAGGACCCGGCGGTAGACCGAGAGGTAGGCCTCCTCGTCGCGGTAGGTCAGCTCGCTGTCCGACAGCTCCTTGTTGAGCGTGTAGCCGCGGTGGCACTCGTCCACGACGATGCAGTCGTAGTCGTCGACGTGGAGCTGCGGCACGCCGTCCTCGCCTCCGTGGAAGAGCCGGTTCGCGACGGCCTGCACGGTGGCGAAGTGGAGCCGCGTCTCGCGGTCGGGCTTCAGGTCCTCCAGGTCCTTGATGTTGAAGATGTCGCTGAAGCGCTGGGTGCCCTCGACGAACTCCGTCTTGAAGGCCGTCGACGCCTGGCTGCCTAGCGCGTTGCGGTCGACGAGGAAGAGGATGCGGCGGAACCGGCCCGACTTGATGAGCCGGTAGATGAGCCCGATGAAGGTTCGCGTCTTGCCGGTGCCCGTGGCCATCGCCACCATCACCTTGCGCTGCTCGCGCGAGAGGGCGTACTCCACCGACTGAATCGCCTTCACCTGGTACGGGCGCAGCCCCGGGAGGTCCGCCGGTGACTCGGACTTGAGCCGCTCCACGGCCGCGGCGACGTCGTGCTTGAGCTCGTCCTTGAGCCCCTCCGGCGTCGGCCAGCCCATCAGCGCACGGGGGAGGTTCGTCTTGCGGCGAACATCGACGTGCCAGATGCCCGACTTCGTCTCGAGCTGCTTGAACCAGGGCCGGCCGTTGGTGGCGTAGAGGAACGGCACCTTGAACTCGCCCCAGGCGCTGCCGTCGGGGAAGACCTCGTCGTGCTTGAGCTCGAGGCCGCGGGCGTAGCGCCTGGCCTGCTCCAGCGCCCCGGGGACGTCCTTCGCCTTGCGCTTGGCCTCGACGACGCCGATGGCGGTGAGGCCCGCGAAGAGCACGTAGTCGGCGGGGCCGTTCTTCGTCGGCCACTCGGCGATGGCGAGGTTCCTGCCGGCGATGGGCCGAGCACCCGACTGGTAGCGGAGCACCTGAGAGTCGGCCTCCCAGCCGGCCTGGCGGAGCTGCTCGTCGATGAGGATCCGCGTGTCGGCCTCGTCGACCTGCACCGCGGTGCCTGCGGCGACGAGCTGGTCGGTGAGCATCTCGAGCTGCACGGGCGACTGGGCTTCGGCCTTCTTCGTCGTCTCGGCGAGGGACGACGAGAGCTTCGTCTGCGCCTCGGCGGCGAGCTGCTCCCAGATGGAGCGCTCCTCGGCGTCCTTCTTCGCGCGTTCCTCGGCGGCGAGGCGCCGGCGGGCGGCCTCTTCGGCGATGGCTCGGCTCGTCTCCGCGCTGATTTTCGCCTGATCGAGGGCGGCGCGGAGGCGCTCGAGCTCCGCGTGGAGTTCCTTCGTCGCGGAGGCCGGGTCGCCGGGGGGAACGAAGGGGCCGGGGTTGAACTTCGACTGCCCGCCGAGGGAGCGGTGGAACCAGAGGCCGAGCTCGCGGGCGAGCTTGAGGCAGTGCAGCGCGTCGCGGTGGGTGGCCCGGTGCTCGTTGACGGCGGCGTTCCCCGTGCGGCGGATGGAGTTGAAGAGTTCGTGGACCTCGGGGGTCAGGGCGCGCGCGTTGCGGAGGCGCTGGAGCAGGTCGACCTGCAGTTCCTGCGGAAGCTGCGGAAGACCGAGGTGGGCGGCCGTCAGCCGCGCGAGGACCTCGGCGAACTGGCGGAGCTTGATGACGGAGGTGACGGGGTCGTCGGCGAAGTAGCGCTCGGCGAGCGCGCCCAGCGACACGAGCAGCGGGTCATGGCGCTCGAGGAAGCTGAAGTTGACCGAACCCGTTGCGCCGCCCATCACCTGGATGACCATAGCGCGACTCTGACGGGAGCATCTCTGCGTTGGATGGCGACCAATGCCCTGCCCCATCTTCTCGCGGCGTCAACGATTTGGTCGCGCGCTGCCACGCTGACTCACCAGTCGTCGTCATCCTTGGGAGCGTGCTTGGGGACCCCGCGAGCGAACAGATCGGACTCGGGAACCTGGCGTTCGAGGAGATCTGGCTCAAGGGTTCGAAGACAGGTGACGAAGGTATCCCTGATGCTTGCCCTGACCTGAACGAACGCTTCGTTCACCGCGTCCTTGTGGGCTTCCCTCACGCGGAGTTCCATCGGGCCCGGCATTCCTTCCATGTACGTGCCAAACGGACCGTAGAACTGATTGATGTGCTCAAGACACCAGCGCGCGATGTTCACGACCTGGCGCTGGTCCCTGCCGACCGCACGAACTGCGCCCGCTTCCTTCTTCGTCGAAGCGCCGAAGCTGCAGCCCATGCAGTCGATCAACGCATGAAGGCGAGCCTCGTGGTACCGCGCGTGATCATCGGTGCGCCCCCGGTGCATGGCGTCGTCGAGGAACGCCTGGGCGAGTGCGTCAAAGCCGAGCATGCGTGGCGCGATGGGCGGGCGGGGCTTCTTCGGGAGTGCCATGGGCGTGTCCTAGTTCACGGTGAGGATGACCGGCAGGTGGTCGCTGAGCTCGAGCCAGGCCTCGGGCGCTGGGACCTCGACCGTCGTGGCCCACTCGCGCGGGCGGAAGATGTAGTCGAGGTGGAAAGGGCTCTTCACGTCGTGACGGTGGAAGTACGTCGAGCGCTTCTCCTGTCCCTGCTTCTCGCCGAAGTGCTGATGGTAGGCGCTCTCGAGGCCGATGGCCCCGAGGTGCGCCACAAGCTTCGTGTGGCCCCCGCGGGTCTTCGAGTCGAACACCACGCTGCTATTGAGGTCACCAGCCACGACCGAGGGCCCACGGCGAAGGAAGGCGTCGTGCTTGTCCAACGCGGACTGCACGTTCTTCACGTATGCGGGCAGCCCGGAGCCCTTGGCCCAAACGCCGAGGAGATTGAACGAGCGCTTTCCGCGGGTGACACGCACGGCGATGGCCGACTCCTTCGGCGACTTCGCAACGTTCGACAGGGTCGCGCCGTTGAACGTGAGCACCGCGAGCCCCTGCGGGGCATAGTCTCCCGTCCAGGCGGAGCTGGTGGCCGCCGCGTAGACGGGCCTCGCACTCACGACATCGGACGACGCACACTCCGGCATCACCACCACGTCGGGGCGAAGCGCGAGCAACCTGTCGAGCTTCTTGTGCGCGGCCATCTTGCAATTCCAGGTCACGATTCGCATGTGCTGGGTGACGTACTCTTCACCCAGCATTCCCGCGAGGCCAATGCATCGGCGCCCTCGCAAGGAAGTGCGTGGCGGGACTGCGAACGGCTGAAGACCAAGGTCCGGCGTGTGTGGGTCTTCGCTGACCGCTGATTGCGCACTCGATCATCTTGTCGGGTGTCCCCACGGTCAGGCGCGACGCCGAAAGACTCGGAGACATTCTGGAGACGGACCCTGCGGCCACTCGCCGGCTGGTGGTGAGCGCAGAGGCTCCAGCGCAGGAAAAGACAAAGGCCCCGAGCTTTCACTCGGGGCCTTCGTTCACCTGGGGACGACCAGGATTTGTGACCCTGCCGGGATTCGAACCCGGGTTTATGCCGTGAGAGGGCACCGTCCTAGGCCACTAGACGACAGGGCCAGATATTCGTGCTGCTGCTGCGTGAAGCGGCGCGGCACCTACAGGAGTCCGCGCGGGTGTGTCAACGACCATTCACAGCGACTGCGGTACTGCAGAGCGGCGGAAGGGATTCGAACCCTCGACCCCAAGCTTGGGAAGCTTGTGCTCTACCAACTGAGCTACCACCGCGTGGGCCCCTGACTAGCCGCACCAGCCGGTGACGGTCAATGACTTCGACGAGGCCGACCCGGGGCCCTGACGGGGTATATGCCGCGGCCCCGGCTGTCCCATCGGGTGGAGGTCGCGTGTCGAAGCCACAGGGTCTGAGCCGCGAGGAGGTCCAGGCCCTGTATGCCCAGTTCGCGCCCGTCGTCTTCCGCCGGGCGCGGGTGCTGCTGGGCCGCGAGGCCGACGCGTGGGACGTCGTGCAGGAGGTGTTCGAGCGCATGCTGACGCACGGCCAGGCCTTTCGCGGCGAAGCGCGCCCCATGACCTGGGTCTACCGGATGACCACCAACGCGGCCCTCAACCTCCTGCGCAGCCGCAAGGTGCGCGAGCCGGCGCTGAGCGAGCTCACCGACGAGCCCGGCGTCGGCCCCGAGGCCGTGGAGGCCCGCCAGCTCGTCTCCCGGTGGCTGCAGCACCTCGGGGAGCGCGAGCTCGAGGTGGCCTCGCTCCTCTACCTCGACGGCCTCACGCAGCAGGAGGTCGCCGACGTGCTGGGCCTGAGCCGGAAGACGATCGTGCGCGAGGTCGAGGGTCTGCGCGAGAAGCTCGAGCGCCTCGACGCGCTGCCGAAGGGGGCTCCATGAGCGCGCACCTCTCGGCCCTGGAGCTCGATGAGCTCGCCGCGGGGCTCGTGCAGCCCCCGCCCCACCTGGCGGAGTGCGAGCCGTGCCGCGATCGCCTCGAGGCCCTCCGTGCTTCCCGGGCGGCGTTCACGCAGCACCCGGAGGCGGCCCGAGTCCTCGCGAGGCTCCAGGCGCAGCCGGCGCCGGTCATCGCCCTCCCCCGTCGTCGCGTCGTGCCCGTGCTGGCGGCCGGCCTCGCCCTCGCCGCGGGGCTCATCTTGCTCGTCTCTCTGCCTGTGGATGACGACGGCACCCGGCTCAAGGGCGCGGTCTCGGTCGCGCTCCTCGATGCGCAGGGCGTCGCGGTGACGAAGGCGAAGGTCGGGCAGACCGTCACGCTCGCCGTGGGCGGCGCCGGGAAGTCGCACGCTGCCGTCTTCGCCCTCGACGACTCCGGAGCTCGCACGCTGCTCTTTCCCGCCTCGGGCACGACCCTCGGGCCCATCGAGCGCGGCGCGCAGGTGAAGCTGCGCACGTTCGAGGTGACGCCCGGGGCGGTGACGCTCATCGCGCGCTTCGCCGACAGTGCAGTCGATGTTGAGGCGCCCGCGCTCTCCGAAGCCCGCGTGCGGCTGGAGGTCGAATGACGCCGAGCGAAGCCCGGGGCGCCCGGCTCGAGCACCGTCGCGGTGGAGGCTCGAGGGACCCGCGGCTCGCGCGCGCGTTCGCGCTCGTCGTGACCTTGCTGCTCCCCGCCGTCGCCGCCGCGCAGGGCCGCTTCGCCCTCGCCATCGGCGAGAACCGGGGCCTGGTGGACGACGCCGAGCTCCGCTTCGCGCCCGCCGACGCCCAGCGCGTGGCGGACACGCTCGTGGACGTCGGAGGCTTCCAGCGTGACGACGTGGCGGTGCTCGCCGGGGCGAACGCCGGGCAGGTGCGCGCCGCGCTCGCCGCCCTCAAGGCGCGGCTGGGCGACGGGCCCCACGAGCGCCTCGTGCTCTACGTCTCCTCGCACGCCGCCGACGGCGCCCTGCACCTCTCGGGCAGCACGCTCCCGCTCGCCGAGCTGGTGGAGTTCGTCCGCCGCGCGCCGGTGCAGGTCGGCGTGCTGATCATCGACGCCTGCCAGTCGGGCAGCGTCACGCGCCTCAAGGGCCTCAAGCCCTCCAGCGTGCCGCTCACCCGCCTCGAGGCGTCGGGCGTCGAGGGCCGGGTGCTCATCTCCGCCTCTGGCGCCGACGAGTACGCGCAGGAGAGCGATGCGCTGCAGGGCAGCACCTTCACGCACTACCTCCTCGCGGGCCTGCGCGGCGCCGCCGACAGCTCCCGCGACGGCAAGGTGACGCTCGACGAGGTCTACGGCTGGGCCTGGGCCCGCACCATCGAGGCCACCTTCTCTTCCCGCGGCGGCGTGCAGCGCCCGGCCTTCTCGGTGGACTTGAAAGGCCAGGGGCAGCTCGTGCTCGCCGAGCCCGCAAAGAGCGACGCCCGCCTGACGCTCGACGTGCGCCCCGCGGGCCGCTGGCTCGTCGTCTCTGAGACCACCGGCACCGTCTTCGCCGACGTCGAGAAGGCCGAAGGCGCGCTGACCCTCGCGGTGCCGCCCGGCCGCTACCGCCTGCAGCTCCGCGTGGCCGACGGCGTGCTGGAGCGGGCCATCGAGGTGCCGGCGCAGGGCGGCGTCACTGTCGCCGGGGGCGATCTCGAGAAGGCGTCCCTCCTCCGCGTGGCGCGCAAGGGCGGCGAAGAGTCGCGCCTGGTCCTCTCGCTCGGCGGCGGCGTCGCCAGCGGGCTGGTGCGCGGGCTCGTGGTGCAGCCGGGCGCCGAGCTGCGGCTGCGGCGTGACGGCTTCGCGGTGGGGCCCATCAACCAGGCCCACGTCACCTTCGGCTGGCGCGACGGCCGCTCCGTCACCGGCCAGTTCCTCCAGACGGAGCTCGAGCTCCGCGCGGGCGGCGGGCACCGCTTCGCCTGGCGCGCCGCGAGCCTCGCCCTGGGCCTCGAGCTGGGGCCGCTCCTCGTGCTCCAGCACGCCCTGCCCGACACCACCTCGCGCACCGGCCTGGGCCTCGCCGGCGTGCTGTCACTCGAGACGCGAGTGCGGCTCGCCGGCCCCGTGGAGGCCTTCCTCCTCGGCACCGGCGGCGGGACGATCATCAAGAAGCTCGAGGGCGTGTCCGTCACCCCGCGCCTGGCCGCGACGCTCGGGCTGGCCCTGACGCTGTGACGATGTCCCACGCGCGGCCACCCGCGTGTCGAAGCAGCGGGCCAACGCTGAGGGGACCGCCATGAGACACCTGACCTGCCTGTCACTGCTGATGCTCACCGCCTGCGAGGGAGGCGAGCCGCCCGGCCCGCCCCTGCCGCCCGACCCGGAGCAGCCGCCCGCCGTGCAGCGCGTCGAGCTCACCACCTTCTCCGGCGCCACGGCCTGCGCCGACCTCGAGCAGCACCTCGAGGACCGCGCGGTGTTGGCCATGACGACGCGGGTCGAGCGCAGCCGCAAGTGGGCGCTGCAGTCGTGGGAGGCCAGCCAGGGCACCGGCGGCGGCACCGGCGGCTTGCAGGACAGCGGCGTCGCGCCGGGCGGCTCGGGTGGCGGCGCAGCGGGCGGCGGCACGGGCTCCGGCCCCACCGACTACACCACCACCAACACGCAAGAGGTCGGCATCGACGAGCCGGACTTCGTGAAGAACGACGGCACGCGCCTCTTCGTGCTCTCCGGCCGGCGGCTCTACACCGCGACGACCTGGCCGGTGACGAGCCTCGCCACGCGCGGCAGCCTCGCGCTCCCCGGGCGCCCGCTGGAGATGTTCCTCGAGGGCAACCGCCTCATCATCTTCTCCGGCCTCTTCGACCCGGCCTTCGATGCGCCGAGCTGGTGCCAGTACAGCAGCTGCCAGGACTGGTACGTCAACACCGTGCTCGTCACGCACGTGGACGTGAGCGACCTCGCCAACCCCGTGGCGACGGGCACCCAGCGCGTACCGGGCCGCTACGAGTCGGCGCGCCGCGTGGGCGAGGTGATCCGCCTCGTCACCACCTCCAGCTTCCCCTTCGTCGACGAGCTGCCCACGTGGGTCTCCTGGGAGGAGCGCGAGCGGGCCACGTCGCTCCTGCACCTCTCGCTCATGCACGACCGGCTGATCCTCGAGAACACGACGAAGATCCGCGCGCGCACCCTCGCGCAGTGGCTGCCGTCGGCCGTCGTCGCCGCGGGCAGCACCAGCAGCACCACCGCCCTCGACTGCACCGGCATATGGACCACCAACGCCTCGGCGCGCCTGGGCCTCACCAACATCGTCAGCCTCGACCTGGGCGACCCGCTGGCCTTCTCGCGGCAGGCGCTGCTGGCCGCCGTCGACGAGCTCTACCAGGGCCCCGACGGGCTCTACCTCGCGCAGCGCCACTGGTGGTGGTGGAGCAGCAACGGCCTCGACGACGCCACCTACGTGTACCGCTTCGACGTCTCCCAGCCCGACCGCGTGCACTTCGCCGGCGCCGGCCGCCTCGACGGCAAGCCGCTCAACCAGTTCTCCTTCGACGAGCACCAGGGCGTGCTCCGCGTCGCCACCACGCAGTGGACGCAGAGCTTCGACACCGTGAACCGCGTCGTCACGCTCGGGCTGCAGCAGGGCGCGCTCGTCGAGCTCGGCCGCACCGAGGATCTCGCCCCCGGGGAGCGCATCATGAGCGCCCGCTTCGTCGGCGAGCTCGGCTACGTCGTCACCTTCCGCCAGGTCGACCCGCTCTACGTCATCGATCTCTCGGACCCCACGCGGCCGCGCATGGTGGGCGAGCTCAAGATCCCCGGCTTCTCGAGCTACATCCACCCGCTCGACGCGACGCACCTGCTCACCATCGGCACGTACATCCCCGAGCCGCCCGCAACGCAGTGGACGCGGCACCTGCAGCTGCAGATCTTCGACGTGAGCGACCCCACCCGCCCGCGACAGACGCACACCGAGCTCGTCGGCGAGGCCTGGGGCTGGTCCGAGGCGCAGTGGGACCACAAGGCCTTCAACTACTTCGCCGCGCGCGGCACCCTCGCCATCCCCTTCGCCGATTGGTACCAGGACGAGGCCTCGCGGCAGTGGCGCCTGGTGTCGGACCTGCGCGTGTACCAGGTCGACGCCCAGGCGGGCTTCACGCTCAAGGGCCGCATGGACATGGCCGACGTCGTGGCCAGCCCCGACTGCACCAACGGGTACGGCTGCTGGAGCTGGTACTGGCAGCCCAACGTGCGCCGCAGCGTGATGGCCGACGACTTCGTCTACGCCATCTCCAGCGGCGGCGTGCGCGTGGCCCACGTCGACTCGCTCTCGACCCCCATCGCCACGGCGCGCTTCGACCCCGCTCCCTGAGTCAGTGCGCTAGAGAGCCCCCATGCCTCGCCCTCGTCGCTCCGCCGCCTGGTTGGTCGCCTTCCTGGCGGCGGCGTGCTTCGACCCGCTCTACGAAGACGACGCGCCGCTCACCGCGTCGTGGCGCGTCTGCTGCGACGAGGGGCGCATCAGCACCTGCCTGTGCGAGAACGCCGCGACCTGCGCCACGCCGGTCTACGCCTGCTCGTCGGGCCGCTGCAGCGCCTCCCTCGTCTGCTTCGAGGGGGGGGCCGGTGGCGGCGCGGGCACCGGTGGCGGCGCGGGCACCGGTGGCGGCGCGGGCACCGGTGGCGGCGCGGCGGCCGGAG
>CAYUZK010000219.1:0-10446 GCA_964449625.1 uncultured Archangium sp.
CGTCGAGCCAGGTGCCAGCGCGGGCACGCCCGGGGCGCGCGCGGGCCAGCCGAAGGTGGCCGAGGCGCGCTCCGTCAGTGTCGCGGTGGTGGGCGAGGCACGACCCGTGGCACCCGCGAAGAAGACTCAGCCCAGGGCCCGGCCCGGGACGCGCGGGCGCTGAGCTCCCGGTCGGTCAGGTTCACCCCAGCAAGGCCATGGTGCCGCGTCGCCGCGCGGCCTACCGTCGCTTCGGCCTGCCCAGGGAGTCGTCATGCACCACTTCGTTCGAGCTTCCTCCATCGCCCTGTCGGCCCTCCTGCTCGCGGCCTGCGGCGCGTCGAACGCCGTCACGCCCATCGTGCGCTGCCAGGGCGCCCTCACCGGGGCGCTGCCGCGCACCTTCGACGTGTGCAACGGCTTCGACCAGCTCTACCGGCAGAGCCTCGGCACGACGCTCCTCTCGGCGACCTACGACGAGCTGACGCGCAACCCGGAGACGCGCGGCACCGCGTACACGGTGTCGGCCGTCATCGAGGTCTCGGGAGAGCCGGTCGCCGAGCGCACGCTCAGGCCGCGCTGCACGCTGACGGTGAAGACGACCCCGCAGACATGGCTCGCGAACGCCGGCGCGGGCGTGCCGCTGGGCACCTGCACGCTCACCTTCTCCGAGGTGGTGGCCTTCCCGCAGCAGGGCAACACCGTCACCTACTGCATCCTCCGCGGGAAGGTGTCTGGCCGCCTCGAGCCGGACCCCAGCAAGACCACGCCGGACCCGCCCGGCCCCATCACGCTGAACCTCGACTTCGACGTGGCGCCGGCTGGCGACGACCCGGAGCAGCAGCTCGCGCGCTGCACGCCCGCGATGAACTGACGCCGGCGCCCCGGCCCGTCAGAAGCGCGCGGCGAGCAGCCCTTGCTCACTCACGTGCAGCCAGGCCAGCTCGCGCGGGGCTGAGAGCTTCACGATGCCGACGATGAGGAGCGGGATGCCCACCGCGCCCAGCAGCATGCCGAAGCCCGCGGCGGTCCACCCCAGCGCGGTGAAGACGGTCTTCGTGGAGCCCGTCGCGTCGGCGGCGCCCATCAGCCCGTAGATGCCCAGCACCCCGAAGCCCGTACCGAGCGCGGTGAGGATGGAGCCCGACACGGTCAGCCGCACGCCGTTGTAGATGTCACCGCCGCGGGCGCCGAGCGTCGGCGACACCACCGCGGCGGGCGGCGCGAGCCGACCCTCGTAGAGCTGCGGGTCGAGCGGCGTGGCGGCGGTCAGCGCGGCGAGCAGGAGCGCGAAGGGCATGCCCCCAAGCTTCGCACGCCGCGCCGCGAGGTGCCCGCGGCGTCAGACCGTCTCGGTCGCGCCGTGGCACTTCTTGTACTTCTTGCCCGACCCGCACCAGCACGGATCATTGCGGCCCACCTTGGGGCCCTCCCGCTTGACCGTCTTCTGCTCGGGCGCCGTGGGCTGGACCTTGCCGTCTTCGTTGGCGCGGCCCTCGATGGCCTGCTTCGCGCGCTCTTCCATCACGCGCTTGAGGCGCTCCGCGTCGGCGTTGGCGTCGCGCGGCTGGGCGCGCATCACCTGGCTGACGAAGGTGCTCTTGATGCTCGCGAGCATGCGAATGAAGCCCGCGTAGCCTTCCTTCTTGTACTCGACCTTGGGGTCCTTCTGGCCGTAGCCGCGCAGGCCGATGCCCTGGCGCAGGTGGTCCATCGCGAGGAGGTGGTCCTTCCAGAGCTGGTCGATGGTCGCGAGGTAGCGCAGCTGGCAGAAGCGGTACCAGTCGTCGCCGTACTCCTTCTCGCGATCGAGGAAGAGCTTCTCGACGCGCTGGTAGATCTGCTCCTGGATGTCCTCCGGCGAGCCCTCCGTCTGGAAGGTCATGTCCTGCCCGAAGATGGTCTTCACCTCGGCCGTCAGCGCGGTGAGGTTCCAGGTCGTCGGGTTCTTCGCCGCCGCGTAGGTGTCCGTCAGCCCGACGATGGTGTCCTCGACGGCGTCGAGCACCAGCTCGCGGAAGTCCTTCCACGACACCGACTTCTCGGAGCGCGACTTCACCCGCGTCTTCTTGTCCTCGACGTACTCCACGAGGGGGATGCCGGCGCCCGCCGCCAGCACCTGTCGCCGCAGCGAGTAGATGGTGCGGCGCTGCTGGTTCATCACGTCGTCGTACTCGAGCAGGTTCTTGCGGATGTCGAAGTTGTGCCCCTCGACCCGCTTCTGCGCGTTCTCGATGGCCTTCGAGAGGAACGAGTGCTCGATGACCTCGTCCTCCTTCATGCCCATGGTCTCCATGAGCCCGGTGATGCGGTCACCGCCGAAGATGCGCATCAGGTCGTCTTCGAGCGAGAGGTAGAAGCGGCTGCCACCCGGGTCGCCCTGGCGGCCGGCGCGGCCGCGGAGCTGATTGTCGATGCGCCGCGACTCGTGGCGCTCGGTGCCGAGGATGAAGAGGCCGCCCCGGCTCTTGACCTCCTCGCGCTCGGCCGCGCACTGCGCCGTGTACTTCGTCAGCGCCACGTCGTAGCGCTGCTGCCACTCGGCCTTCGCCGCGGTGAAGGTGGCCGTCGCCGCCGCGTCGGCGGCCGCGTCGCCCGTGGGGTCCGGCGCGACCGGCGGCTGGCCCACCTCGCCCTTCGCGAGGTTGTCGGGGTTGCCGCCAAGGAGAATGTCGGTGCCGCGGCCGGCCATGTTGGTCGAGATGGTGACCGCGCCCTTGCGGCCCGCCTGGGCGATGATGTCGGCCTCGCGCGCGTGGTTCTTCGCGTTGAGCACCTCGTGCGGCACGCCCGCGGCCTTGAGGAACTTCGAGACGACCTCCGACTTGTTGATGGACACGGTGCCCACCAGCACCGGCTGGCCGTTCTCGTGGAGCTCCTTCAAGTCCTTCGCGGCGGCCTCGAACTTCGCCTTCTCGGTCTTGTAGACGACGTCCTCGAGGTCCTCGCGCACCATGGGCTTGTTCGTGGGCACCACGCGCACGTCGAGGTTGTAGATCTTCGCGAACTCCTCGGCCTCGGTGTCGGCGGTGCCCGTCATGCCCGCCAGCTTCGAGTACATGCGGAAGTAGTTCTGGAACGAGATGGTGGCCAGCGTCTGGTTCTCGTTCTCGACGGTGACGCCCTCCTTGGCCTCGATGGCCTGGTGGAGGCCGTCGCTCCAGCGGCGCCCCGGCATGATGCGGCCGGTGAACTCGTCGACGATGAGCACCTCGCCGTCCTTCACCACGTACTCGCGGTCGCGCTTGTAGAGCGTGTGCGCGCGCAGGGCCTGCTCGACGTGGTGGAGCGTCTCGAGCTCCTCGGGCGCGTAGAGGTTGTTGATCTTCAGCCGCTGCTGGAGCTTCTCGATGCCCTGGTCGGTGAGCATCACCGAGCGCGCCTTCTCGTCGAGCTGGTAGTCCTGCTCGGGCACCAGGCCATACATCACCTGATCGATCTTCCCGTAGAGGTCGGTGTTGTCCTCGGTGGGGCCGGAGATGATCAGCGGCGTGCGGGCCTCGTCGATGAGGATGGAGTCGGTCTCGTCGACGATGGCGAAGTTGAGCTCGCGCTGCACGTAGTCCTGCAGGCGGAACTTCATGTTGTCGCGCAGGTAGTCGAAGCCGAACTCGTTGTTCTGCCCGTAGGTGATGTCGGCGTGGTACGACTCCTGGCGCTCCTGATCGGACAGATCGTGGAGGATGCAGCCCGTCGTCATGCCCATGAAGCGGTAGACGCGGCCCATCCACTCCGCGTCGCGCCGGGCGAGGTAGTCGTTGACCGTCACCACGTGCACGCCGCGGCCCGAGAGCGCGTTCAGGTACGTGGGCAGGGTGGCCGTGAGCGTCTTGCCTTCGCCGGTGCGCATCTCGGCGATGCAGCCCTGGTGGAGGAACATGCCGCCGATCATCTGCACGTCGTAGTGGCGCTGGCCCAGCACCCGGCGGCCGGCGTCGCGGGTCAGCGCGAAGGCCTCGAAGAGCACCTCGTCGAGCGACTTGCCGTTGGCCACCTCTTGCTTGAGGCGGGCCGTCTCGCGGGCGAAGTCTTCGTCCTTGAGGGCGCGCATCTTCGTCTCGAGCTCATTGATGCGGGCGACCTTGGGCCACGCCTTCTTGAGCTCGCGATCGTTCTTGGTGCCGATGATCTTCTTGAGAGCCCACTCGAGCATAGGGTGCCTTCTTCCGGAAACGCGGGCCGATTGCCACCACGAAAGCGCGGGGGCGCGGCAGGGTAAGCAGCCCTCGCGCGCTGGCAAGTCGCGGCGGTGTTCGCAAGGGGCAGGCAGGGCGCGGGCCCGTGTGCTACCGACGCGCCCATGAAGCGCGGGAGCAAGCAGGGCGACGTGCGGCGACCGGCGAAGCGGCCGGCCTGGCACCCCTCACCGGAGCAGCGCCGCGCGGCGCCGCCGAAGGTCGAGCCGCCCAGGCGCATCAAGGTGCCGGCGGTGCCTGGCGACACGCTGGTGCCCGAGCCCGGCTCCTGGCTGTGGACCTGCCGCGCCGGCTTCGAGGCGCAGCTCTACGAGGAGCTCGCCTGGGGCAAGAAGCGCCCCATTCTCCTCGGCGCCGGCCTCATCGCGTCAGAGCCCTTCACCGGCGAGCCGCCGCTGCGCGACTACCCGGCCTTCGCGCGCGTGGGCTTCCTCATCGGCGCGGTGGTGCGCAGCCCGCTCGAGGCCGCCGAGGCGCTGCCCGACGAGCCGACGCGGGTGCAGGTCTGGGTGCCCGACACCGACGCGGGCAACGCGCGCGCCGGCGAGGCCGCCGTGTGGGAGGACACCATCAAGGCCATCCGCCGTGAGGCGCAGCTGGTCGACCCCGAGACGCCGTGGAAGGCCTCCGAGGCCGGCGCGTGGCTCGGGCAGGTCTGCCTGCTGGGCCCGGGCGTGGCGGTGGTGGGCCGCGTGCGCGCGCGCGAGGCGATGACGCTGTCGGCCGGCGGCCGCGCCCGCATGAAGCGCACCGGCGAGGCGCCCTCGCGCGCGGCCATGAAGCTCGACGAGGCCCTCGAGTGGCTCGGCGTGGCGCCGGGCCGCGGCGAGCTCTGCGTGGACTTGGGCAGCGCCCCCGGCGGGTGGACGAGGCGGCTCCTCGAGCGCGGCGCGCGCGTGTGGAGCGTGGACACCGGGCAGCTGGCCCCCGACGTGGCGAAGCACCCCAAGGTGAAGCACTTCACCCAGAGCGCCTTCGCCTTCGAGCCGCCGGAGCCCGCGGAGTGGCTCTTCTGCGACATGGCCTGGCGGCCCCTCGAGGTGGCGCAGCTGCTGGGCAAGTGGGCGCGGCGCGGCTTCGCGGCGCAGCTCGTGGCGAACATCAAGCTGCCGATGAAGGACAAGCTGCCGACGCTGGTGCGGGTGCGCGACGCGCTCGAGAGCGGCGGCTGGAAGCGCGTGCGGATGCGGCAGCTCTACCACGACCGCGACGAGGTCACCGTCACCGCCAACCGCGCCTGATGGGCCGCGCGAGAGGCTTGCCGAGCGCCGCCACTCGGGGTGCAGTGCGCGCCCCATGCTCTTCGCTCCGCTCCTCTTCGCCACCTTCGGCGCCGCGCCCGTGCCTGGCCTCGCGGTGATGGACTTCGCCGTCGAGGGCGCCTCGACGGAGCTCGCCGCCGCCGCCACGGGGCTGGTGGCCCACGAGCTCGACCGCCTGGGCGTCTTCCGCGTCACCAGCGCCGAGACGACGCGCGTCATCCTCGGGGTGGAGCGCCAGCGCGCGCTGCTGGGCTGCGATGACTGCTCCGGCCAGGCCATCGCCGACCTCACGAGCTTCGAGTACCTCGTCACCGGGAAGTTGAGCCGCGCCGGCGCGCCGAAGGAGCCGACCTACGTGCTCTTGCTGACGCTCCTGCAGGTGGGCTCGGCGAGCGCGCTGTCGTCGGTGCGCGTGCAGGCCCGAGGCGAAGAGAAGCTCCTGCAGGAGCTCGCGCCGTCGGCGCTCAAGCTGGTGGGCAAGCTGACGCAGGGGCGCCAGGGCGCGCTGGTGGTGACGGCGTCGGAGGCCGGGGCCGCGGTGAAGATCGACGACACGCAGGTGGGCACCACGCCGCTGCCGGGCCGCCTCGCGGTGGGCGCCGGGCCGCACCTGCTGACGGTCGAGAAGGAGGGCTTCACCGCCGTGAAGAAGGAGGTGCGCATCACCCCCGAGCAGGTCACCGACGAGGCGGTGCGCCTGGTGCCCAGCCCCGACACCATCGAGGCCTACGAGGGCCGGGCCACGCGCCTGCGGGTGCTGGCCTGGGTGTCCACCGGGCTGGCGGTGGCGGGCGTCGGCGCGCTGGTGGGCGGCACGCTCTGGGGCGAGCGGCTCTACGGCGACGCGCAGACGCCGAACACGTTTCAGTTCCACCGGGCGGAGCTGCTCGCTGGCCGCGAGTCGGGGCTGGTCAACGGCGTGCTGGTGGACCACCGGGCCGCGGCCGGAGCGCTCAAGGCCGACGTCGAGCTCGCGCAGACGGTGGCGTGGCTGGGCCTGGGCACGGCGGCCGTGGGCGCGCTGGCGGCGACGGTGCTCTTCGTGGTGGGTGACCCGCCGGGCCGCTACGACGCGTACCGCGCGAAGCCGGGCGTGACGTGGTTGGTGACGCCGGGGCTGGGCGGGGCGGTGCTGTCGGGCACGTTCTGAGGGGGAGGCGCCCCGGCGCGCCCAGGCAGGGGCGATCGGCGGTAGACTCAGCGCCGATGAACCCCGTCGCCGCGGTGCTCAGACCGGCGCGTTCGTCCGCGCGCGGCGGGTGGACTTGCGGCGGAACGGCTCGAGCATCTTGAGGGTCGCCGGCTCGTTGCGGTTCGCCCCGCGGGCGGCCGCGAGGGCGGCCTGGTAGGTCGCGTGCCGTTGGTGCTGGGCGCGGGCGAAGGCCTCCCTCGTCTCGAAGTACAGCGCAGCGAGCGCGTCGACGGCCGCCCGCTCATGGCGCTGCTCGAGCGCGGCCTTCGTGAGCAGCTCCGGGCTCAGGTAGGTCCAGCCCTGCTTCACGTAGAGCTCCGAGAGGGCCATCAGCGCGTCGTCGAAGGTTCGCTGCGGGTGGTACGCCTTGCGCTTCGGGGTCATGGGGCTTCGTCTTTCTGGCCCGCGTCGGGGCCGGTGGAGGGGAGGGTGCTGCCGTTGCCGACAGGCGCTTGGTGAGCAGCGGCCGTGCCACGGCAGCGCGGTGCCAGCGGGTCGCATTCCGCAGCCGCGGCGTGGCTGCGTGAAGCCGTGCGATGGCGAGGGGTTGCCTCGTCGAGGCGGCGGCGAGCGGCGCGACGGCTGAGCGGCGACCGAGGCGCGGCTCGGGCTTGCCACCGTCTGGCAGCGCGGACCCTCAGGCTCGCAGCGCGGACCCTCGGCGGGGCAGTGGGCGTGCCTCGCGGTGGCTGTGGCGTGCCTCGTGATGGCAGGGCCCTCGCGGCGCGGTGGCTTCGGGAAGCAGCGCAGCGGCGAGCGGGTGCCGTCTCATGGCTTCGGCGAGCCGCTGGCCGGTCCCGTGTGTACCGGCCGAAGCCGCGGCGGTGCGAGAGGTGGAAACAGGGCTGCCGCGAACACCTTCAGGGCGACGGGTACGCCATCGACGCGAAGCCCGTCGTGAGCTCGCTGACGCGGTCGAGGTTGGTCGCGTTCCACCGGACGGCCTCTTCGAAGGACAGCGGCCGGCCGCGGTCCTCGAGGCGCAGGGTCTGGACCTCGAGCTTCGAGCGCGGCGGCGCGGCGCCATTCCACAGCACTCGATCCGCGAAGCCCGGTGGAGGGACCGGCAGCGCAACGCCGGTCGAGGCCAGGGCCGGATCCACGAGCACGACCCACCGGTGGCCCTGCGCGTTGGTGAAGACGACCTTCACCACGCTGCCGGAGACGCCGCCGTCGCTGGCGAAGCGGAGGCTGCGCAGGGTCGTCGTGCCTGCGTCCGTGGGTCCCGCGACGTACTCGGCCCCCTCGGGGAAGGGCGGAAACTCCGGAAGGGCGAGCGAGGCGCCGCCGTCTTCATCGTAGACGAGGCGGTTTCCGGGCAGCGGCAGGACGGTGGCGCTCGTCGCAGCGCCCGTCTGCTCGCTGCCGCTGCGTCGGCTGCGCGCGACCGCGATGATCTGGAGCGGCGAGCCCTCGATGCCGTGGTGCGGAGGGGCCGCGCGGAACCGGATCTGGCGCGCCCCTTGCCACGCCGTCTCGCGGGCGACCCACCCATCGGGGTGGGGCAGACCCGCGCCCAGCCCGAGCGGCACCCAGCCGCGGCCGGGCACCTGCGCGCCGACGAGCAGCAGCACCGAGGGCGCGAAGCGCTGCTGGAACACGGGCACCCTGGGGATCTCGACGACCGACGAGAACGCCATCGGAACCTGCTCGGCGTCGAGGTCCAGGCGTCGGAGGCGGCTGGTGTTGGTGAGGTCGGCGCCTCCATCAGGCAACGCGGGCGGAGGCCGCAGGGCGAAGGTCACGTCGCGAGCCAGGGTCGAGTGGAAGGGCCGGCCCCACCTGAGCTGCGTGAGGAGGAGCTCAGCGAAGAGATCGCGGTTGTCCGGCGTAGCGAGGAGCAGCGAGAAGTTCAGGCTGCCCCAGTGCGCGCGGTACGTCATCGCCCAGGCCGTGCGCGTGCCGCACCTCAGGCCCCCACCGAGGTCCGTGCCGGCGTCCGCGCAGCGGCCCGCAGCGCCGAGCGCTCCGTACACCGGCTTGACGGCTTCGCCGGAAACCGTAGGGGACGTGATGGAGCCGCCCAGCGGAACGGCCTCGACGGGCTTCGTACGGCCCACGGCCCACAGCTCGACGCCGCGGAGGCTGACGTTCGGGCCGACCAGTGTTTCCGTCGAGAGGTCAGGAGCGACCTGCGGCACCGAGAGCCCTACGAGACCGATGTTCGCCTCCAGGAACGGCGGCGCCGGCGCATTGAACTCGCCGGCGATGCCACCGACGAGCTCGCCCCGGTTCGGGCGAAGCGGGAGCAGCACGGCGGCCCCGGGCGCGCCCGCGCCGGGCAGGGCGAACTCCGTGACGGTGCAGAAGTCGTAGTCCGGGTGGTACGCGGTCACGGTCGCGCTCGGGGCCGCGCCCACCGTCAACCGTGCGATGCCCTGGGGGCCGGTCGAGGCCATCGGCGCGGAGGGCAGGGCCGTGCTCGTCGCCACGGCGGTGACCCCGGCGATGGGCTGCCCGGTGTCCGCGTCGAGTGCGAGCACGTCGATGGCGCCCGGGGGGATGTCTCCGGCGGAAACGACCTTCACCGCGCCAGTGCAGGTGGCGGAGCCGAGCGTCGCGGCAACCTCGACAGCGCCGACGCGCGACGTCGAGACGACGACGGTGAGGCCGCGCTCCTCGCGAATCGTGCCGCCCGCGATGCTCCAGCGGGCACCCGTGGGGACCACCGCCGCGCCGCGTGCATCCACCGCGAGCACTGTCGCCTCGAAGGTCGTTCCCAGCGCGACGACGGCGGACTCGATGACGACCTCACAGCGGGCCACGCCCGATGGCTCCGGCGGGGCGGAGCAGGCCCCACTGCGGCACACGAGCGGAGACACGCACTCGTCATCGACGGAGCACTGCGCCGCGACGCAGACCCGGTGGTCGCAGCGGCACCCCAGCCCCTTGTCGCACGGCTCGAACGCGAACTCGCCGCGGACGGACGCCGTGCAGTCCGCGCTCGTCGAACAAGAGGGGACGCAGAGCCCCAGGTTCGTGGAGCAGAAGTAGAACGTCGTCGAGGGGCAGTCGGTGTCATCGACGCAGCCCAGCGGAGTTGACTGGAAGTGCGACGCGGTCTGTCGGCACTGGCAGCCCGCCAGGATCACGACGCCGAGCACCGCCCCCAGGCACCGCCGCATGGGTCTACGGTAGTCGGGCTGAAAACCTCAGGCGACTCCGCAAAGGCCGAGTCCTGCCGGTCATCGGCGAGGCCCTCACCCTCGGCACCCGGCAACACGAGGCGGAGCCCGAGCAGCGCCGGCGTGAGCTGCTACGCTCGCCCCGTGAACGTCGCGCTCCAGAAGAAGTCGAACGCCGAGCTGCTCGTCGAGCTCGAGCGACTTCCGGAGAACATGACCGGCGAGGTCATCGACGGAACGCTGTACGTCATGGGGCGCCCGTCGGGAGCGCACCAGAGCGTGGAGATGGAGCTCGCCTCCGACCTGCGGCGCGGCGGTGGCGGCGGCCCTCCTCCCTCCGGCTGGCTCTTCCTCACGGAGGTGTCGGTGCTCTTCCCCACGCAGGAACAGGTCGTGCCAGACGTCGTGGGCTGGCGCCGCCCCAACATCGCCGGTCACGAGAACGAGAACCCGTACACCGTTCGCCCCGACTGGGTCTGCGAGATCCTGAGCGACTCGACACGCCGCAAGGACCTCGGGCCCAAGCGCGAGCTGTACGCGAGGCAAGGCGTGCCGTTCCTGTGGATCGTCGAACCCCAGGCGCGCGTGCTCGAGGCCTTCGCGCTCGAGGGCGGTCGCTGGGTGCTCCAGGGAACCTGGACTGACACGCAGACGGTCAAGGGGCTGGCCCCCTTCGACGAGAGCGCCTTCGA
>CAYUZK010000220.1:0-10442 GCA_964449625.1 uncultured Archangium sp.
CGTCGGGTGATGCGGGCACGTCGGGTGATGCGGGCACGTCGGGAGATGCGGGCGCCTCCACCGACGCCGGTGCGCCCACCGACGGCGGCTCCATCTTTCAGCTCGCGCGCTTCTCGCCCACCGACGCCGGCGCGCCCGACCCGGAGCGAGGCTTCTTCCGCTTCGTGAGCGAGCTCACCGCGCTCTCGAACTCCGAGCTCACCTCGGTCGCCACGCAGGGCCACCGGCTCGTCTACACGCTGCTGCGCCTCGACGCCGTGCGCACCACGAGCATCGGCGCGACGCGGCTGGCGGCCATCGAGACGGGCCTGGGCCGCGTGCGGACCGCGGGCCTCAAGGCCATCGTGCGCGTCACCTACAACTACCCGGAGACGGAGACGGAGTACCAGAACGCGCAGGACGCGACGCTCGCGCAGGTGCAGGCCCACCTTCAGGAGCTTGCGCCCGTCTTCGCGGCGAACGCCGACGTCGTCGCCTTCTTCCAGGCGGGCTTCATCGGCGCGTGGGGCGAGTGGCACACCTCGTCGAACAACCTCACGACGGCGGCGAACAAGCTGGCCGTGCGCGACGCGCTCCTGGCGCAGCTCCCCGCCTCGCGCACCATCAGCTTCCGCTACCCGCCGGACCTGCGCACCTGGTACCCCACCGTGCCCACCGTCGAGCAGCGCCTCGACGGGAGCGCGCCGCGCGTCGGCTTCCACAACGACTGCTTCATGGCCTCGCCGACCGACGTGGGCACCTACCCGTCGAGCAACGGCGCCGTGGTGCGGCAGCACATGCAGGACTTCGGCACGGTCGCCCCCTTCGGCGGCGAGACGTGCAACCCGGCCGATGACCCCAACCCGTCACCGCGGCTGGGCTGCAGCAACATCCTCTCGGAGGGGCCGGCCTACGGGCTCACCTACTTGAACCTCGACTACTGGGTGACCTTCCACGACTCGTGGCGCACCGGCGGCTGCTTCGAGCAGGTGCAGCGCTCGATGGGGCACCGGCTCTCGCTGGTGGAGCTCGAGCTGCCCACGCGGGCGACGGCCGGCGCCACGGTGCCGGTGCGCGTGACGCTCGCCAACGCCGGCTGGGCGCGCGTGCACAACCCCCGACCCCTCGTGCTCTGGCTGCGGCTGGGCACCGTCACCCACCGCGTCGAGCTCCAGGGCGTCGACGTGCGCCGGGTGGGCGCGGGACAGACGCTGCTGCTCGCGGCCACGGCGACGCTGCCGGGCGCCATCGCCGCGGGAAGCTGGGCCGTGGACCTCGCGCTGCCCGACGCGGCGCCGACGCTGGCCGCCGACGCGCGCTACGCCACGCGGCTCTTCAACGCCGACGTCGCGGCGCAGGGCCAGCGGTGGAACGCGACGACGGGGCGCCTCGAGACGGGCCTGACGCTCGTCGTGCCGTAGCGGCTACTCGCCCAGGTACGCCTTGCGGATGTCCTCGCTGGCGAGCAGCGCCCGGCCGGTGCCCTCCATGGCCACCTCGCCGGTCTCGAGCACGTAGGCCCACTGCGCGAGGCCCAGCGCCAGGTGCGCGTTCTGCTCGACGAGGAGCACGGAGGTGCCCTGCGCGTTCACGTCGCGGAGGATCTTGAAGATGGTCTGCGTCACCTGCGGCGCCAGCCCCAGCGACGGCTCGTCGAGCAGCAGCAGCGTCGGCCGCGACATGAGCGCCCGCGAGATGGCCAGCATCTGCTGCTCGCCGCCCGAGAGCGTGCCCGCCAGCTGCGTGCGCCGCTCCGCCAGCCGCGGGAAGTAGCCGAAGCACTTCTCGCCGTCGGCCTTGATGCCCGCGTCGTCGCGCCTCAAGTAGGCGCCGAGGTCCAGGTTCTCCTGCACCGTCAGGTTGGGGAAGATGCCGCGGCCCTCGGGCGCGTGCGCCAGGCCCTTCGGCACCACCTGGTTCGACTTGAGGCCGACGAGGTTCTCGCCGCGCAGGGTGATGGTGCCCGCCTGCGGCTTGAGCATGCCCGAGACCGCGCGCAGGGTGCTCGTCTTGCCCGCGCCGTTGGCGCCGATGAGCGCCACCGCCTCGCCCTTGCCCACCGAGAGCGACACGCCCCTGAGCGCCTTGATAGCCCCGTAGCTGACCTCGAGGCCCTTGACCTCGAGCAGCGGCTCGCACGGCGCGCGCTGACCCAGGGGCTCACGCATGGGCCGGCGCCTCGCCGAGGTAGGCCTCGATGACCTTGGGGTCGGTGCGCACGGCCGCGGGCTCGCCCCGGGCGATGGTCTCGCCGTGGTCAAGCACCGTGAGGTGCTCGCAGATGCCCATCACCAGCTTCATGTCGTGCTCGATGACGAGGATGCCCAGCTCGAAGCGCGTGCGCAGCTCGCGGATGAGGACCATCAGGTCCTGCTTCTCGCGGGTGTTCATGCCGGCGGCCGGCTCGTCGAGCAGCAGCACCCTGGGGCGCGTACCGAGCGCGCGGGCGATCTCCAGCCGGCGCTGCTCGCCGTAGGGCAGGTTCTTCGCCGACTCGTCGACGCGGTGGCTCAGGCCCATCACCTCGAGCAGCTCGCGCGCGCGCCGCTCGATGCCCGTCTCCTCCTCGAGGAAGGCCGGGGTGCGCAGCAGGGCCCGCCACCAGTCGCGGTAGTTGTCGAGGGCGTCGAGCATCGCGCCCACGGCCCGGCCCGGCTGGGCGCCGCGGCGCAGGGCCTCGACGCGCGCGCGAGAGAAGAGCGGCGTGCGGTCGGCGGCCACCGCGATGCGCACGTTGTCGAGCACCGAGAGCTGCTTGAAGAGGCGAATGTTCTGGAACGTGCGCGCCAGCCCCAGGCGGTTGATCTGGTGCGGCCGCTTGCCGTTGACGCGCTCCCCGCCCACGAAGACCTCGCCCTGCGTGGGGAGGTACACGCCGGTGAGCACGTTGAAGGCCGTCGTCTTGCCCGCGCCGTTGGGGCCGATGAGCCCCTTCAAGTCGCCCGTGCGGACCTCGAGGTCGAAGGCCGTGAGCGCCTTGAGGCCGCCGAAGGTGATGGAGACCTGCTTCGCCTCGAGGAGCGCGTCGCTCACGCCGCCGCCCCCTTCTTCCGCTTGAAGAAGTCCCACAGCTCGTGGGTGCCGAAGAGCCCCTGCGGCCGGGTGAGCATCATCACCACCAGCAGCAGCCCGAAGATGGGCTTGCGCAGCTGGTCGATGCTCTGCGCGAAGCCGGCGTCGCCGCCGCCCACCGTGATGAAGAGGGCGCGCATGCCCTCGGGGAGCAGCGTGAGGAAGATCGCCGCCACCACCGCGCCCGAGGTGCTGCCGAGGCCGCCGGCGACGATCATCACGACGATCTCCATCGACTTGACGAAGCTGAAGCTGTCGCCCGGCGTGATGATGCTCTGGAAGTGCGCGAAGAGGCCCCCGGCCACACCCGCGAAGAAGCTCGACACCACGAAGGCGCGCACCTTGTAGCTCGTGGTGTCCACGCCCATGGCCTCGGCGGCCACCTCGTCTTCGCGGATGGCGACCAGCGAGCGGCCGTGCGGCGAGTTGAGCAACCGCCGCGCGAAGAGCACCACCACGAAGACCGCGAACCACACCGAGAAGAACGAGGTGTGCTGCGGCGTGCCCGACAGCCCCAGCGCGCCGCCGAGCGCCGGCGTGTTGCGCACCACCACGAGGATGATCTCCCCGAAGCCCAGGGTGACGATGGCGAGGTAGTCGCCCTTGAGCCGCAGGCTGGGCAGCCCCACCACGAAGCCCGCGAGCCCGGCCACCGCGCCGCCCACGGCCAGGGCGATGGCGAAGAAGAGCTGGTGCTCCACCACCTCGGGCAGAAGGCCGATGCGGTACTCGTGGAGCGCCTGCGACACCACGGCCGAGACGTAGGCGCCCACGGCCATGAAGCCCGCGTGCCCGATGCTGAACTGGCCCGTCATGCCGTTGATGACGTTCAAGCTCACCGCCAGCACCACGTTCACGCCCACCAGGAGCGAGAGGTACACGAGGTACTCGCTGCCCGCGGTGAGCGCCTGGAGCAGCGCGAGCACCGCGATGGCGATGGCGACGGGGGCGTAGGACTTCACGGGTGGGCGGCTCCTACACCATGCCGCGGGGGCCGTCAGCCCGAAGGCGCCCGCCCGCGCTACGCTGCGCCGATGCCCGCACCGCTCCACCGCGCCCGAGGCCGCTCGACCCCATGAACTGCCCTCGCTGCGGCCTCTCGGTGCCCTCGAACAACGTCGTGGCCG
Organism: uncultured Archangium sp.; assembly: GCA_964449625.1. GTDB lineage: Bacteria > Myxococcota > Myxococcia > Myxococcales > Myxococcaceae > Archangium_A. Next base: position 4,179 of record CAYUZK010000220.1, read on the forward strand.
CCCTGCGCGCCGCCCGGTGCACGGCCTGCGACACGCTCTTCGACACCTCGTCGCTCGCCCGCGCCGCGCCCCGCCCGGGCGCCCCCACGGCCCTCGCCGCGCCCGAGCGCTGGCAGCTCGAGGAGATCGGCGGGCGCTTCAGCGCGCGGTGGAAGTGGCTGACGGCCAGCGCCTTCTTCCTGCTGCCCTTCACGCTGATCTGGAACGGCATGCTGGCCACCATGGGCTGGAGCGCCTCCGAGCGGGGCGCGCACCCGGAGCGGCTGCTCCTGGGCCTCGTGGTACCGCACGTCTGGGTCGGCGTGGGCCTCGCCTACTGGGTGCTCGCCACCTTCCTCAACACCACCACCGTGAGCCTGGCCGATGGAAAGCTCGCCGTGCGCCACGCGCCGCTCTGGTGGCCCGGCGGTCGCCTCGCCCTCGAGCGCGCCGAGGTGCGCCAGCTCTTCGTGGTGGAGCAGCGCGGAAAGAACGGCAGCACCTTCCAGCTCTGCGCGCTCCTGCGCGACGGGCGGCGGCAGGTGGTGGTGCGCAGCCTGCCCCAGGAGGCCGACGCGCGCTTCCTCGAGGCGAAGCTGGAGCGGCTGCTCGACCTGGTGGACCAGCCCGTCGCCGGCGAGGTGTCGAAGGGCTGACGGGCCTACTTCCCGCGGTGCGCCTTCGCCTCGCTGGTGCACTGCTTGATGAGCTCGGAGAGCGTCATCGAGCTGCCGGCGACCTGGAACGACTGGTCCTTCATCGTCGGGTTGCGGTGCTGGAGGATGAGCGCCGACGCGGTGCACTCCTCGAACTGGGCCGCGGCGTCGGCCTTCTTTCCCCGCGAGAGGAGCTGCTTGGCCGCCTCGAAGGACTTCTTCGGGCCCTCCTCGAAGTCGATGAGGCCGGTGATGGGCTTGATGGCGGCCTTCATCGCCTCGGCGCGCTCGGCGCAGGTGGCGACGACCTCCTTCGCGGTGCTGGGGCGACCGTCGACCAGCACCACGGTCTTCTCGAGCTGCGGCGTGGCCTGCACGCGGCGCGTCTCGTCCTTGCAGGCGGTGAACTCGGCCAGCGCCTTCTCGTAGTTCGTGCGCTGCGCGCGGAGGTTCTGCGTGGCCTCGGCCGCGGCCACCGCCTTCTCGCCCGCGGTGAGCGCGTCACCCGTCTTCTTGCGCAGGTCGCGCATCTGCCGCGCCGCCTCGAGGTTCTCGAGCAGCCGCGGGCCCGTCTCGTAGCGGAGCTTCTCGCTCTGGAGCTGCAGCCCGGAGTCCTTCGCCTCGAGGGGCGCGTTGGCCTCGAGCACCTTGTCGATGCCCTCCATGGCCTTCTGCGCCGCGTCGAGGTCGGCGTCGGTCGCCGCGGGCAGCTTGGTGGCGTCGATCTTCTCCTTCGCCAGGCCCGCCGCCACCTTGAGCTTCTCACGCGCCGCCGACACCTCGAGGCCGAGGCGGCCCTTGGCGAGCTTCGCCTGCAGCTCGGTGATGCGCTTCTTCGTCTCGCGGTCAAAGGCCGCGTAGCCGCGGTCCTTCTTCGTCAGGGCGTCGCCCTCGGCGAGCGCGCCGGCCAGCACCTTGAGCCCCGTCTCGGCCTCGTCGAGCGCCTCGGCCGTGAGGGTGCCCTGGCCGAGCAGCTTCGTCGGGGCCGCGCGGGCCTTGTCCACCTTGTCCTGCTGCACGGCGACGTCCACCTCGACGCGCTTCTTGCCGTGCGCCGCGCGCGCGTCGCGCAACAGCTTCCGCGCGTCGTTGGCGGCCGGAGCCATCGCCTTGTCCTTGGCGTGCACGGTCTCGAGCGTCTTCTCGAGCACGAGCAGCGCGCTCGCCGCGACCTCGAACTGCTCGTCGGTGGGCACGCGGCGCTCGAGGGGCCGCAGGGCCTGCTTCGCGTCGGCCACCGCCGCGTCGAGCGCGCGGAGCTGCAGCTGCACCTCGACCTCGACCAGGGTGCCCTTCACCTCCTTGACGTACTGGCCGAAGGCCTGGCTGCGCTTGGCCTCGGGCTCGAACTTCTCGAGCAGCTTGCGCACCACGATGGCCGCCGTCTTCGCCTCGGCGAGCTGCTCGGGCGCCGGCTTCTTCGCCTTCACCGCCTTCCCCGCGGCCTGGAGGTCCTTGTAGGCCGGCTCGATCTCCGCCTTGAGCTTCGCCAGGCCCGTCTCGCTCCACGCCGTGTCCATCTTCTTCTTCGCCTGGGTGACCTCCGCGCGGCCCTGGTCGGCGACGGCGCGGTAGGCCTTCTCGCTCGGCTCGAGGGCCTTGCCGTCCTCGAGGAGCCGCGTGAGCTCGGAGAGCGCCTTGTCGGCGGCCTTGAACTGCTCGTCGGTGGTGTCCTTGGTGCCGACCGAGGCCATCGCCGCGGTGAGCGCCTTGCGCGCGGCGTCCACCTTCGCGCGGTGCTTGTCGGCCTCGAGCAGCACCCAGCGCTCGTCGATGCCCTTCTCCTGCTTCGCGAGCTGCGCCTCGGTCTCGTTGAGGTAGGCGGCGAACTTCTGGTCCTGCCCGGCGAAGGGCCGGCCCTCGCCCAGCGCCTTGCGCAGCGCGCGGGCGGAGGCGCGGGCGTCGTCGAAGTCCTTCGAGCCGGGCTCCTTCGCCTCCACCTTCTTCGCCTTGTCCTTGAAGTCGGCGAGGGCGGCGTCGATGAGGCGGCGCTGCTCGTGCACCTTCACCTTGCCGCGGCGGTCGTCGACGAACTCCCGGTGCGTGCGCAGCTCCTTGCGCGCGGCGAGGGCGGCCTTCGCGTAGTCGAGGTTGTCGCCCTCCTGCGCGGCGCCGGCGTCGATGGCGTCCTTGAGCACCCCCACCGCTGCGTGGGCGGCGTCGAGATCCTTCGGGGCTGGCGGATCGACCTCGATGCGCTTCACCGCCTCGGCCAGCGCGCTGCGCGCCGCCTCGAGCTTCTTGAGCGCCGCCGCCGCTTCCGGGGCGCCGGCGAGCGCACCCGAGGAGCTGACGAAGACGACGGCGACGAGAGCGAACGAGGAAGGGAGTCTCACGACGCGCACCCTACCAAGTGTCAGCGCGCCGTCTTGAATCCGTGCGCCGATGGGGCGCGGCGCCCCCGTCAGCCCACCCACACCCGCGCGTTGCGGAACAGCCGCAGCCACGGGCCGTCTTCGCCCCAGCCCTTCGGCCGCCACGAGTGCTGCACCGAGCGGAACACGCGCTCGGGGTGCGGCATCAAGATGGTGGCCCGCCCGTCGCGCGAGGTGAGCGCGGTGAGCCCGCCCACCGAGCCGTTGGGGTTGAGCGGGTAACGCTCCGTGGGCGCGCCGCCGGAGTCGACGAAGCGCGCCGCCACGAGCGGCTGCAGGGCCTCGAGCTGCGCGGGCGACTCGAGCTCCACGCGGCCCTCGCCGTGCGCCACCGCCACCGGCAGCACGCTCCCTGCCATGCCCGAGAGCAGCACCGACGGCGTCGGCTCGAGCCGCACCAGGGCCACGCGCGCCTCGAACTGCTCGCTCTGGTTGCGCACGAAGCGCGGCCAGCCTTCCGCCCCGGGGATGAGGGCCTTGAGCTGCGCCACCATCTGGCAGCCGTTGCACACGCCTAAGGTGAAGGTGTCGCCGCGGCTGAAGAAGGCCTCGAAGCCGTCGCGCACGCGCGGGTGGAGCAGGATGGACTTGGCCCACCCGCCGCCGGCGCCCAGCACGTCGCCGTAGGAGAAGCCACCGCAGGCCGCGAGCCCGCGGAAGCCCTCGAGCGTGCGGCGCCCCTCGAGCAGGTCGCTCATGTGCACGTCCACTGCCTCGAAGCCCGCGCGGGTGAAGGCCGCGGCCATCTCCAGCTGGCCGTTGACGCCCTGCTCCCGGAGGATGGCCACGCGCGGCTTGGCGCCCTTCGCCACGTACGGCGCAGCGACGTCCTGCGCGGGGTCGAAGGTGAGCGACGCCGTGAGGCCGGTGAAGGAGGGCTCGAGGCGCAGCGCGTGCTCCTCGTCGGCGCAGGTGGCGTCGTCGCGGAGTTGCTGCATGCGCCAGGTGGTGTCGCTCCACAGCGCGCGCAAGGCCGTGCGGTTGGACTCGAACACCTTCACGCCGCCAGCCTGCACCTGCACCACGTCGTCGCCGCGGGGCGTGGCCACCACCGTCGCAGCGAGGCCGAGGGCGCTCGCGCGCGCCGCCACCTTCGCCACGTCGGCTGCGCGCAGCTGCACCACTGCGCCGAGCTCCTCGGCGAAGAGCGACGGCACGAGCGCGCCCGGCGCCGTCACGTCGAGGCCGCAGCGCGAGGCGAAGGCCATCTCCAGCAGCGCCACCACGAGGCCGCCGTCGCTGCGGTCGTGGTACGCGAGGAGCGTGCCTTCGGCGTTGAGCGCCTGCACGAGCCCGAAGAAGTCGGCGAGGCGCTTCGGGGAGTCGACGTCGGGGGCCTCGTCGCCCACGGCGTTGAAGACCTGCGCGACGGCCGAGCCGCCGAGGCGCGCCTGCCCCGGGTTGACCTCGAGCAGCACCAGCGCCGTCGGGCCCTCGTCGAGGCGCAGCTCCGGCGTCAGCGTGCGGCGCACGTCGGTGACGGGGGCGAAGGCGCTCACCACGAGCGAGAGCGGCGACACCACGGCCTTCGCCTCGTCGCCGTCCTTCCACGTGGTGCGCATGGACATCGAGTCCTTGCCCACGGGGATGGCGAGGCCGAGGGCCGGGCAGAGCTCCGCGCCGACGGCCTTCACCGCGGCGTAGAGGCGCGCGTCTTCGCCCGGCCAGCCGGCGGCGGCCATCCAGTTGGCGGAGAGCTTCACGTCGGACAGCTTCGCGACGGGCGCGGCGGCGAGGTTGGTGAGGGCCTCGCCCACGGCCATGCGCGCGGAGGCCGCGGCGTCGAGCAGCGCGAGGGGCGCCCGCTCACCCATGGCGAAGGCCTCGCCGGTGAAGACGTCGTAGCTGGTCGCGGTGACGGCCACGTCGGCCACGGGCACCTGCAGCGGCCCGACGAGCTGGTCACGCGCGACGAGGCCGGTGATGGAGCGGTCGCCGATGGTGACGAGGAACGTCTTGTCGGCCACCGTGGGGAGCAGCAGCACGCGGCGCAGCGCCTCGTCGAACGGCACCGCGGGCATCGGCGGGTGCTGCGCGGCGACGGACGTCACGTCGCGGCGCATGCGCGGCGGCTTGCCGAGGAGCACCTCGAGCGGCATGTCGATGGGCGTGTCCTGGAAGTGCGCGTCGCTCACCACGAGGCGGCCGTCGTCGGTGGCGTGGCCCAGCACGGCGAAGGGCGCCCGCTCGCGGCGGCAGAGGGCCTCGAAGTCGCCGAGGCGCGCGGCGTCGATGGCCAGCACGTAGCGCTCCTGGCTCTCGTTGCACCACAGCTCGAGGGGCGACATGCCCGGCTCGTCGCTGGGCACTCGGCGCAGCTCGAAGCGCGCGCCGCGGTGGCTCTCGTGCACGAGCTCGGGGAGCGCGTTGGAGAGGCCGCCGGCGCCGACGTCGTGAATGGAGACGACGGGGCTGTGCGCGCCCTGGGCCCAGCAGCGGTCGATGACCTCCTGGCAGCGCCGCTCCATCTCGGCGTTGTCCCGCTGCACCGAGGCGAAATCGAGGGCCTCGTGCGACGCGCCGCTGGCCACCGAGGACGCCGCGCCGCCGCCCAGGCCGATGAGCATCGCCGGGCCGCCGAGCACCACGATGGCCGCGCCGGGGGGAATCTCGCCCTTCTGCACGTGCTCCGCGCGGATGGTGCCGACGCCGCCGGCGACCATGATGGGCTTGTGGTACCCGCGGACCTCGCTGGTGCCACCGGGGCCGGCCACGCGCTGCTCGAAGGTGCGGAAGGTGCCGGCGAGCGCCGGGCGGCCGAACTCGTTGTTGTAGGCCGCGGCGCCCAGGGGGCCGTCGAGCATGATGTCGAGGGCCGAGGCGATGCGGCCGGGCTTGCCGAAGTCCTCCTCCCAGGGGCGCACGGCGCCGGGGAGCTTCAGGTTCGAGACCGAGAAGCCCACGAGGCCGGCTTTCGGCTTGCTGCCGCGGCCGGTGGCGCCCTCGTCGCGAATTTCACCGCCGCTGCCGGTGGCGGCGCCGGCGTAGGGGGAGACGGCGGTGGGGTGGTTGTGCGTCTCGACCTTCATCAGCACGTGCGCGGGCTCGCGGTGCGCGCGGTACACGCCGTCGTGCACGTCGGCGAAGAAGCGGCCGGCCTCGGGGCCCTCGATGACCGAGGCGTTGTCCTTGTAGGCGCTCAGGACGCCTGCGGGGCTGGCCTCGGTGGAGCGGCGGATCATGCGGAAGAGGGAGTCGGCCTGGGGGACGCCGTCGACGACGAACTGCGCGTTGAAGATCTTGTGCCGGCAGTG
>CAYUZK010000221.1:0-10307 GCA_964449625.1 uncultured Archangium sp.
CGCTCAGCGCGGCAGCTCGAGGCCCAGCTCGCGCAGCACCTCGGCCATCGGCTTGCCCCCGAAGCGCGCCTTCACCTGGGGCAGGGTGCCGAAGCTCCGCGTGTGCATGCGGTCGACGTAGAGCGTGCCCTCGAGGTGGTCGACCTCGTGCTGGAGGATGCGCGCGGGCCAGCCCGTCACCCGCCAGGTCTGCGGCTGGCCGTGCTCGTCGAGGCCCGACACCTCGACCTCTCGCCAGCGCGTGACGAGCCCCGCGAAGCCGGCCACCGAGAGGCACCCCTCGAAGAACGTCACCTGCGCCTCGCCCACCGGCGTCAGCGTGGGGTTGACGAAGACGCGCAGCGGCACGGGCACGCGCTCGCGCTCGGCGAGCTCCGCGGCGGTGAGCGAGGTCTGCAGGGCTTCGCGGTCCTCCAGCACCAGCACGCGCAGCGGCACGCCGAGCTGCGGCGCCGCGAGGCCCACGCCAGGCGCCGCGCGCATCGCCGCCACCATCTTCGCCACGAGGGCGCCGAACTCGGGCGCGGCGAGCTGCTCCGGGCTGACGTCGGCGGCGCGCTGGCGCAGCACCGGCGCGCCGGTCTGCACGATGGCGGGCTCGCTCACCGGCGTGGGCCGAGGCTCAGGCCCGGCCGCGCAGCCGAGGAGGGCACACACCACGAGCGGCGCGAAGGGCTTCATTCCGCGGCACGTTGGCCGCGGCCGCCGCGCCCGTCAATGCGAAGGCGCGACGCGCCCGCCGTCGCGGGGGCTCGGCGTCTCAGCCCACACGGCGACGCCCAGCGCGAGGATGACGAGGCCCAACAGCAGGAACACCACCTGGATGGCCGTGCCAAGCCCGATGAGCGCCACCTGCACCACCATCCACCCCGTCAGCAGCCCGCCGACGGCGACGTGCCCGTACTTCGCCCAGGTCATGCGCATGAGCGTCGCCACCACGACGAGCAGCGGGAACGCGCCGTTGACGATGAAGAGGATGAGGCCGGGGATGAGGTAATCATCGAAGGGCGTCCCCATCAGGAAGACCGCCGCCGGCATGCGCAGCGAGTTGCCGGTAGGGTCCGACAGCAGCGCCCAGCCCCCGTAGAACGCTCCAATGGCGAGGAATAACTCCAGCCCGATGAGAACCTTCGAGAGAGCAGAGCGCGGCATGGTGCACCTCCTGCGGATCAGGAGTGCAAGGCGCGTGCGCTGCGTCTTTTCGCGGACGTCGAGAAACGCCCCCACCCCGCGAGGCGCAACGGTTGCGCGTTAGCTAAGTGACGCGAAAATTTCGTGCGCTTCGCGCGCGAGGTCTTCGACGATGGCCCCCAGCGGCTTGACCTCGTGGATGAGGCCGACGCCCTGGCCGGCGCTCCAGATGTCCTTCCATCGCTTCGCGCCCTCAGGTGAGCGGTCGGCGGTGAAGTGCTCGGGCACGGTGGCCTTGAGGAAGTTGGCGTGGATGCCCGACACCGCGTCCGTGTAGACGACGTCCTCCGGGCCCGCGTCGACGACGAGCTGCTTGTAGGCCGGCGCCGCGCCGCACTCGCTGGAGGCGATGAAGCGCGTGCCGAGGTAGCAGAGCTCGGCGCCCAGGCTCAGCGACGCCACCACCTGCCGCCCGTCGCTGACGCAGCCCGCCGCGAGGATGGGCACCTTCAGCGTCTCCTTGAGCCACGGCACCAGCACGTAGGGCGAGATGCGGCCCGCGTGGCCCCCCGCGCCGGCGGCCACCGCGATGATGGCGTCGACGCCCGCGGCCACCGCCTTCTGCCCGTGGTGCAGCGAGATGACGTCGTGAAAGACGAGGCGCTTCTTCTCGTGGGCGCGCCGCACCACCTCCGCCGGGTTGCCGTAGCTGGTGAGGATGACGGGCACGTCGAGCTCGAGGCAGGTCTCGAGGTCCGCCTCCAGGCGCTCCTTCGGCGTGAGGCCCAGCGTCAGGTTGATGCCCACGGGCTTGTCGGTGCGCGCGCGCACCCACTCCAGGTCCTGCCGAAACGCCTCGCTCGTGCGGGCGTTGAGCGACGGCATGCACCCGAGGATGCCGGCCTGCGCGCTCGCCAGGAGCATCTCCTTGTTCGAGATGAGGAACATCGGCGCGGCCACGAAGGGGTAGCGCAGGCCCAGGCGCCTCGAGAGCGGCGTGTCGAGTCTCATGGCCGGCCCTCTATTCGCCACGCCACGCGACGTCGAGCGCGCGCTCCGTTGACCCCGCCCCGCACCGGGGCCTATGGAGCCCCTTCGCCTTGAGCACGACGCAACAGGCTGATCGACCCGCAGCGCGCGCGCGGGCCGTCACGTGGGGGGTGGGCGCGCTGGCCACGACGGCCGTGCTGCTCCTTGCCCTCGAGGCGGCGCACCGCGCGGGCCTGGGCCCCGCCTTCGCCTGGGCGCGCACCTACCCGCTGGCCGCCACCGCCAACTGGGTGCTCCTCTCGGCGCTCGCCGCGCTGGCCCTCGGCCTCGTGGGGCGCCCGGTGCTGGCGCTCCTGGGCCTCGCCGCGCCCCTGGCGCTCATGGTGCTCGTGCACCGCGCGAAGCTGGGGCTCCTGGGCAAGCCGCTCTACCCGTGGGACATCTTCCTGCACCGCGAGGCCCTCGACCTGCTCCCCGAGGTGTGGCGTCACGCGGGGCCGGGGGTGCTCCTCGCGGCAGTCCTCGCCCTCGTCGGCCTCGTGGCGCTCGCGCTGCGCGTGCGGTTGCCCGGGCCCTCGCCGCTGGTCCGCCTGGGGTGCGTCGTGGTGGCCGGGAGCCTCCTCGCGCTCTCGCTGCCCGGGCTCAAGACCAAGGTGAAGCCGCTGGGCCTGCGGCACCGCAACTGGGCCCAGGCCGAGAACTCCGACCAGAACGGCCTGCTGCTCGCCTTCGCCTTCAACCTCAACGCCGTCGCCGTGCGGCGGCCGGTCAGCTACGGGGCACAGGCCGTGCGCGAGGCGCTCCCTTTGGCGCCGCCGCCGCCCGCGCCCCTGCCCGCGCCCGCGCCGCCCCGCGAGCGCCCCACCGTCATCGCGGTGATGAGCGAGTCGTTCTTCGACCCCACGTCGCTGCCCGGCGTCACCTTCAGCGAAGACCCGGTGCCCACGCTGCACCGGCTGCAGGCCGAGTCAGCGGCCGGCGTGCTCTACCCGCCCGTCTTCGGCGGCGGCACGGCCAACACCGAGTTCGAGTTCCTCACCGGCCACGCCATGCGCCTGCTCCCTGCCGGCTCGGTGCCCTACCAGCAGTACGTGCGCCGGCCGCACGACTCGCTGGCCAGCATCTTCGCGCGCGACGGCTACCGCACCGCGGCGGTGCACACCTACCACCGCTGGTTCTGGGAGCGCGACCAGGTCTACCGGCACTTCGGCTTCCAGCGCTTCCTGGGCCTCGAGGACCTCGACGACGCCGCCCTCGACGGCAAGTACGTGTCGGACTCGGTGCTGACGCGGGAGATCGTCCGCGAGTTCGAGGCCGACGAGGCGCCCCTCTTCTTCTTCGGCGTGTCCATGGAGGCCCACGGGCCCTACGAGCCGGGCCGCTACCCCGACGCGGGCCTCTCGGTCGACGGGCCGCTCGACGAGGTCGCGAAGGCGTCGCTGCTCAGCTACGCGGAGGCCGCGCGCCACGCCGACCGCGAGCTCGGCGCCCTGGTGGACTACTTCTCGCGCGTCGAGCGCCCGGTGGTGCTGGTGTTCTTCGGCGACCACCTCCCCATGCTGCCCGAGGTGCTGGCGCAGACCGGCGTGCTCGCCTCGCCACTCGCGCTGGAGTCGGCCAGCAACGCCACGCGGTCCTTCCTCCACCGCGTGCCGCTCGTGATGTGGCGCAACACCGGCGCCCCCGTCGGGCCCCTGGGCGGGCTGAGCACCGCCTTCCTCGGGCCCCGGCTGCTCGAGCTCACCGGCACGCCCGGCACGACGTACACCGACTTCGTGGGCCGCGTGGGCCGCGAGCACCCCATCGTCATTCCCGGGCTGGTGGCCGACGCCGACGGCACCTGGCGCGAGGAGCTCCCCGCCTCGCTCGCCGAGCGCTGGTGGACGCTGCAGTACGATCAGCTCTTCGGCGACGACTTCCTCTCGTCAGAGCCCTCGAAGGGGTAGGGCCTGACCCGCACGACCTGATTGTTGGAGCGCAAAATGAATGGTAGGGCGGAGGGCATGCCGCGCGTGCTGCTGGTCTCCAACCGACTGCCGGTGACCCTCGTGCGAGGGGCCGGCGGGCTGGTGGCGCAGCGCTCCACCGGGGGCCTCGCCTCGGCGCTCTCCTCAGTGCACGACCAGGGCGGCTCGATGTGGTTCGGCTGGCCGGGCCCCGTCGACGCGCCGCTCTCGGAGCTCGAGCCGCTGCTCGACCCCTTGCGCGCGGTGCCGGTGCTGCTGACGCCAGACGAGGTGCGCGGCTACTACGACGGCTTCAGCAACGGCGTGCTCTGGCCGCTGTGCCACTACCTGCTCGACAAGGTGGAGCTCGACGCCCACGAGAACTGGGCCACCTACCGCGCGGTGAACGAGCGCTTCGCCGAGCAGGTCGCGCGGCACTGGCGGCCGGGCGACCTGGTGTGGGTGCACGACTACCAGCTCATGCTGCTGCCGGCGCTCTTGCGCGAGCGCTGCCCCGGCGCGCGGGTGGGCTTCTTCCTCCACGTGCCGTTCCCCGGGCCCGAGGTGTTCCGCATCCTCCCCTGGCGCGAGGAGCTGCTGCGCGGGCTGCTGGGCGCCGACGTGGTGGGCTTCCACACCGCCAGCTACGCGTACCACTTCGCCTACGCGTGCTCGCAGCTGCTGGGCCTGGAGCTGGCCGGCGAGGTGCTGCAGGCCGACGGGCGCCCGGTGCGCGTGGGCACCTTCCCCATCGGCATCGACGCGGCGGCCTTCGACGAGCGCGCGCGGAAGCCCGAGGTGCAGGCGCGGGCCGCGGAGATCCGCGCCGAGGCGCAGGGCCGCACCATCGTGCTCTCGGTGGACCGCCTCGACTACACCAAGGGCCTGCCGCGGCGGCTGCTGGCGCTCGAGCGGCTGCTGGTGCTGCGCCCGGAGCTGCGCGAGCGGCTGCACATCATCCAGCTCGCGGTGCCCACCCGCGAGAACGTCGACGCCTACGGCGACTACCGCAAGACGGTGAACGAGCTGGTGGGGCGCATCAACGGGGCCTTCGCCACGCCCACGCGCAACCTCGTGCACCTCATGCACCGCAGCGTCACGTCCGACGAGCTCTCGGCCCTCTACCTCGCCGCCGACGTGATGATGGTGACGCCGCTGCGCGACGGCATGAACCTCGTGTCGAAGGAGTACGTGGCCTCGCGCATCGACGACACGGGCGTGCTGGTGCTCTCGGAGTTCGCCGGCGCCGCCACCGAGCTGCACGAGGCGATGCAGGTCAACCCCTTCGACCTCCTCGACGTCGGCGACACCCTCGCGCGGGCCGTCGAGCTGCCCATGGCCGAGCAGCGCACGCGCATGGCGGCGCTGCGGCAGACGGTGCGCGGCGGCGCGGTGAGCCAGTGGGCGCAGAGCTTCGTCGACGCCCTCGCCGAGGTCTCGGTGCCGGCGGTGAGCCCCATGGAGGGGCTGCCGCCGACCCTCGAGGCGCTGCGGCAGGCGCCGGCGCTGCTCCTCGCGCTCGACTACGACGGCACCCTGGTCGACTTCGCCCCCAGCCCCGCGGCCGCGGCCCCCGACGTGGCCCTGCGCATTCTGCTCTCGCGGCTCGCGGCGCGCCCCGGCACGCAGGTGCACGTGGTGTCGGGCCGCTCGCGCGACTCGCTGGACGCCTTCCTGGGCGACCTGCCGCTGTGGCTCCACGCCGAGCACGGGCTCTTCACCAAGGCGGGGCCCGGGCTGCCGTGGCACTCGCGCGCCGAGATTCCTCCGGCGTGGATGGAGGCGGTGCGCCCCGTGCTCAGGGCCGCCGTGCGGCGCACCGACGGCTCGACGCTCGAGGAGAAGTCGGGCTCGATGGCCTTCCACTACCGGGCCACGGAGCCGCAGCTGAGCCTGCGGCGCGCGCAGGAGCTCAAGCAGACCCTGCTCGCGCACCCCCTGGCCGCCGCCTTCGACGTGCTCGAGGGCAACCGCGTGCTCGAGGTGCGGCAGCGCGGCGTGAACAAGGGCGTGGTCGTGCCCACGCTGCTCGAGGCCCACCCGGGCGCCGCGATACTGGCGGTGGGCGACGACCGCACCGACGAGGATCTCTTCATGGCCCTGCCCGCTGACGCCGTCTCGCTCCACGTAGGCAGCGGCCAGAGCGCCGCCCGCTTCCACGTCGCCGACGTGGCCGCCGTGCGCGCGCTGCTCGCTCGACTCCTGGAGGTGAGCCCGTGAGCGCCACCGCGCACCTCGACCACGGCGCCATCGGCAACGGCCGCGTGCTGGCCCTGGTGGCCCCCGACAGCGGCATCGACTGGCTGTGCCTGCCGCGCTTCGACTCGCCCTCGGTCTTCGCCCGGCTGCTCGACGAGGAGCAGGGTGGCACCTTCCGCATTCGCCCCGAGGCCGGGCCGGTGCGCGGGCGCTGGGCCTACGAGCGCAACACCAACGTGCTGCGCGGCGTGTTCGAGGACGGCGACGCGAGCTGGGAGATCATCGACTTCGCCCCGCGGCTCCTGCGCGGCACCGCCGTGGAGGCGCCGCAAGAGCTCGTGCGCATCGTGCGGCCGCTGCGAGGCACCCCGCGGCTGCTGGTGGAGTTCGACCCGCGCCCCGACTACGCGCGCGCGACGCCCACGCTGGTGGAGGTGGGCTCGGCCATCTACGTCGAGGGCAGCCACGTGCCGCTGCGGCTCGTCACCAACGCGCCGGTGCCCTTCATCACCAACCGCCGGCCCCTGGCCCTCACCAGCGAGCTGGTCTTCGTGCTCACCACCGACCCCCGGCGCGAGGGCGCGCGCCTGGCCGAGGTCCACTACGAGCTCGAGGAGACCATCGCTGGCTGGCGCCACTGGTCGCGCACCCTCGCGCTGCCCGGCTTCCACGACGAAGACGTCATCCGCTCCGCGCTGTGCCTCTCGCTGCACGTCTACCAGGACACCGGCGCCATCATCGCCGCGGCCACCACCAGCGTTCCCGAGGCCCTGGGCACCGAGCGCACGTGGGACTACCGCTACTGCTGGCTGCGCGACGCGGCCTTCGTGGTCGAGGCCCTGCGCCGGGTGGCCAAGGTGTCGGTGGGCGAGCGCTTCGTCGAGTTCCTGCGGCACGTCGCCGAGTCGGGGCCGCTGCAGCCGCTCTACGGCGTCGACGGCGAGCGCTCGCTGCCGGAGGTCACGCTGCCGCACCTCGCGGGCTTCGGCGGCACGAAGCCCGTGCGCATCGGCAACGCCGCCGCCGAGCAGCAGCAGAACGACCTGAACGGCGAGCTGCTCCTGTGCCTGGCCTCGGTGCTGACGGACCCGCGGGTGGTGATCGACGACGAGCAGGCCTGGTACCCGCTCGTGCGCCGCCTCGTGGAGGAGGCCATCGTGCTCGCGCCTCAGGCCGACACCGGCATCTGGGAGTTCCGCGCGATGCCGCGGCACTACACCTTCAGCCGCGCCATGTGCTGGGCCGCGATGGACCGCGGGGCGCTCCTGGCCCGGCGCCTGGGGCACGCCGATGACGCGGCCCGCTGGGCGGCCCTGGCGGCCGTCGAGCGCGAGGTGGTGCTCTCGCGCGGCTACAGCGAGCTGCACGCCAGCTTCACCCAGGCCCTCGACGGCCGGTGGCCCGACGCGGCGAACCTGCTCCTGCCGTCGCTGGGCATCATCGACGCGCGCGACGAGCGCTTCGTGACGACGCTGCGCACCTACGAGCAGACGCTGGTGCAGCACGGCCTCATGCTGCGCTACGTCAACCCCGACGACTTCGGCGAGACCACCAGCGCCTTCACCATCTGCAGCTTCTGGTGGGCCGAGGCCCTCGCGCTGTCCGGGCGCCTCGACGAGGCGGTGGCCCTCTTCGAGCGGCTCCTGCGCTACAGCAACCCCTTGCGCCTCTTCTCGGAGGACGTGGACCCCGAGAGCGGCCGGCTGCTGGGCAACTTCCCCCAGGCCTACACCCACGTGGGCCTCATCCACGCGGCGGTCACCATCGGGGAGCTGCTCGACGCCCGCGACGGGCGGGTGCGCGCGTGGACGTGACGGAAGTCGGCTAGGCTCCCAGGCCCATGGCCGCCGCCAAGCGCCGCACGAAGTCGCACCCCGAGACGCTGCTCCCGCTCCTCACGCCGAAGCTGCCCCAGGTCATGGACCGGCGCAGCACCTCGGGCGAGTCGATGGTGAAGTTCTTCGACCGCATCAAGGACGGGGCCGACGAGCGCCGCAGCTTCCGCGAGCGCCGCGCCACCCCCCGCGTGGCCGTGGGCCTGGCCCTCGAGGCCGACGCGGGCGAGCAGACGATGCGGCTGGTCACCAACGACCTGTCGACCTTCGGCCTGTCGATCCGCGGCGGGCCGACCCCGAAGAAGGGCTCGCGGCTGACGCTCAAGCTCTTTCTGCCCGACGACCCCACGGTGCCGCTGGTGCTGGAAGGCGAGGTGCTGGGGCCGCTCGACGACGAGGGGGGCGTGCGCCTGCGCTTCATCAAGCCGGCCGTCGAGGCGATGCGCCGCATTCACAAGCTGGTGAAGTAGCGGTAAGGCAGCGGCCATGTCGGAGTCGAACTTCGAGCGACGCAGCAGCCTTCGGGCCCCGGTGGTGTTGACGGTGGAGGTGCGCGACGCGCGCGGCTTCTCGCTGCACTCCACGCGCGACATCTCGAGCAGCGGCGTCTTCTTCGACCGCGCCATCCCCCACTCCGTCGGGGCCCGCGTGGAGCTCGCCTTCACGCTGCCGGGCGAGACCGCCGCCATCCGCTGCGACGGCGAGGTGGCGAACGTGCCCGACAAGAAGGGGTATGGCATGGGCATCCGCTTCCTCTCGCTGGCGCCGAGCGACGCCGAGCGCATCGAGGCCTTCACCCGGGACTTCGTGGAGGGCCCGTGAGGGCTCGCGCCTGGGCCCTCGGGCTGCTCGGCGCGGGCTGCGTCATCGCCCGCGACCCCGGCTCCCTCGACCCGCACCGGGTGCCCACCTACGAGGCGCCGGCGGTGGAGCGCTGCGCGAAGTTCAAGGCGGGCGGCGCGCCCGAGGCCGCCTGCCAGGAGGCGAAGTACCTGGGGCAGCTCTACGTGCGCCGCCTCGCCACCGGCGACGAGGTGTGCCTCGAGGGCGGCTTCGGCGACCCGCCGGGCGCCGGGTGCCTCGCCCGCGCCGCGGTGGTGGACTCCGGCACCGACCTGCTGCTGCTCGAGGTGCGCCAGGCCCGCCCCGACTCGCGCTGGTTCCAGAAGGAGCAGTCGCAGTTCTGGTTCCGCGAGGGGGCGCTGGTGGACCTCTACCTGAGCGATCACGGCTACTAGGGCCGGCCCGTGGAACAAAACCCGGTCGCCGGACATAGTGAGGGGGCATGGGCTTCTTCGACCCCCTCCTCGACCAGGTGAAGCAGGCGCGGCTGCTGTCGCCGAAGAACCTGCGGAAGCTGGCCGACGCGCGCCTCTCGGAGTTGATCGAGAAGGAGGCCGTGCGTGCCCGCGCCCGGGTGGACGACCTCCAGCAGCGCTACCCCTCGGCGGGCCCGCGGGAGCTCGCGCAGCGCCTCATCGACAGCAAGAAGAGCCTCGCCTCGATGGTGGGCGGCGTGACCGGCGTGTTCGGCGTGGTGACGGTGCCGCTCGACCTCGTGGGCATGGTGTACCTGCAGATCGCCCTCCTCACCGAGGTGGCCACCGTCTTCAAGCAGCCGCTGCGGAGCGAGCGCGAGCGCACCGAGCTGCTCGACCTGCTCGGCTACGCCAACGGCATCGGCCCCGTGCAGCGAGCCAGCCCGCGGGTGCTGGGCAGCCTCGCGGCGCTCCTGCTGGCCAAGGGCGGCCTCACCTCCGTCGCGCGGGTGATGCCGCTGGTGGCCGCGCCCATCTCGGCCTACCTCAACAACCAGCACGTGCAGCGGGTCGGCGAGGCGGCCGTGCGGCACTACGACGGCTGGAGCCGGGCCCACGCCAAGGCGAAGAAGGCCGCCGCGGGCGGCTGAGCGCCCCCCCGACGGGGTGGCCCTCTCAGGCGGGCAGGAAGGGGCTCCCGCGGGGCGGGAAGGGCGCTACGCTCCGCGCCCATGGTGAAGGAAAGCACGCACGTCGGAGCGCCCCCCTACGAAGAGGAAGACGTCGACGTGGCGCCGCGCCCCGCCGGCCCGCGCCCGTCGATGCCGCCGACGACCTCCATCCCCCAGCGGCGGGGCACCGGGCAGCTCTCCTCGGGCTTCGGCAGCCCCCAGGCGGGCCGCACGCCCGCGGGCTATGACCGGGTGTTCGTGGAGTAACCCCCCTCA
>CAYUZK010000222.1:0-1384 GCA_964449625.1 uncultured Archangium sp.
CCGCCGCCCTCGTCGCCGCCGCCGCCGCCACCCGCGCCGCCGCCGACCTCGCCTCCGCCAGAGCCACCGCCCTGCCCGCCGTCGACCTCGGGCGTCACGGGGTCGCAGTTACAGCCAGCGACGAAGGCGAGGGCCACCACGGCGGCGAACAAGCGGGGGCCACGACGGACTGAATGAGGAGCAGAAGTTTGCATGAGGGTCGGATCTTTAGCCTGAAGTGGCGGCCCCGGGCGACCGCGACGAAGCAGATTCTGGAGGAAGACGGCCCCGGGCGGAAGGGGCGAGGGCGCCTGGCCTCAGTGTCGGCGGTCGCGCGCGCGTGAGACGAGGGCCTTGTAGAGGCCCAGGTGCGGCGGCACGGCGTCGAGCATGAGCTCCGGGTGCCACTGCACGCCGACGACGAAGTGATCCTTGTCAGGCACCTCGAGCGCCTCGATCACCCCGTCGGGCGCCGTGGCCGAGACGATCAGCCCCGCGCCGACGGTCTTCACCGCCTGGTGGTGGGTGCTGTTCACCATGAGCTGGCCCTTGCCGCCCACGCACTCGGCGAGCACCGTCTGATCTCGCACCTCGACGGGGTGCTGGGGCTGCGTGCGATCATGCGGCTGCTCGTGGGGCTTGGCGTCGGGGAGCTCGCGGCCGAGGTCCTGGTACAGCGTGCCCCCGAAGGCGACGTTGAGCAGCTGCATGCCGCCGCAGATGCCCAGCACCGGGAGCTTCTTCTGCAGCGCCACCCGCAGCACGGCGAGCTCGAACTGCGTGCGCTCCGGCTTGAGCGGGCCCAGGCCCTCGCGCGGGGCCTCGCCGTAGAGCTCGGGCGGCACGTCGAAGGCGCCGCCCGTCACCACCAGCCCCGAGACGCGGTCGAGGGCCTGCTCGATGAGCGAGCGATCGTCGGTGAAGGGCAGCACGAAGGGCAGCCCCCCGGCGCGCAGCACCGCGTCGGCGTAGGCCACCTTGAGTTCATAGCGGGCGAAGGGCGCGTCGGGCGTCGGCGTCGAGACGTCGGGGGTGATCGCGATGGAGGGGCGCCGGGCGTGGCCGTGTGGCTTCATGAAGCCGCGGAGAATGCCTGCTGCAGGGCACGAGCGCGAGCGGTGATGTCCTCGGCGCGCAGCAGGTCGCCGGCCACCGCCGCCGCCCACGCGCCCTCGGCCGCGACGGCGCTGATGGTCGACAGGGTGATGCCGGCGATGCCCACCACCGGCAGCGGCGCGCGCCGCGCGATGGCCCCGAAGCCCTCGAGCCCCAGCGGCGGGTGGCCCACCACCTTCGTCTGCGTGACGAAGATGGGCCCGAGCCCCACGTGGTCGGCCCCGGCGGCCGCGGCCGCCTCGATGGCCTCGAGGGAGCGCGTGGTGGCGCCGATCAGCGCGCCGGGCCC
>CAYUZK010000222.1:1484-10170 GCA_964449625.1 uncultured Archangium sp.
CGGCGGCGCCCGCCAGCGCCAGGTCGACGCGATCGTTGACGATCACCACCACGCCCGCGGGCCGAGCCACGGCCACGGCGCCCCGAACGAGCTCCAGCGCGGGGCGGTCGGCCGTCGCCTCGAGGCGGAGCTGGAGCACCCGCGCCCCCCCGGCCACCACCGCCCTCACCTTCTCTAGCACCGGCACCTCGGCGCGAACGGAATCGTCTACCAGGGCATACAGGCCGCGAGGGAGCTTGTGAGCCATGGGCGCGTTGCCTATAAGCCGCGCACCTCACGCACCACCTCGAAGTGAAGGAGCACGCCGTGTCCGAGACCGACTTGAACGCTACCGACAAGCGCACCGTCGAGCGCTACATCCGCATGGGCCAGGTTGACGAGAAGGCCTGGGAGAAGCACCTCAAGTCGCTGCCCGACGTCGCCGAGAAGGGCGAGCGCCTCCAGGCCGAGGCCGACGAGTACATCCTCGACGAGGACCTCAACGAGGGCGCCGAGTAAGGCCCATGAGCGACCTGAAGGGCGAGACCTTCACCATCGAGGGCGGTGAGCCCCTCACCTTCACCGCCTTCGTGCTGGGGCTGGCGTCGACCACGCTCATTCACCTGGGCGCCCAGCCGCACCCCGACACCGGCCAGCCGGTCATCGATCTGGTCGCTGCGAAGCAGTCCATCGACGTGCTGGCGCTGCTGCAGGCGAAGACGAGGGGCAACCTCACCGACGAGGAGGCGCAGCTCTTCGCCTCGCTCCTGTCCGACCTGCGCCTGCGCTACGTGAAGCAGCGCGACGCGAAGGGCTGATGGACACGCCGTCGCCGCTCCCCGGCGCGCTCCGCCTCGCGCTGCTCCTCGCCGTCGCGCTCGGGGGCCTGGTGTCCTTCGGCGCCGCCCGCGACGTGTCGATGGCCCTCGCCGTCGACGCCCCAGCGCCCATGGAGGGGAGCGAGGCGACGCTCCCAGGCCTGGGCCTCTCGCCGGAGGCCCAGCGCGCGGTGTGGCTGGCGATGATCTCGGGCCTGCGCGGCGCCCTGGCCTCGATGAGCTCGTCGCGCATCGTCATCGCGATGCTGCTGTCGTCGGCCGCGTCGCTGGTCTTCGTGCTCGCGCTGCGCCTGCGCTGGTCCAGCCAGGGCCCGCGCCTGATCGTCGCCGGGCTCTTCGGTCGCGTGGCCATCGCCGCCGCGGTGCTGCGCACCCTCGACGGGGCGCAGCAGCTCGTGATCGCCCGCACCACCGCCGAAGAGATCGGCAAGGCCCTGGTGCGCGAGGCCGTGCCCGAGGCCCAGGCGCTCGCCGAGATGGTGGTGACGGCCTACTCGGCGCTCACCATCGGGTGGACAGTGCTCGTCGTCGGCCTCTTCGTCGGCCTGAGCCGCTACGTCACCTCGGAGCGCGTGCGCGAGGTGTTGGCGCGCGCCGACGCCGCCTGACCCCTGCCCTTCAGCCGAGGTAGAGCTCGTGGTTCCGCAGCGCCTGGATGCGCTCGGGGAACAACT
Source organism: uncultured Archangium sp. (assembly GCA_964449625.1). Lineage (GTDB taxonomy): Bacteria > Myxococcota > Myxococcia > Myxococcales > Myxococcaceae > Archangium_A. The sequence goes on from CAYUZK010000222.1 coordinate 2,977, forward strand.
TCCACAGCGGCTGCGGAGCCATGGTCGCGGACAGATCGATGAGCGCCGACGACTTGCGGGGGATGCGCAGAAGCTCGCTGCGGTTGATGCCCAGCACCCGCGCCACGTGCCCCAGGGGCCAGCGCTGCTGGGCCCGCTCGAAGGCCGCGTCGTCGTCCTCGTCGTCCGGCAGGTCCGCGTCTTCGTAGCGGAGCATCTCCCCGCCCACGCGGCGGCCGTCGGCGTAGGCGATGACCTGCTCCGCCTCGTCGGGATCAAAGGCGTAGGCGTGTACGGTGACCCGCAGGTGCTCCGAGAGGCGCCGCGCCAGCGAGTGGTGCGTCAGGTACCACTGAGCCCCGCGCCGGCCGTAGGTGAAGGGGCCGTCCCACGCGAAGCGCGCGATGCGCGGCCCGCCCAGCACCGTGACGAGCAGCGAGGCCTCGTCAGGCGAGCGGCCGTCCTCCTCGAGCGACAGCCGCGCCACGTGCTGCAGCCACGCCACGTCGACGTCTTCGTACTGGCACAGATACCCGCCGTGCGATTCCACCGATTCCCCCCGGAGTGACCAGCGCTGCTCTCCGACGCGCCATTACACGAGCCGTTTCGTCACTACAATGTAGGGAACAGCGAAAGTGCTGATCTTGCTCGATTTAATGACGCAACGTGTCGCAAGCAGCGTGACTTACATGTCAATTCGCAGACTTCGGCACGCGGCTTGCGGCTCAAGGTTCGGGCCTTACCTTGCGCGCCATGCGGATCGACAAGTTCACAGTGAAGGCGCAGGAAGCGATTCAAGAAGGACAGGGGCTGGCGCGGCGGGCGAACCATTCGAACTACGAGCCCGAGCACCTGCTCCGAGCGCTGCTCGATCAGCAAGACGGCCTCATCACCCCCATGCTGCAGAAGATCGGCGCCGACGTCCGCCTGCTCGGGCAGCGCGTCGACGAGGCGCTCGGGCGCCAGGCCACGATGAAGGGCGGCAGCACCTCGCTCTCGAACCGCCTCGTGGCGCTGCTGGACAAGGCCGAAGACGAGGCCAAGGCCCTCAAGGACGAGTTCACCAGCACCGAGCACCTCGTGCTGGCCTTCACGCAGGACAAGGGCAGCGCGGGCGAGCTGCTCAAGGCCTCGGGGGTGACGAAGGACCGCGTGGCGGCCGTGCTCAAGGAGCTGCGCGGCTCGTCGCGGGTCACCAGCCAGGACGCCGAGGGCACCTACCGGGCGCTCGAGAAGTACGGCAAGGACCTCACGGAGCTCGCGCGGGCCGGCAAGCTCGACCCGGTGATCGGCCGCGACGAGGAGATCCGCCGGGCGATCCAGGTGCTCTCGCGCCGCACCAAGAACAACCCGGTGCTGATCGGCGAGCCCGGCGTGGGCAAGACGGCCATCGCCGAGGGCCTCGCCCGCCGCATCATCGACGGCGACGTGCCCGAGGGGCTCAAGCGCAAGCGCCTGGTGGCCCTCGACCTCGGGGCCATGGTGGCCGGCGCGAAGTTCCGCGGCGAGTTCGAGGAGCGCCTCAAGGCCGTGCTCAAGGAGGTCGCGGCGGCCAACGGTGAGATCGTCCTCTTCATCGACGAGCTGCACACCATGGTCGGCGCGGGCAAGGCCGAGGGCAGCATGGACGCGGGCAACATGCTCAAGCCGGCGCTGGCCCGCGGCGAGCTGCACTGCATCGGCGCCACCACGCTCGACGAGTACCGCAAGCACATCGAGAAGGACGCCGCCCTCGAGCGCCGCTTCCAGCCCGTGCTGGTGGGCGAGCCGACGGTGCACGACACCATCTCCATCTTGCGCGGGCTCAAGGAGCGCTACGAGGTGCACCACGGCGTGCGCATTCAGGACTCGGCGCTGGTCGCCGCGGCGACGCTGTCGAACCGGTACATCAGCGACCGCTTCCTGCCCGACAAGGCCATCGACCTGGTGGACGAGGCGGCGAGCCGCCTGCGCATCGAGATCGACTCCATGCCCACGGAGGTCGACGAGGTGCGGCGCAAGCTCATGCAGCTCGAGATCGAGCGCGAGGGCCTCAAGAAGGAGACCGACGTGCACTCGCGGGAGCGCCTTTCGACCATCGAGAAGGAGATCGCCGGCCTCACCGAGCAGTTCTCGACCATGAAGTCGCAGTGGGAGGCCGAGAAGCACGCCATCGCCGGCATCCGCGCGGTGAAGGAGAAGGTCGAGCTCGCGCGCAACGACCAGGCCACGGCCGAGCGCCGCGGCGACCTGAACAAGGCCGCGGAGATCAAGTTCGGCGTGCTCCCCTCGCTCGACAAGGAGCTCACGCAGCAGCAGACGCGGCTGGGCGAGCTCCAGGGGCGCCAGAAGTTCCTCAAGGAGGAGGTCGACTCCGAGGACATCGCCGAGGTCGTCGGCAAGTGGACGGGCATCCCCGTGACGCGGCTGCTGGAGGGCGAGCTGCAGAAGCTGGTGAAGATGGAGGAGCGGCTCGGCGGCCGGGTCATCGGGCAGCACGCCGCGCTGGTGGCCGTGTCGAACGCGGTGCGCCGCGCCCGCTCTGGGCTGCAGGACCCCAACCGCCCCATCGGCTCGTTCATCTTCCTGGGGCCCACCGGCGTCGGGAAGACCGAGACGGCCAAGGCCCTGGCCGAGTTCCTCTTCGACACCGACGGCGCCATCGTGCGCATCGACATGAGCGAGTACATGGAGAAGCACGCCGTCTCCCGGCTCATCGGCGCGCCCCCCGGCTACGTCGGCTACGACGAGGGCGGGCAGCTCACCGAGACCGTGCGTCGCAAGCCCTACTCCGTGGTGCTCTTCGACGAGATCGAGAAGGCGCACCCCGACGTGTTCAACGTGCTCCTGCAGATCCTCGACGAGGGCCGCCTCACCGACGGTCAGGGTCGCACGGTCGACTTCCGGAACACGGTGCTGATCATGACCTCCAACATCGGCGCCCAGGCGCTGCAGGAGGGCCTGGCCGAGAAGCAGGCGCTCGACGCGGCCACCCGGCGCGAGGTGATGGACCAGCTCAAGCAGCACTTCCGCCCGGAGTTCCTCAACCGCGTCGACGAGGTCGTGCTCTTCGAGCCCCTCAAGCAGACCGACATCGCCCAGGTGGTGGACCTGCAGATGGCCCGCATGCGCGCGCTGGCCGCCGACAAGCGCCTGCAGCTCGTGCTGACCCCGAAGGGGCGCGAGTTCCTCGCTGCCGAAGGCTACGACCCCGTCTACGGCGCGCGGCCGCTCAAGCGCGCCATCCAGAAGCACGTGCAGGACCCGCTCGCGCTGCGCATCTTGAGCGGCGACTTCGCGCCGGGCGACACCATCACCCTCGACGCTGGCGGCGAAGGCCTCACGCTCCACGCCGCGCCGCGCGCGTAGCGCTGGCTCAGGGGCCGGTGGGGGGCTCCGGCGGAGCACCCCCTTCGGCCTTCGCGAGGAACTCGGCGTACTCGACCTTGCGGCGCTCGGCCGCGGCCAGAGCCTCGGCCTGGTCCTCCGCGGCCTCGGCCCGGCCCGCCAGCCCGGCCCGGTACACGACGCCCATGCCGACGGCGAGCGTCACCAGGCGCGCCACGAGCTCGCGCGGCTCTGCCACCAGCACCTCGAAGCCGTCCATGGCCGTCGCCAGCAGCACGGCGAAGGTCTCGCCCGAGAGCGCGGCCGTCAGCGTGAAGGAGCCCAGGGCCAGCCCCGAGAAGCGCCCGACGCCGTAGGCGAACGCCGGCAGCACCGCGACGAGCCACAGGCGCTGGAGGAGCCAGCCGACGCCCCAGGCGAGCCACTCGTGCTCGATGGGCTCCACCCGATCTGCCAGCCGGCTGACGAGCCCCGCCACGAGGAAGCCGCCGAGCACGAAGCTCACCAGCCCCAGGCCCAGCTGCAGCACGACCTGCCGCGCCCCGGCCTCGGCCCGCGCGAAGGGGCCCGGCTGCTTCTCACTCGTCATCGGAGCCTCGGCCATGGGGCCCCGCACCGTAGAACACCTCCTCGAGGCAGAGGCCATGCGCGGGCGCCGTCGGCCCGGCGCGGGTGCGATCGCCAGACGCGAGGACCTCGGCCAGCCATGTCGGTGGATGTCGGCTCCGCCCCACCTCGACCAGCGAGCCCACGAGGTTGCGCACCATGTGCTTGAGGAAGGCGGTGCCCTCCACGGTGAAGGCGACGACGCCGTCGGCGCTCCGCTCGATGCGCACGCAAGAGAGCTCGCGCACCGAGGTCCGGGCCTGGCAGTTGGCCGCGCGGAAGGCCGAGAAGTCGTGCCGCCCCACGAGGCAGGCGGCCGCGGCGCGCATGGCCTCGACGTCTACCGGCTGAAAGAGCTCCCAGCAGGTGTGCCGGCGCAGCGGGTGCCGCGACGGGAGGTTCGAGAGGAGGTAGCGGTAGCGCTTGCCGCGGCTCCACCGGCGGGGGTCGAAGTCGTCGGCGACCACCTCGGCGCTGACGATTGCGATGTCCTCCGGGAGCAGGGAGTTGAGCCCGGACCGGTAGGCCTTGAGGGGCAGTTGCCGCGCCGTGTCGAAGACGGCCACCTGCCCCCGCGCGTGGACCCCGGAGTCGGTGCGGCCGGCTACCAGCACGGGGGTGGGCGCCCCCAGGAGGGTCGCCAGCGCGGATTCCACTCGCGACTGAATGGAGACGCCGTTGGGCTGGACCTGCCAGCCGACGTAGTTCGTCCCGTCGTACTCGAGCACCAGCCTGACGCGGGGCATCGCGTCGAACTATCCCACATGGAACCGGGCCGCGAGGTGCGTTGTCATAGACCCCCGCATGCCTCCTGACGTCCTCCTGGCCCTGGCGAGCAGTGGCATCACCCTCGTGGCGTCGCTCATGTTCTTCGTGAGCGACGACGCGCCGCCCCGGGAGCTCGAGCTCCCAGCGGTGGCCTTCTGCCTGCCGCCGCTCCGGCCCGCCGCGCCGCCGCCGCTGCCGGTGATGCCCGAGTGCGCCGTGGACGTCTCGACGCCCGCGCTGCACGGCCTGCTCACCCTGAAGCCGCAGGGCGACGAGTGGGTGGTGACGCTCGACACGGCGCCGATGACCGACGTGCCGGCGCGGCAGGTGGACGACGACGGGGAGATCACCGGCGCGGTGCACGACCTGCGCTGGCACGGCCGCGCGGGCGTAGCCAGGGCCACCCGCCGCACGTGGAAGCAGAAGCCCGGCCGCGCGTGAGCCCGCCTCAGCGGTACTTGAGGAAGCCGCCCAGCAGATCGCGGACGAGGGTGTTCACCGACACCCCGTTGCGGCGGGCGATGGCGTTGAGCTGATCGAGGTCGCCGCCTGCAAGCTGCAAAGTGAGGGTCTTCTCGGGGCCGCCGTGGCCCTGCCCCGCCTCGTCGTCGCCCAGGTCGGAGATGGACTCGATGACCGAGACGATGTCCTCGTCGGGCTCGAGGATCTCCTCGGGGCCCGCCGCCGCCAGCTGGCGCAGCGCGCCCAGGCGGTCCTTCTCTTCTTCCAGCTCGTCGTTGAAGAGCTGCTTCAGGAAGTTCGAGAGGTGGATGTTCGAGGGCGTGAACTCGTACTGGCTCAGGAACTGGTCCAGGTCGTACTGCATCTCCCAGGCGGTCTGGTACCGACGCTCGCGGTCCTTCTCGAGCGCCTTCATCAGGATCGCCTCGACCGCCTCGGGGATGTCGGCCTTGAAGTACGAGGGCGCGTAGATCTTGCCCTCGGTGATGGACTTCAAGATGGCGACCTCGGAGTCGCCGGTGAAGAGCTTGAAGCCCGTGAGCCACTCGTAGAGCACCACGCCGAGCGAGAACAGGTCGCTGCGGCAGTCGAGCGGCTTGCCCATGCACTGCTCGGGCGACATGTACGAGAGCTTGCCCTTGATCTCGCCGGCCCGCGTCTGCTCGATCTGGTTCGCCGCCTTGGCGATGCCGAAGTCGAGCACCTTCACCGTGCCGTCGAAGGACACGAAGATGTTCTCGGGCGTGACGTCGCGGTGCACGATGTTCAGCGCGTTGCCGTAGAGGTCCGTCTTCTGGTGCGCGTAGTAGAGCCCCTCGCACACCGAGGAGGCGATCTTCAGCGCGTACACCATCGGAAACGGGATCCCCAGCGCGTCGGCCTTGGGGATGATGCGACGCATGTCGCGCCCGAAGATGTACTCCATGGCGATGAAGTACGACTCGCCGATCTTCCCGAGATCGTAGATCTGCACGATGTTCGGGTGGTTCAGCTGGGCGGCCAGCTTCGCCTCGTTCAAGAACATCTTCACGAAGTTCGACTGCTTCGACAGGTGCGGTCGAATCCGCTTGATGACGATGGTCTTCTCGAAGCCCTCGAGGCCCGCCTGGCGCGCCAGGAAGATCTCCGCCATGCCGCCGACGGCGATGCGATCGATGAGGGTGTACTTGCCGAAGCGGACGGGCTTCTTCGGTTCAGGCTGGGCCATGGGGCGCGCGGAGCGTAGCACCCCCCGCGCGGCTCACAGGTACTCTTCGATGGGTGGGCAGCTGCAGACCAGCTTGCGGTCGCCCAGCACCCCGTTGACGCGCCCCACGGAGGGCCAGAACTTGTGCTTCCGCACCCAGGGCAGCGGGTAGGCCGCGCGCTGGCGGGAGTACGGGTGGCTCCACTCGTCGCCGGTGACGGCCTCGGCCGTGTGGGGGGCGTGCTTGAGCATGTTGTCGTCCTTCGGCAGCCCGCCCTTCTCGATCTCGTCGATCTCGCCCTTGATGGCGAGCAGCGCCTCGATGAAGCGGTCGAGCTCCGCGCGCGACTCCGACTCCGTGGGCTCGACCATCATCGTGGAGACCACCGGGAAGGAGACCGTCGGCGCGTGGAAGCCGTAGTCCATCAGGCGCTTGGCGACGTCCTCCACCTCGACGCCGCTCGTCGCCTTCAGCTTGCGCATGTCGAGGATGCACTCGTGGGCCACGCGCTTGTGGCTGCCGCGGTACAGCACCGGGAAGGCCGCCTCGAGGCGCTCGGCGACGTAGTTGGCGTTCAAGATCGCCACGCGCGTCGCCTGGGTGAGCCCCTCGGCGCCCATCATGCGGATGTACATCCACGAGATGAGGAGGATGCTCGCGCTGCCGTACGGCGCCGCGGACACGGCCCCGGTGCCCTGCGCCCCGCCCACCTTCTGCAGCGGGTGCGACGGCAGGTACGGCACCAGGTGCCTGGCCACGCAGATGGGGCCCACGCCCGGGCCGCCGCCGCCGTGGGGGATGCAGAACGTCTTGTGCAGGTTGAGGTGGCAGACGTCGGGGCCGAAGTCACCGGGCCGGCAGAGGC
>CAYUZK010000223.1:0-10021 GCA_964449625.1 uncultured Archangium sp.
GCCAGGGCCGCCAACACCGCGCTCGCGCCGTCGGTGGCGCCGCAGCCACAGCCGCCGCCGCGCACGCCGAGCTGGTCGACGGGCGGGTTGAGCGCCGCGACGACCGTCCAGGTGCCCGTGGCCGAGCCGGTGTTGCCGGCCTCGTCGGTGGCCCGCACCACGAGGGTGTGCGCGCCGTCACCGGCGGCGGACACGTCGAGCGGGCTCGCACAGGGCGCGAAGGCCGCGCCGTCGACGCTGCACTCCCACGTCACCGGGCTCTCGTCGGCCGAGAAGGCCACCGTCGGCATGCGGGCCGGCTCGGCCTGGGTGATGGTGAGCGTCACCACCGGCGGCGTGGTGTCCACGCGCACCGTGACGGCGTCGGAGGTGGGCGACTGGTGGCCCATGAACTCCGCCTCGGCCGTCACCACGCGCGCGCCGTCGGGGAGCGCGGTGGTGGGCGTGAAGCTCCAGTTGCCCAGGGTGTCGGCCACCGTGGTGCCGACCGCCACGCCGTCGACGAAGACGGTGACGGTGGCGCCCGGGTAGGTGGTGCCGCCCACGGTGGGCGTGTTGTCGTTGGTGAGCGTGCCGTCGGCGGGCGAGGTGATGCGCACCGACACCGTGGGGATGTCCACGGTGAAGACGTGGACCGCGGAGGCCGGGCTGACGTTGCCCGCGTCGTCCACCGTCACCGCCGAGACGCGGTGCGGGCCGCTGGCGAGCTCCGTGGGCGAGGTGCACGACCAGGCGCCGAAGGCGTCGGCCACCGTGGTGCACACGAGGCGGTCATCGACCGAGACGCGCACCGTGGTGTTGGCCTCGGCCGTGCCCGTGTAGCGCGGGGTGCGCGTGTAGAGGGTGGCGTTGTTGGCCGGCGTCACCACCACCGGCGCCGCGGGCGCCACGGTGTCGATGAGCCAGGTGCGGCTCGCCGGCGTGGCGTCGACGTCGAGGCCGCTCACCGCGCGCACCTCGAGGGTGTGGCTGCCGTCGGCGAGGCTGGCGAAGGTGGTGGGCGTGGGGCAGGCCGCGAAGGCGGCGCCGTCGAGGCTGCACTCGAAGGTGGCGCCCAGCACCGTCGCCGCGAAGGCGAAGGTGGCACTGGCGCTGCGCACCGTGCCGCGCGGGCCCGCGGTGATGGCGGTGTCGAGCACGGTGCCGTCCACCGTGAAGGGCACGTCGGCCGAGGGGGTCGAGGTGTTGCCGGCTCGATCCGTGGCCGTGGCCGTGACGACGTGGCTGCCCGCGGCGAAGGCGCTGGGCGCGGCGCACGAGAAGGCGCCCGCGGCGTCGGCCGTGGTGGAGCACACCGCCTGGCCGTCCACCGAGACGGCCACGGTGCTGCCCGGCTCCGCGGTGCCGGTGAAGAGCGGCGTGGCGCTGGTGGTGGCGTTGGCCGCCGGGGCCGTCAGCACGGGCGCGTCGGGGGCCACCGTGTCCACCGTCCAGTCGCGCGTGGCCGGCGACGGGTCGCGGGTGCCGCCGCTGATGGCCCGCACCTCGAGGTGGTGGGCGCCCTGGGCGAGGCCGGTGAAGGCCGGCGCGGCGCTGCAGGCCGTGAAGGCCGCGCCGTCGAGGCTGCACTCGAAGGTGGCGCCCGCGCGGTCTGCGGCGACGGTGAAGTCGGCGTCAGTGCTGGCCACCAGGCCCGCGGGCCCGGTGAGGATGATGGTGTCGGGCACCGCGCTGTCCACGCTGAAGGCGACGGGCGGCGAGGCCGGCGAGGTGTTGCCGGCGGGGTCCGTCGCCGTGGCCGTCACGGTGTGCGCGCCGTCGGTGAAGGCCGTGGTGCCGGTGCAGCGCCAGCTCCCGTCGGGCGCCGCGACGGCGGTGCAGACGCTCTGGCCGCCGCTGGTGACGGTGACGGTGCTGCCGGGCTCGGCGAGGCCGCCGAAGCCGGGGAAGGCGCCGGTGGTGGCGCCGGCCACGGGCTCGAGGAGCCGCGGCGCATCGGGGGCGACGGTGTCCACCGTCCAGGTGGCGAGGCTCGGCGTCGGGTCGCGGTTGCCGGCGGCGTCGACGGCCCGCACCAGCACCACGTGGAGGCCGTCGGCGAGGCCAGCGAAGGTGGCCGGGTCGCTGCAGGCCGCGAAGCTGGCGCCGTCGAGGCTGCACTCGAAGGTGGCGCCGCTCTCGTTCGACGAGACGTCGAGGGTGGCGCCCGTGGCGTTCGTCACCCCGCTGGGGCCCGAGACGATGGTGGTCTCCGGGGCGATGGTGTCCACCGTCCACGTGCGGGAGGCGGGCGAGGGGTCGACGTTGCTGGCGGCGTCCACCGCGCGCACCCGCAGGGTGTGGCTCCCCTCGGCGAGGCCCGAGAAGGTGGAGGGCGTGCTGCACGCGGCGAAGGCGGCGCCGTCGAGGCTGCACTCGAAGGTGGAGTTGGGCTTGGTGGACTGGAACGTGAACGTGGCGCTCGTCGACGAGACGGCGCCCGTCGGGCCAGCGGTGATGAGGGTGTCGGGCTCGGCGGCGTCGACGGTCCAATTGGCCGTGGCGGGCGTCGGGTCGACGTTGCCGGCGGCGTCACGCGCGCGCACCTCGAAGGTGTGGGCGCCGTCGAAGATGGCCGAGAGGTTCACCGGCGAGGTGCACGCGGCGAAGGCGGCGCCGTCGAAGCTGCACTCGAAGACGACGCCGGCCTCGTTGGACTCGAAGGTGAAGGCGGCCGTGGACACGTTGGTGAGGCCCGACGGCGCCGTCAGCAGCGTGGTGTCGGGGGCGATGGTGTCCACCGTCCAGGTGCGGCTGGCCGGGGTCGGGTCGCGGTTGCCGGCGGCGTCGACCGCGCGCACCTGCAGGGTGTGGCTGCCCTCGGCGAGGCCGGTGAGGGTCAGCGGCGTGGCGCAGGCGGCGAAGGTCGCGCCGTCGAGGCTGCACTCGAAGGTGACCGGCGTCTCGTTCGACGAGAAGGTGAAGACGGCCGTGGCCGAGGCGGTGGGGCCGACGGGGCCCGAGTCGAGGGTGGTGTCGGGGTCGATGGTGTCCACCGTCCAGGTGCGGCTGGCCGGGGTGGCGTCGACGTTGCCCGCGGGGTCCACCGCGCGCACCACGAGGGTGTGGGTGCCCTGAGCCAGGCCCGAGAAGACGGGCGCCGCGGCGCAGGCCGAGAAGCCGGCGCCGTCGAGGTTGCACTCGAAGGTGGCCGTGGCGTCGTCGCTGGTGAAGCCGAAGGTGGCCGAGGTGCTGCTCACCGCGCCCGAGGGGCCCGCGATGATGGTGGTGTCGGGGGCGATGGTGTCCACCGTGAAGGTGCGGCTGGCCGGCGTGGCGTCACGGTTGCTGGCGGCGTCGACCGCGCGCACGAGGAAGGTGTGGCTGCCCTCGGCCAGGCTGGTGAGGGCCAGCGGCGTGGTGCACGCGGCGAAGGCGGCGCCGTCGAGGCTGCACTCGAAGGTGGCGGCGAACTCGTTGCTCTCGAACTCGAAGGTGACGCTCGAGACGGTGACGAAGCCCGACGGGCCCGCGGTGATGGTGGTGGTGGGGTCGGTGACGTCGACGACCCAGGTGCGGCTGGCGGGCGTCGGGTCGACGTTGCCGGCGGTGTCGACGGCGCGCACCGCGAAGGTGTGGCTGCCCTCAGTCAGGCCGGTGAGGGCCCGCGGCGTGGTGCAGGCGGTGAAGGCGGCGCCGTCGAGGCTGCACTCGAAGGTGCCGGCCTCGTTCGACGAGAAGGTGAAGGTGGCGCTCGTGCTGCTCACCGTGCCCGAGGGGCCGGACAGGAGCGTCGTCTCGGGGGCCGTGAGGTCCACCGTCCAGGTGAAGCTGGCGGGCGTCGCGTCGACGTTGCCGGCCAGGTCGATGGCGCGCACCGCGAAGGTGTGGCTGCCCTCGGTCAGGCCGGTGAGGGCCCGCGGCGTGGTGCAGGCGGTGAAGGCGGCGCCGTCGAGGCTGCACTCGAAGGTGCCGGCCTCGTTCGACGAGAAGGTGAAGGTGGCGCTCGCGGAGTTGCTGGGCGAGGCCGGCGTGGTGTCGAGCGTGGTGGTGGGGTCCGTCACGTCCACCGTCCAGGTGAAGCTGGCGGGCGTCGCGTCGACGTTGCCGGCCGAGTCGATGGCGCGCGCGCGGAAGGTGTGGCTGCCCTCGGTCAGGCCCGTGAGGTCCGTCGGCGAGAGGCACGGGGCGAAGGCCGCGCCGTCGAGGCTGCACTCGAAGGTGCCGCCCTCGTTCGACGAGAAGGTGAAGGCGGCGGCGGTGCTGGCGCTGTTGGCGGCCGGCGTCGAGTCGAAGGTCGTCTCGGGGGCGACGGTGTCCACCGTCCAGGTGTGGGTGACGATGCGCTCGTTGCCGGCGGCGTCGACGGCGCGCACGCGGAAGGCGTGGCTCCCGTCGGCGAGGGCCGAGAGGCTGACGGGCGAGGTGCACGGCGCGAAGGCGGCCGCGTCGAGGCGGCACTCGATGGTGACGGCGCCGCCGGTGACGGTGAAGGCGAGCGTCGCGCTGGCCGAGCTGCTCGGGTCGGGAGGGATGGTGCTGAAGGTGATGTCGGGGGGCACCGTGTCCACCGTCCAGGTGTGGGCGATGGAGGTCTCGTTGCCCGCGTCGTCACGGGCGCGCACGGTGAAGGTGTGGCTGCCGTCGGCGAGGCCCGCGAGCGTCACCGGCGAGCTGCACGTGGCGAAGACGCCGGCGTCGAGGCGGCACTCGACGGAGGTGGCGCCGCCGACGGTGAAGGCGAAGGCGGCCGAGGTGAGGGCGGTGGGGTTGGCCGGCGTGGTGGTGAAGGCCAGCGTCGGCGGGGTGAGGTCCACCGTCCAGGTGTGGCTGATGGTGCTCTGGTTGCCCGCGGCGTCGGTGGCGCGCACGCTGAAGGTGTGGCTGCCGTCCGTGAGGCCCGTGAGGCTGACCGGCGAGGTGCAGGCCGCGAAGGCCCCGCCGTCGAGGCGGCACTCCACGGTGGTCGCGCCCGAGACGGTGAAGGTGAAGTTGGCCGTCGCCTGGTTGGTGAGGGCCGGCGGCGTGGCCGTGAAGGCGAGGGCCGGCGGCGTCAGGTCGACCACCCACGAGAAGGTGTTGGTGCCCAGGTTGCCGGCGCCGTCGGTGGCGCGCACGTCGAGGGTGTAGCTGCCGTCGGCGAGGCTCGCGTAGTCGAAGGGCGAGGCGCACGCCGAGAAGCCACCACCGTTGAACTGGCACTCGATGGCGGCGGGCTCGCTCACCGTGAAGTCGATGTCACCCGTGGCGACGTTCGACGGGTTGGGCGGCGTGCTGGTGAAGGTGATGACCGGGGCGACGTTGTCCACCACCCACAGGTAGTTCGCCGAGCCGACGTTGTTCGAGGTGTCGGTGGCCTGCACGGTGAAGGTGTAGCTGCCGTCGGCGAGGCTGCTCAGGTTCGCCGGCGAGGTGCACGGCGCGAAGGCGCCGGCGTTGAGCCGGCACTGCACCGAGGCCAGCGGCAGCACCGAGTTGACCGAGAAGACCAGCGCGGCCGAGGTGGCCTGGGTGGGGTTCGCCGGGCCCGAGGTGATGGTGACGGTGGGCGCGACGGTGTTGACGGTCCACGTGTAGCTGATGGTGGTGGAGTTGGTGGCGGCGTCGGTCGCCCGCACGTTGAAGGTGTGGCTCCCGTCGGTGAGGCCCAGGAGCGTCACCGGCGAGGTGCAGTCGGCGTAGGCGTCGGGCGCGTGCTGGCACTGCACGCTGGTCGCGCCCGACACCGTGAAGGTGAAGGTGGCGCTGGTCTGGTTGGTGGGGTTGCCCGGCGTGGAGGTGAAGGCGAGCGAGGGGGGCACGGTGTCGACCACCCAGCCGGAGCTGGCGGTGCTCACGTTGCCGGCGGCGTCCGTGGCGCGCACGGTGAAGTCGTAGCTGCCGTCGGCGAGGCCCGTGTAGCTCACCGGCGAGGTGCAGGGCGCGAAGGCGCCGGCGTTGAGCCGGCACTCGATGGTGGTGGCGCCCGTGACGGTGAAGGCCAGCGAGGCGCTGGTGGAGTTGCTGAAGGCCGCCGGCGTGGAGGTGAAGGTGATGACCGGCGGCGTCAGGTCGACCGTCCAGGTGAAGCTGACGGGCGTGAGCTCGACGTTGCCCGCGAGGTCGGTGGCGCGCACCTGGAAGGTGTGGCTCCCCTCGGTGAGCGAGGCGTAGCTCGTCGGCGAGGTGCAGGGCGCGAAGGCGGCGGCGTCGAGGCGGCACTCGAAGGTGGCCGCCTCGCTCGCGGTGAAGGTGAAGGCCGCGGTGGTGAAGCGCGAGGGGTTGGCCGGCGTGGAGGTGAGGGTGGTGACGGGCCGCGTGGTGTCCACCACGGTGGTGGTGACGTTGCTGGCGCGCGTCTTGGGGGTGACGCCCACCTTGTACGCGAGCACGGCCTGGTTCTGGTACGTGCCCTGCGGCGCGGTGACGGTGACGCTCACGGTGCCCGAGGCGCCCGTGGCGAGGTCGCCCAGGGGCCAGGTGACGGTGCCCGCGGAGTGTACGCCGCCGCCGGTGGCGGAGACGAAGGTGGTGCCCAGCGGCAGCGCGTCGCTCAGGGAGGCCCCGAAGGCCGCGCCCGGGCCGGCGTTCGCATAGCTCAGCGTGAAGGTGACGGTGGTGGAGTTGGTGATGGCCGGCGCCGCCTTGGTGAGGGTGACGGCGGGCTGGAAGGTGCTGAAGAGCGCCGGCGTCTCGAAGAGGCCGTTCAAGAAGAGCCGCACGCCGTTGGTGCGCGGGTTCGACGAGATGGGCAGGGTGGTCGAGTAGGAGTGGCCGCCGAGGTAGCTGATCTTCCCGTTGGCGGTCTGCCCGTCGACGTAGCCGGTGAGCCAGTTCATGCGCCGGCCGAAGGTGGCCGACTGGAGCTGCACGAGGAGCGAGGCGTTGTCGTGGAGCGTCGAGCCGGTGTTGAGCTCGAAGGACTTGGTGTCGCCCGGGTCGATCTGCAGGGTGCTCGAGTACTGGGCGTAGAGGTTGTCGGGCTGCAGCACCTCGACCGGGTCGCTCGCGCCGCCGACGTCGCCCACGCCCAGGGTCGAGAGGAAGCGGCCGCTGGCGGCGTTCTCGAAGCGCAGCACCGACGAGCACTGCAGGTGCGCGTGGTTGGTGGGGCTCGAGGTGAGCCAGCCGCGCAGCTCGCGCGTCATCTCCTCGAGGTTGGGGTCACCGCCGGTGGGCTGGTAGTGCACCACCGTGAACTGGTCGTACGCCGGGAGCCCGGCGTCGGTCATCAGCACGCTGTCGAGGTCGCCGCCGGCGGTGGGGCCGTGGAGCTGCGCGAGCGTGATGGCGCCCGGGCTCGCGTTGGTCCACGGGTTGCCGTTGGGGTCCAGCATGTTCGCCGCGTTCAAGTACCCGTAGATGATGGACTGGTTGCCCGTCTGCAGCGCGGCGATGCGCGGCGAGGCGACGAGGGTGCGCGCCACATCGGCGTCGAAGGGCGCCGTGGCCACGTGCACGTTGACGGTGGGGTTGGCCGCCAGGTAGCTGTCGACGATGGCGAGCACTGCGGGCGTCGCGTCGATGGCCGCCACCACGAAGGGGCTCGAGCTGTAGGGCACCGTGCCCAGCACGCCGCCGTCAGCCCGGTTCGTCGCCGACGCCGAGAAGTCGACGCTCTGGTGCAGTCCGTCCATGTTGACGATGCGGTGCACCGGCGTGCTGACGCGCAGGAGCCTGTCCACCAGGCCGAAGGCGCGCAGGGTGCCGAAGTCCTGGCTCGTCGTGTCCATGGGCACGATGAGCGACCCGGCCGCGAAGGTCTGCGTCAACGCCGAGCGCTTCGTCTCGACTTTGGTCAAGCTGGCCGGTGAGGGCTCCCGCTCCGTGCACGCCACCAACGCCAGAACCGTCACCGCGAGACCAAGTCGCTTCATGGAGCGCCCCCCTCATGCTGTGCCTCGGCGGCCGGGTGTGGGCCTGACGCCGGGGCGAATAGAAAGTGAATGCCCCGGCCTCGCCTGAGGCGCTCCGGGGCGCGGCAATGTGTCACCGACTTGCAGCCGGGTCAAAACTGTTTGTGGCGCCGGCAGCAGGTCGCTGATCCGGGGCCAAATCGCGGGGGAGGCCGGTAGATCGGCCCCCGCCGGGATCAGAACAGGTTCCAGAGGTACTGGTTGGTGACCTCGTGGTGGAACTGGATCTCGGGCACCTTGATGACCGCGCCCAGCGCCTTGGGGCAGCGATCAGCCTGCTGCTGCTTGAGCTCGGTGAACTTGCTCTGCACGGCCTCGCCGAGCACCTCGCCCATGAATTTGCTGCCCTTGAAGAGGCGGATGCCGTCGTAGATGTTGTCGGGCAGGAAGCGGGTGCGGCTGCGCTTCGTCTCGTCGGCCGTGAGGTCGCTGCCCGGGCCCTCGAGGGCCGTGCGCATGAGCGAGTAGAAGACCATGTAGGGGTTGGCGTCGGGGGCCACGCTGCGCACCTCGATGCGCGCCGACTTCTCGTTGCCCGTGGGGATGCGCACCATCGCGCCGCGGTTGTTGGCCGAGGCCTTGATCTGGTTGGGCGCCTCGAAGTGCGGGTCGAGACGGCGGTAGGCGTTCACCGACGGGTTGAGCACCAGGCACAGGTCGTCGGCGCTGGTGAGGATGCGGTCGATGGCGTCCCACCCGGCCTTCGAGAGGTTCTCCGGGCCCTTCTCGTCCCAGAAGAGGTTCTTGCCGCCCTTGCTGAACGACATGTTGGTGTGCATGCCGTTGCCGTTGACGCCCGTCACCGGCTTGGGGAGGAACGACGCGGTGCAGCCGAGGTTGGCGGCGACCTGGCGGCACAAGAGCTTGTAGAGCTGCACCTGGTCGGCGGTGATGAGCGCCTCGGAGTAGCCGTAGTTCATCTCGAACTGGCTGGGGGCCACCTCGGGGTGGTCCTTCTCGTTGCCGAAGCCCATGGCGCGCTGCACCTCGGCGGCGGCGTCGATGAAGGCGCGCAGCGTGTCGCCCGGCAGCGAGTGGTAGTAGCCGCCGATGGAGACGTACTCGAACTTGCCCGTCTCGTTGTAGTGGCGCTCGGCGTCGCGGCCCTTGAAGAGGAAGCCCTCGGTCTCGGGGGCCACGTGGCAGACGAGGCCGTCCTTCGCGTACACCTCCTCGGCGTACTGCTTGAGCTTGCCGCGCAGGTCCGAGGCGTAGGGCTGCCCGTCGCGGCTGAGCACGCTGGCGAACACCAGCACCTTGCCCGGCCCGAAGACGTCGGCCGGCAGCCAGTAGAAGGCCGGCCAGTCGATGGACAGGCGCAGGTCCGACTCGTGCTGCGCCGAGAAGCCGCGCACCGACGAGCCATCGAAGGTCAGGTTGTCCTGGCTCTTGAGGAGGAACTTCTTGTCGTAGTCGAGCATCTGCAGCCGGCCCTCGAGGTCGGTGAAGCAGACGGTGACGGCCTTGATGCGCTTCTCGTCGGTCAGGTACTTCATCCGCGCCTCGCGGATCTTGTCGGGCGACTCGCGGTTGAGCCGCGCCTGCTTCGCCGCGAGGTTCATCTCCTCGAGCTGGTCGTAGGGGATTTCGAGGAAGTCACGAAGGGACATGGGCATGCGAAGCCTCGGGGGACGACGTGGGAGACTGCCGGGCCCGCTGTTTGTCACACCGAAAGCACTAATCCAAGGCCCGTTAAGTCTTAAATTCGACCTATTTATGTCAAAGCATTCAGCGCGAGTAGTTCGTCACGAGCCTACTGCCACGAAGCTGGTGACGCGCTGCCCCGGCACGAGGGCCTCGCCGGCCTTGAGGTCGATGACCACCTCGAGCACCTTGGTGTCGTTGCGCTCCACCGGGTCGTCGGTGCGGATGTTCTTTCGCCCGAAGCGCCGGCCGATCTCCACCACCGTGCCCGTGAAGCGCCGGGGCCCGAAGGCGTCGGCCGTCACCCAGGCCGCGGCGCCCTTCACCACGCGGGCGACGTCGCGCTCGTCGACGTCCATGCGCACGCGCAGCCGCGAGGTGTCGCCCATCACCAAGAGCGGCTCGCTGCCCTGGAAGCTGTAGAGCTCGCCGGGCCGCACCTTCACCTGGAGCACCTCGCCGTCGAGGGGCGCCCGCACGGCCAGGCGCTCCACCTGCGCGCGGGCCTGGGCCACGCGGGCCTCCGCGGCGAGGGTGCGCGCCCGCTGGAAGGCCACCTCCTC
>CAYUZK010000224.1:0-10021 GCA_964449625.1 uncultured Archangium sp.
GCTGGGCGCTCACCCGGGCCCTCGCCGCCGTGCCCGCACGCCAGGCCCAGGCACCGGGCGCCGCGGCGGCCGCGCTCGAAGACGCCCGCGCCGCCGGCGACGCGCCGCTCGAGCGCGCCATCGACACCTGGCTCGCCGCCCGGCGACGGTAGGGCGCGCGCCCGCCCGTCAGCCGCCGAAGATCTTCCCCAGGGCCCCGCGCGAGACGAGCCCCGAGAGGCCCAGCCACAGCGCGAAGAGGCTCTCGCCGGCGATGAGGCCGCCGCCCACGAGGCTGGTGCCGCTCATGTCCTCGGGCAGCGGCTCACCGTCGCTCGCCACGGGCTCCGCCTTCTTGCGCAGCGAGAGCATCGAGGTCACCACCCCGCCCAGGCCCCACCAGAAGCACGAGTCGAAGTCCACGAAGCCGCCGAAGCTCGAGGCGTAGGGCGAGGCGAGCAGGAGCGCGTCGAGGCCGAAGTCGGCGGCGCGGGTGGTGGAGCTGCGCTGCTTCCACGCGAGGTAGCGCGGGCTGCGGAAGAGCGCCTTGCGCAGCGCCTCGATGGTGAGGCCGACGCCGACGCCCAGGCCCATCACCCAGAGGGTCCTGGCCTGGTCCTTCGAGAGGGTGTTGAGCACGCCCACGAACTTGTAGGTCATCGCGCTCTGCCAGCCGCGGGCCTCCGTGAGCCGCAGCCCCGGCTCGGCGAAGAGGTTCTTCGTCAGCACCGGAAAGCCCTCGAGGAAGACGCGCGTCATCACCACCGCCAGGAGCGCGCCCGAGATGACGCCGATGACCTGGTAGCGAAACTGGATGGTGCGATCGCTCCCCAGCCGCCAGCCCGTGGAGCGGTCCTGCTGCATGTCGACGCCGACGGTGCACGACACGAGGAGGATGGAGCCCGCCAGGAGCCCGATGAGCGGGTCGCGCAGCCCCAGCAGCCCCATGAGCAGCACCGTCACCACGAAGGCCGAGCTGATGGGGTTGGAGTCGGTGATGCCCATGGAGATGCCGTTGATCATCTGGAAGACGAAGGCCGCCCCGATGGCGAAGAGCACCCAGCCCAGCGGCACCCGAGCACCTGCGTCGCCACCACGGCCAGGGCCGCGCCCCAGCCCACGACCCACACCACGAGCCGGCCCACGGGCGTCTTCGGGCCCGCGTCAGGCGCCTCGCGCGTGGCCGAGCGGAACCGCGCCAGCGCGTCGCGGCCCAGCAGCGAGAGGTCCACCAGGGCCGCCCCGAGGATGGTGCCGAGCGCGAAGATGAAGCCGATCTTCCGGAAGGGGTCCTCGGGCCCCAGGTAGCCCGCCTCGCGCAGCCACGGCGTGAGCAGGAGCCCCAGGCCACCCACCAGCACCGCGGAGAGCGAGATGCGCGCGCCGACGATCATGCCCCCGCCGAAGGTGACCGCCGAGAAGCTCGAGGCCCAGGCGAGCGCCGCGCCCGGCTTCTCCCTGAGCTCGCCCAGCCAGTCGCCAAGCCGGTGCACGGCCACCGAGAGCCCGACGCCGCTGGCGATGCCGCCGCCCAGGGTGCCCACGCTGCGGCGCAGCAGCCGCACGTCGGTCAGCGCCCTCAAGATGTTCGCCACCGCCAGGCCCGACGGGTACGTCAGCTTGAGCCGGTCGACGAGGATCGGCGTGTAGAGCATGCCCACGCCCACGCCGAACATGCCGATGCACAGGAAGTAGAGGACCAGCTGCCACGTCGGCGGCAGCGGCATGCCCAGCCACACCATCGCCTGCACCAGCACGCCCATGGCCGCCATGGAGGCCACGGAGGCAGCCATGGTCTGCATGTAGTTGGCGCCGTGCTTGCCCTCGGGCCCGTAGAAGTAGGTGACGGTGGAGCCGAGGATGCCGGCCAGCACCTGCCCGCCCACGAAGAAGCCCAGGGCGAAGTTCATGTACGCCGCGGTGACGCCGCCCAGCGGCCCCAGAATGAAGATCGCGATGACCGCGAGGAAGACGTAGTACCCGGGGCTGCCGATGGGCAGCAGGCGCGGCAGCAGCGGCGTCTTCGGCTCGTGGCTCACGTGGGTCTCCCAGGGAGGCGACGGCGCGTCAGAAGCCGACGACGCTCAGGCCGAGGCGCTCGGCGTCGGTGAAGAGGAGCTGCCCGTCGAGGAGGATGGTCTTCGTCGCCTCGACGGCCAGCACGCGGGCGCCGGCCTCGCGCATCACCTCGAGCGTCACCGGCCCGGCCGCGGGCAGATCGAAGCGGAGGTCCTGGTCGGGCTTGCAGCGCTTGACCACCACGCCGCCGGGCCCGCCGTAGCGCCCCGCGCGGCGCACGCACTCGTCGGTGCCCTCCACCGCCTCCACCGCCAGCACCACCCCGCCCTTCACCACCACCGTCTGCCCCACGTCCACCTTGCCCAGGGCCAGGGCCACCTCGGCGCCGAGCTGCACGTCGCGCTGCTCCTGCGCCGTCAGCGGCGGCCCGGCGAGGTGCCCCACGCGGGCCAGCACCGAGCGCGCGAAGTCGGTGGGCGCGACGATGCGCACCCCGCGAGACTCGAAGTAGTCGGCGATGCCGCGCAAGAGCTCGTCGTCGCGCTGGCTCAAGAGGCGCGCCGCCACCTTGAGCATGCCCAGGTCGGGCCGGGCGTGGCGCAGCGAGCGCACCCGGCCCACCCCGCCGGCGAGCACCGCCGTGTCCACCCCGCGGGCGAGGAAGGCGCGCACCACCGCGTCGAGCTGCCCCACCTTCACCCAGTCGAGCGAGGCCACGGCCGCGGCGAGCGTCGGCTCGCACTCGCCCGCGAGGCCCACGGCGTGCACCGCGTAGCCCTGCGCCGTCGCCGCGTCAGCGAAGAGGAAGGGCAGCCGCCCGTTGCCCGCCAGCAGCCCGACCTTCGTGGTCACCGCGTCAGGCCGCGCTTCGACTGCGAGATGAAGTCGAGGAGGAAGCGGATCTCCGGGTGCTCGCCCAGCTCCCGCTCCACCTGCGCCACCGCCTCGCTCAGCGGCAGCTTGGCGCGGAAGAGCGTCTTGTGGGCCTGCTTGATGCGGTCGATCTGCGCGGCGGTGAAGCCGTGGCGATCGAGGCCGGTGGCGTTGATGCCGATGAGCTCGGCCCGGTCGCCCTGGGTCATCGCGTAGGGCACCACGTCCATCACCACCATCGAGGCGGCGCCGACGAAGGCGTGCTTACCGACGCGGGTGAACTGGTGCACCGCCGACAGCCCGCCGAGGATGACGTGATCGCCCAGCTCCACGTGGCCGGCCAGGGCCACCGAGTTGGCGAGCACGCAGCCGTTGCCCACCACGCAGTCGTGCGCGACGTGGCTGTTGGCCATGAAGAGGTTCCTGCTGCCGATGCGCGTGACGCCGCCGCCCCCGGCCGTGCCGATGTGCAGCGAGGCGAACTCGCGCACCTGGTTCTCGTCGCCCAGCACCAGGCTCGTCTTCTCGCCGGCGTACTTGAGGTCTTGCGGCGTGGCGCCCACGGAGGCGTGGTGGAAGATGCGGTTGCGCTCGCCGATGGTGGTGTCGCCGTCGAGGACGGCGTGCGAGCCCACGGTGGTGCCCGCGCCCAGGGTGACGTGGGGGCCGATGACGGCGTAGGGGCCGACCTCCACCGTGGGGTGGAGCCGCGCGCCCGGGGCGACGATGGCGGTGGGGTGCACGCTCACGGGGTGGCGCCTTTCTTCACCACCGTGGCGAGGAACTCGGCCTCGGCCGCGAGCTGCCCGTCGACCGACGCCTCGCCGCGCTGCTTCCAGATGGGGCCCTTGACCCGCAGCACCTCGACGGTGAGCGTGAGGCGATCGCCCGGCACCACCGGCCGGCGGAACCGCGCGCCGTCGATGCCCATCAGGTACGAGAGCATCTCCCTGGGGTCGTAGCCGGTGCTCTTGTAGGCCAGCAGCGCCGCAGCCTGCGCCAGCGCCTCGAGGATCAGGACGCCCGGCATCACGAGCTGCCCGGGGAAGTGGCCGTTGAAGAAGTCTTCGTTGGCGGTGACGTTCTTGTACGCCACCAGCTTCTTGCCCGGGTCGAGCTCGACGACGCGGTCCACGAGGAGGAAGGGGTAGCGGTGCGGCAACAGCTTCTGCACCTCGGCGATGTCCATGATCACGGCGTCTTCTCCTTCTCGAGCGCCGCGAGGCGCTTCTTGAGCTCGCGCAGCTCGCGCTGGAGCTCGGGCAGCTTCATGAACACTGCGGTGGAGCGCATGAAGTCGCGGCTGGGCATGGCCGGCGCCCCCAGCACCACCGCGCCGTCGTCCAGGTCGTGCATCACGCCCGCCTGCGCGCCCACCTTCGCCAGGTCGCCGATGCGCAGGTGCCCCGCCACGCCCACCTGGCCGGCGAGCACCACGCCCTGGCCCAGCTCGGTGGTGCCCGACAGGCCCACCTGCGCGCAGAGGATCGAGAGCGGCCCGATGGTCGAGTTGTGGCCGACCTGCACCAGGTTGTCGATCTTCGTGCCCCGCCCCACCACCGTCTCGCCCGTGGTCGCGCGGTCGACGCAGGTGCAGGCGCCGATCTCCACGTCGTCCTCGACGCGCACGATGCCCACCTGGGGGATCTTCACGTGCTCGGGCACCGAGAGGTCGAGCGCGAAGCCGAAGCCGTCGGCGCCCAGCACGGCGTTGGGGTGCACCAGGCACCGCGCGCCCACCACGCAGCGCTCGAGCACCGCGACGTTGGCGCCGAGCACCGTGTCGTCGCCCACGCGGGCGAGCTCGCCGACGTAGGCGCCCGGGTAGAGCACCGCGCGCGCGCCGACGCGGGCGCCGGCGGCGACGGTGCAGAAGTCCATCACCGTGGCCGAGGGGTCCACCTGCGCCGAGGGGTGCACGGAGGCCTTCGGCGAGACGCCGGGCGCGTGGGTGCGCGAGGGGTGGAAGGCCCGGGCCACGCGGGCGAAGGCCAGGTGCGGGTTGGGCACCACCACGTAGGTCTTCTCGCCGCGCGGCGGGGCGTCGGGCGGCACCAGCACCGCCGAGGCGCGGGTGGCGGCGAGCGCCTGCTTGTACTTCTGGTTGCCGTAGAACGAGAGCTGCCCCGGGAGGGCCTGCTCCAGGCCCGCGACGCCGGTCAGCGCCAGCGCCCCGTCACCCTCGAGGGTGCCGCCGACGAGGGCGGCGACGTCGCGCGCCGTCTTCACTTGGTCGGCGCGTCCCTGGGCGCGGCGGGGCGGGCGGGCTTGAAGCCCTTGACCGGGTACTTCTCGTTGTAGGTGCGCACGAGCTCGTTGGTGAGGTCGAGGCTCGCCGGCGAGTAGAGCAGGCCCGAGTCGGTCTTCTCGAAGACCATGGTGAGGGCGTCGCGCTGGGCGATGGCGGCGATGATGGCGTCCATCTTGTCGAAGATCTTCCGCAGCTCGACGCGCTCCTTCTCGACGAACTCGACCTGCAGCTTCTGGCCCCGCTCGCCCATGGCCATCAGCCGGCCCTGGAGCGCCTTCATCTTCTCGACGCGCACCTCCTCGCTCATGGCGGAGGCCTGGCGGTCGAGCACCAGCGAGTCTTCGCGCAGCTTCTTCTGCTCGGTCTCGAACTCGCTCTTCTTGCGGTCGATCTCGCCCTTGAGCTGGGCGGTGGCCTGCTGGCCCTCCTGGACCTCCTTGAGGGCCCGCTGGAGATCGACGTAGCCGAGCTTCACCTCGGCGAGCGCGGCGGTGGACAGCAAGGCGACGAGGACGAAGAACGGAGCGGCGCGCATCGGCGTGGTGGGACCCTCTGGAAAAGGCGCGCGCACCCTACGGGCGCACCCGCCATGAGGGCAAGCGAAGTCCCGGTTTCCCGGCGCGGGGCAACCCTGCTAAGCCGACGGCCCCGTGGAAAAGCGCAAGATCCTCCTCATCGACGACAGCGAGATCACGCTGCAGATGGAGAAGGCCGTGCTCGAGGAGCGCGGCTACGAGGTGCGCGGCGCGGCCACGTTGATGGAGTTCGAGCGGCTGCTCGGCGAGTTCAAGCCCAACCTCATCCTCACCGACATCCACATGCCCGAGGCCACGGGCGCCGACATCTGCCGCACCCTGAAGAACGAGTACAACACGCAGGACATCCCCATCGTGCTCTTCAGCTCGCTCAGCGACGACGAGCTCGAGACGCTGGCGGCGCAGGTCGGGGCCGACGGGTTCCTCTCGAAGTCGCACGGGCTGGAGGCGCTCGGTGAGAAGGTCGACGAGCTCGTGGAGAGCATCATCTGGTGAGCCCGTGAGGCTCCTGGCCCTGCTGCTCGCCGTCGGCTGCACCACGAAAGAAGCCCGGCCCTCCGCCCCGCCGGCGGCCGCCGTGCAGGCCACCCTCGTCATCTCCGCCGACGTGAAGGGGTACCTGGGCCCCTGCGGCTGCTCCCAGAACATGCGCGGGGGCCTCTCGCGGGCAGCGCACCAGGTGCACCTGGCGCGGCAGGCCGGGCACCCCGTCTTCTTCCTCGACGCCGGCGACGGCCTCTTCGCCGCCACCGCGCTCCCCGACGACGCCGTGCCCCAGCAGGAGCGCAAGGCCCGCGCGCTCGCCGCCGGCTGGAAGGCCATGGGCCTGGCCACCCGCGCCGTGGGGCCCTTCGACGACGCGCGCGGCGCCGCCTTCCGCGAGGGCCTGGGGCTGCCCGAGACGCCGCAAGGCACCTTCACCCGCCTCGACGCCGCCGGCCACGCACTCGCGGTGGTGAGCGCTGGCGACGTAGCTCAGGCACGGCAGGTGGCCACCCTCGCCCGGCGGGCCGGGGCGCGCGTGGTGGTGGCCTTCGTGCCCGCGCCCTTCGAGGTGCTGCTGCGCGAGAGCGCCGAGGCGCACGAGGTGGACCTCTTCGTGTCCTCCCGGCCGCGCGACGAGCTGGCGGCGGAGGAGAACCGCCTCGGGGGCGGAGGGCCGAAGGTGGCGCAGCTCCAGAGCAAGGGCCGCTCGCTCCTGCGGGTCGACCTGCACCTGCGCGGCGAGGGCGCGGTGGGCTGGCCCCGCGGCGACGCCGAGCAGGCGCGCGAGCTGCGCGGGCTCGACGAGCGCATCGAGCTGCTCCGCGGGCAGGTCAACGAGCCGATGATGGACGAGGCGCTGCGCGCGCTGCGCCAGGCGAAGCTCGTGGAGCTCATCGCCCGGCGCCAGGCGCTGGCGGCCGAGCCGCTGCCGCTCCCCGAGGCGGGCAACGTGGCCACCGCGCGCTTCCTGCCGCTCGAGTCGACGCTCCCCACGCAGCCGGAGGTGGAGGCCCTCGAGCGCGCCTACGACGTCGACGTGGGGCTGCTCAACCTCGCCTGGGCGAAGGCCCACGGGCAGTCGTGCGAGCCGGCCACCGTCGAGCGCCCCGGCCTGGTGGGCAGCGCCCTGTGCGTCGCGTGCCACCCCGAGGCCGGCGCGGTGTGGCAGCGCACGAAGCACCCGCACGCCTACGCGTCGCTCGCGGCGAAGGGCAAGCAGCACCACCTCGACTGCGTGGGCTGCCACGTCACCGGCTGGCGCCAGCCCCAGGGCGTGTGCCGCATCGACGAGACGGCCGGCCGCGAAGAGGTGGGCTGCGAGAGCTGCCACGGCCCCGGCAGCCCTCACCTGGCCAACCCCATCAAGGGCACCATCGCCCGCCCCGCGCTGAAGAGAGACGTGTGCGTCGGCTGCCACGATCTCGAGAACTCGCCGCACTTCGACTTCGACACCTGGCTGCCCAAGGTGCTGGGGCCCGGCCACGGGCTCCCGAGCCAGGCTGCTCCCGTTGAAAAAGCGAAGGGTTGAACGGCTGAGCGCCGCGTCGCGACTGGGCTACGCTCCCTTGACCGATGTCTCTGCGACAGCTCGCTGCGCTCCTCGACACGCTCCCGGTCGCCTTCGTCGCGCACGACGCCAAGCACCAGGTGGTGCTGTGGAACGCTGCCGCCGAGACGCTGCTGGGGTGGACGCGCGACGAGGTGTTGGGCCGCCCGTCACCGCTGCCGGTGGACGTGCTCGACCGCGCCGTGCCCGCCTCCCCCGCCGCCGTCCCCCGCGCGACCCTCAAGACTCGAGACGGCACCGAGCGCGAGGTCGCGGTCGCCAGCATGCCGCTCATGGGCCACGAGGCGTCGGCGCAGGCGCTGTGGCTGCCGGCTGACGAGGAGCGCGGCCTCGACCTGCCCGCGCTGCAGACGCTCTTCGAGCACGTGCCCGACGGCGCCCTGGTGGTGGACCGGCGGGGCCTCATCGAGGCGTGCAACCCGGCCATGCAGCATCTGCTGCGCGCGGGCCGCAGCGCCATCGTCGGCCACAGCGTCGAGGCCTTCCTCGACCTGGGGCACGCCCCGGCGCGCACCTTCGGCGGCCTCACCGCGTTGCCCGACGTCGTGCGCCTGCGCCGCCCCGGGGGCCTCCCGCTCTCCGCGCGCGTCACCACCGCCCCGCTGGGCACCTCGCGCTGCGCCGCCTTCTTCCGCGACGTGACCGTCGCCAGCGTGGGCGACATCGAGCGGCGGCTCTTCGGGCGCGTGTTCGACACCGCGAGCGAGGCCATCGTCATCACCGACGCGAAGAACCTCATCATCGCCGTGAACCCGGCCTTCTCGCGCATCACCGGGTACGAGTTCGACGAGGTGCTGGGGAAGAACCCCAAGATCCTGTCCTCGGGCCGGCAGGACCGCGTCTTCTACGAGGACCTGTGGGCCGAGCTCGTGCGCACCGGCACCTGGCGAGGCGAGCTGTGGAACCGGCGCAAGTCGGGCACCGTGTACTGCGAGCTGGCCACGCTGAGCGCCATCACCGACGACGCGGGCAAGGTGACGAACTACCTGGCCGTCTTCGCCGACGTCACCTCGCTCAAGGACGCCGAGGAGGCGCTCACGACGCTCGCCCAGCGCGACCACCTCACCGGGCTGCCGAACCGGCCGGTGCTGCGAGACCGCCTCGCCCAGGCGCTCCGCGCGGCGCAGCGCACGCAGGAACAGGTGGGCCTGCTGGTGGTGGACCTCGACGGCTTCAAGCACATCAACGGCTCGCTCGGCGCCGAGGAAGGCGACGCGCTCCTCAAGGAGGTCGCGCAGCGGCTCGAGGACCACGTGCGCGCCGGCGACACCGTGGCCCGCCTCGGCAGCGACGAGTTCGCCATCGTCCTCGCCGACCTGGCCGACCCCGCAGAGTGCCACGTCATCGAGGGCCGGCTGCGCGCCGCGCTCGGCCGGCCCATGCTGCTGGGCGGCGAGGAGCTGACCGTCACCGCCTCCATGGGCCTGGCCTTCTTCCCGCATGACGGCGACACGCCCGACGCGCTCCTGAGCCGCGCCGACTCGGCGATGCACGCGGCCCGGGAGGCCGGCCGGAACACCACCCGCTTCTTCGCGGAGGGCATGAACGATCACGCGGCGGAGCGCCTGCACCTCGTGCAGGGCTTGAGCCGGGCCCTCGAGCGCGGCGAGCTGTCGGTGCACTACCAGCCCCAGCGGCCCATCGCGAGCGAGGTGCTCCTGGGCGCCGAGGCGCTCCTGCGCTGGCAGCACCCCACGCTGGGGCTCGTGCCGCCCGATCGCTTCATCCCCCTGGCCGAGGAGACGGGCCTCATCCGCCCCATCGGGCTGTGGGTGCTGCGCGAGGCGGCGCAGCGGGCGCGCGCGTGGGGCCTGCCCGTGTCCGTCAACCTCTCGACGGTGCAACTGGCCGACGAGGCCTTCTTCTCCCAGGTGCAGCAGGTGCTCGCCGAGGCGGGCGTCAAGCCGGGGCTCATCGAGTTCGAGGTCACCGAGAGCGTGGTGATGAAGGACCCGGTGTCGGCCGTGGCGCTGCTCACCCGGCTCAAGCAGCTCGGCCTGGGCCTGTCGATGGACGACTTCGGCACGGGCTACTCCTCGCTCTCGCAGCTCAAGCGGCTGCCGCTCGATCGCCTGAAGATCGACCGCGCCTTCGTGCGCGACGTGCTGAGCGACCCCGCCGACCAGGCCGTGGTGCAGGCCGTCATCGCCATGGGCCACGCGCTCAAGCTGCGCGTCATCGCCGAGGGCGTCGAGACCCCGGGGCAGCGCGAGCTCCTCGCCAGGCTCGGCTGCGACGAGGTGCAGGGCTACCTGTGCGGCCACCCCGGCCCCGCGGCGCTCATCGAGGCGGAGCTCGGGCTGGGCACCG
>CAYUZK010000225.1:0-10005 GCA_964449625.1 uncultured Archangium sp.
ACTACGGCAACACCTTCCGCCCGGCCCCGGTGCCCACGGTGTCGGGCCTGCTCTCGTACGCCGTGCGGGGCAGCACCCTGTGGGCCACCACCACCAGCGGGCTGAGCCGCTCCGATGACGCGGCCACCACCTGGCAGGCCGCGAACGACGGGCTGCCAGCGGGCACCTCGGTGCTGCGGCTCTTCTTCGCGGGCGGGTACGTCGTCGCCGACACGGCCGACGGCCCCTTCGTCAACCAGGTCGAGTGACTACTTGCTGATGGGCTCGTCGAGCGCGCCAGAGCCGTTCTCTTCCTGGCTCTGCTTGGGGTTGGTCGTCCAGGCGAAGTCCTTCGGCACCGAGCCGCCACCGCGGGTGCCGCTCGTCCACTCCTCGCGGTGGTGGTGGAGGTCCTGGTTGGGCCGCGCGGTGAAGGGCACCGGCAGCTTCTTGGGGTCGGCGTCGTGGTTCGAGGAGCCCATGGAGCAGCATCCCTAGCGCATGGCCGCCGCGTCCGCACGCATTCACGCCTTCGACTGGCTCCGCGGGGCCGCCGTGCTGGTGATGATCCAGACGCACGCGCTGGTGCTGCTCGACCCGGCGCTCCAGCGCGGCCACTTCTTCCGGCGCCTGGTGCAGGTCGATGGCCTCGTCGCGCCGTCGTTCATCTTCTCGGCCGGCTTCGCCCTGGCCCTGGTGCAAGTGCGGGCGGGCCTGGCGGGGCGCCGGCGCGAGCAGGCCAGAAAGTCGCTCGGCCGCATCGGCGAGGTGCTGGCCGTGGCGAGCCTCATCAACGCCATCTGGTTTCCGCTCTGGCGCGAGCCGTGGATGCTCCTGCGCGTCGACATCCTCCACTGCATCGGGCTGTCGCTCTTGCTGGTGCTGCCCTGCCTCGTGGCCCTGGCGGCGCGGCCGCGGCTGCTGCGCTGGGTGCTGCTTGGCCTGGGCCTGGGCGTCTTCGCCGTGGCGCCGCTGGGCGAGCAGGTGACGGGGCCCTGGCAGCTCGTGCTCAACTCGAAGCCCGGGGTGCTCGACGAGACGACGGGCGCCACCTTCCCCCTGCTCCCGTGGGCCGGCTACGTCTTCCTCGGCGCGAGCTTCGGGGCCACGGTGGCGTCGATGCGGCGCGAGCGCGAGCTGTGGGCCTGGGCCGCGCTGCTCGGCGCGCTGGGCCTCTGTCTCTCGCTGGCGTGGCGGCCGCTGACCGCGCTCTACCCGCCGCACGACTTCTGGGTGACCAACCCCGCCGACGCCGGCCGCCGCTGGACGCTGGTGCTGGCGCTCGTGGCGGTCTTCCGGCTCGTGGAGCGGCGGTGGCCGACCTCGCCCAACTCCGGCCTCGCGAGGTGGATCGCCGGCTTCGGCACCGCGTCGCTCTCGGCCTACTTCTTCCACGAGATGCTGCTCTTCCAGCGGCACGTGGGGCTCTTCACGCGCTTCTTCCGCGGGCGGAGCGACTGGCCGCTCTTCTGGGCGCTCACGGTGGCGCTCATCGCGCTTACGTGGCTGTGCGTGCGGGGGTGGGCGCGGCTGGAGCCCAGGCTGCGCGCCCGGCTCACGGCTTCGGCAGCAGCGCCTCGACCTGCTTCGTGACCTCGGCGCTCAGGGGCTTGGCGCCCGAGGGCAGGTGCGCGGTGACGGCGCCGTCGGCCGAGACGAGGAACTTGTTGAAGTTCCACTCCACCTGGCCGCCGTGCTGCGGCAGGCCCGTCAGGTAGGCGTAGAGCGGGTGCTGGCCCTTGCCCTTGACGGTGAGCTTCTCGAAGAGCGGGAAGGTCGTCTTGTACTTGAGCTCGCAGAACTTCTTGATCTCCGCGTTCGAGCCCGGCTCCTGCCCACCGAAGTCGTTGGAGGGGAACGCGAGGATCTCGAAGCCCCGGGCCTTGTACTGCTGGTACAGCGCCTCGAGGTCTTTGTACTGCGGCGTGTAGCCGCACTCCGACGCCGTGTTGACGATCAGGAGCGCCTTGCCCTTGTACTGGGACAGCGACACGTCCTTGCCGTCGATGGTCTTCACCGAGAAGTCGTACACGCTCATGGGGGCTCCGGTCAGCGAGAGGGCCAGCAGGGTCGAAAGCATGGCGCGGGAGCTAACCGTCGCCGGCGCCCTGCGCCACCCTTCAGTGCCCGCCGCCCTCGAGCATCGGCTCGAAGCGCGCCTTGTTGTTGGCCTTGTGGAAGGCGTCTTCGGCCGAGATCTTCCCGTCGGTGGCGAGCTTGAAGAGCACGTCGTCCATCGCCTGCATGCCCTGCCCCTTCCCTGACTGGATGATGGAGCTGATCATCGGCGTGTTGCCCTCGCGGATCACGTTGGGCAGGCCCGGCGTCTTGAGGAGGATCTCGTGCACCGCCACGCGCCCGCGCCCGTCGGGCGTGCGCAGGAGCAGCTGCGAGACGACCGCCGCGAGCGACTCCGACAGCATGGTGCGCACCTGCTGCTGCTGATCGGTGGGGAAGGCGTCGATGACGCGGTCGATGGTCTTGGGCGCGCTGTTGGTGTGCAGGGTGCCGAAGACGAGCACCCCCATCTCGGCGGCGGTGATGGCCAGCGAGATGGTCTCCATGTCACGGAGCTCGCCGACGAGGATCACGCCGGGGTCCTGGCGGATGGCGCTGCGGAGCGCCGTGGCGAAGCTCTTCGTGTCCACGCCCACCTCGCGCTGCGAGAGGGTGGACTTCTTGTTGGGGTGCACGAACTCGACGGGGTCCTCGATGGTGATGATGTGCCGCGCGCTGTTGGTGTTGACGAGGTCGATGATGGCCGCGAGCGTGGTGGACTTGCCCGAGCCCGTGGGCCCGGTCACCAGCACCAGGCCCTGCTCGAGGGCGGCGAGGGCCGCGAGGGCCGCGGGGGCCTTGAGCTCCTCGAGCGTGCGGATGCGCTCGGGGATGATGCGGAACACCGCGGCCGCGCCGCGCTCCTGGTTGAAGAAGTTGGCGCGGAAGCGCGCCACGCCCGGCAGCGCGTAGGCGAAGTCGAGATCGAGGTTCTCGCTGTAGTGCGCCCACTGCTTCTCGGTGGTGAGCTCCTTGAGGTGCTCGCGCAGCGTCTGGTCGGTGTGCACCGGCCACCCGTCGATGGGCGCCACCACGCCGTGCTGGCGCAGGTGCGGCTTCATGCCGGCGGCGAGGTGGAGGTCGGACCCACCCTGGTCCTTGAGCAGCGTGAAGAGTTCGTCGAGGCGAGCCATGTGCGTTGTTCCTGGCGGTCAGGCGAAGCGCTTGGGGTCTTCGGCGAAGCGGCGGGCGGTGTCCTTCGAGACCTGCCCCGTCTTCACCAGCTCGGCGAGCGACTCGTCGAGGAGGATCATGCCGTCGGCGCGGCCCGTCTGCATGATGGAGCGGATCTGGAACGTCTTCTCTTCGCGGATGAGGTTCGACACGGCGGGCTTCACGTAGAGCACCTCGAGGGCCGGCACCCGGCGCTGCCCGTCGGTGGTGGGCACCAGCCGCTGCGAGACGATGGCCCGCAGCGACTCCGACACCATCGCGCGGATCTGCGACTGCTGCTTGGGCGGAAAGACGTCGAGCACGCGGTTGATGGTGCGAATGGCGTTGTTGGTGTGCAGCGAGCCCAGCACCAGGTGCCCCGTCTCGGCGGCGGTGATGGCGAGCTGAATGGTCTCGAGATCGCGCAGCTCGCCGATGACGATGATGTCGGGGTCCTCGCGGAGCGCGGCGCGCAGCGCGTTGGCGAAGGACTGCGTGTGCTTGCCCGCCTGCCGCTGGTTGACGATGCACTTCTTCGGCGCGTGCACGTACTCGATGGGGTCTTCGACGGTGATGATGTGGTCCTTACGGCTCCCGTTGAGCATGGCGACGATGGCCGCCAGCGTCGACGACTTGCCCGAGCCCGCGGGCCCCGTGAAGAGCACCAGGCCCTGGTGGAAGTCGGCCAGCTTGCCCAGGTTCGCCGGCAGGCCGAGCTGCTGCAGCGTCGGCGGCTCGGGAGGAATGGGCCGGAACACCGCGTCGAAGCCGCGCTGCTGCTTGTAGAAGCTCGCGCGGAAGCGCCCCAGCCCCGGCAAAACCAGGGCGGCGTCGTAGTCGAGCTGCTCGTCGAGGATCTTCTGCTCCTCCGGGCTGAGCGCCTCGCGCACGAGGGCCTCGATGTCGGAGGCCGACATGTGGCCCAGCTTGAGCTCCTTGAGCGTGCCGCCCACGCGCATCTGCATCGGCGCGCCGGAGTGCAGGTGCACGTCGCTCGCGCGCACGTCGACCGCGCGCTGCAGCACCTCCTTGAGCGTCACCGTCGACTTCTGCGCCCGCGCCGAGGGGATTGCCGCCGGGTTGGGCGCCGTGGGGAGGTTGACCGCGTGCCCCTGGGCCCGGGGGGCCGAGGGCGCCGGAGCGGGCGCTGGGGTGGCGGCCCCGGGCGCGGCGCCGGGCGCGGCCCCCTGCTGCTTGGCGAGGTACTGCTGCTGCGCGTTGAGCAGCCACTTGAGCTGGTCGGCGCTCAGCACGCGCATGTCGAGGAGGATCTCCCCGATGGGCTTGTGCGGCTGAATGAGCGGCTGCCGCTCCAGCGCGGCCTTCAGCGTCTCGGGCGTGACGAGCTTGTAGTGGAGCGCAATGCGACCGAGGAGGGCGTCTTCCGGGGACGACATTGGCGCGGATGCTACCCGCCCCACCCCGCCCGTCGGTGCAGGAATTTCGTGAGAAAGATGAAGGCGTGTGTGCGCGGGTGGGCCTGTGGTTAGTGTGCGCCGGTGGCTCTGAAGACCGAGGTGAAGAAAGACGAGAAGCGCCCGCCGGTGGGCGTCACGCTGCGCAGGCTCTACGCGCTGGCGTGGCCGGAGCGCTGGTCGCTGGGTCTGGCCACCGTCTTCCTCCTCGCCAGCAGCGTGGGCAACCTCGCCTTCCCGCGCGCGGCGGGCACGCTCTTCGACGAGGCGCTGCTCAACGTGAAGGAAGGCGCGGTCGACCTGGCGCAGGTCGATCGCATGGCGCTGGCGCTGGTCGTCATCTTCGCGGCCACCGCGGCCGCCTCGGCGCTGCGCTTCCTGCTCTTCAGCCGCGCCGGCGAGCGCATCGTCAACCGGCTGCGCGGCGATCTCTACGCGTCGCTCCTGACGCAGGAGATCGGCTTCTTCGACACCCAGAAGACGGGCGAGCTGTCGAGCCGCCTCTCGTCCGACGCGTCGCTGCTCCAGGGCACGGTGACGGCGAACGTGAGCATGGTGCTGCGCAACCTCACGGTGTCGCTCGGCGCCCTGGGCATGCTGCTGTTCACCTCGTCGAAGCTGACCTTGATGATGCTGGCGGTGGTGCCGCCGGTGGCCCTCTCGGCCGTCTTCTTCGGGCGGCGCGTGCGCAAGCTGAGCAAGGAGTCGCAGGACGCCCTGGCCCGCGCGAGCGAGGTGGCGGTGGAGTCGCTGGGCGGCATCCGCACGGTGCGCAGCTTCGCGGCCGAGGCGAAGGAGGTGGGCCGCTACCGCGCGGCCATCAACGCGTCGCTCGAGCTCGCCTTCCGGCGCATCAACCTCGCGGCGGCCTTCTTCGGCATCGCCTTCTTCGCGGCCTTCTCGGCCGGCGTCTTCGTCTTCTGGTACGGGGCGCGGCTGGTGGCCGGCGGCGCGCTCTCGCCCGGCAGCCTCATCTCGTTCCTCTTCTACACGATGCAGATGGCCTTCGGCCTCTCGGCCCTGGCCGAGCTGTGGACGGACCTGCAGCGCGCGGCCGGCGCCGCAGAGCGCGTGTTCGAGCTGCTGCACCGCGCCCCCGCCATCCCCGCCACGGGCGGCCTGCGGCCGGCCCACGCGCACGGCGACGTGCGCTTCGAGCACGTGTCCTTCGCGTACCCCTCGCGGGCCGACACGACGGTGCTCAAGGACTTCTCGCTCTCGCTCAAGCCGGGCGAGGTGGTGGCGGTGGTGGGCCCGTCGGGCGCGGGCAAGTCGACCATCGCCTCGCTCCTCTACCGCCTCTACGATCCGCTCGAGGGGCGGCTGACGCTCGACGGCGTGCCCTACCGGGAGCTCGACGCGGAGTGGCTGCGCCGGCAGGTCGGCGTGGTGGCCCAGGAGCCGCTGCTCTTCTCCACCACCGTGGCCGAGAACATTCGCTACGGGCGGCCGGAGGCGACGGACGAGGAGGTCGAGGCGGCGGCGAAGCTGGCCAACGCGCACGGCTTCATCTCCGGCTTCCCCGAGAAGTACCAGACGCTGGTGGGCGAGCGCGGCATTCAGCTCTCGGGCGGCCAGAAGCAGCGCGTGGCCATCGCCCGCGCGGTGCTCAAGGACCCGCGCATCCTCATCCTCGACGAGGCGACGAGCGCGCTCGACGCCGAGAGCGAGCACCTCGTGCGGGAGGCCCTCGAGCGCCTGATGAAGGGCCGCAGCACGCTCGTCATCGCGCACCGCCTCTCGACGGTGAAGGACGCCAACCGCGTGCTGGTGATGGAGGCCGGCGCCGTGGCCCAGGCCGGCACCCACGCGGAGCTCGTGGAGGCCGACGGGCTCTACCGCAGGCTCATCGAGCGGCAGTTCGCGGCCTGACTTTCGCGCAGACTTCCCCCAGCGCTTCCGGCAGCTTGCGGGGGCTCGCGCGTCGGCTGTCACAAGACTCGTGGGGGTGGCGTTGAGGCGATGAACCCCTCGCGAAAGGAAGTCCACCATGACGTCCGCCTGCCGCAAGTCGAACCCCGAGTCCGCTGAGTGCACCGGAGGCCGCCTGGTCTCGGTCGATGGCCGCGCCCTGCCCCTCATCGGCGCCACGCTCTCGGCCGACGCCAGCGGGGGCCTGGTGCGCATCACGCTCGAGCAGACCTTCCGCAACCCGCACGACGAGCCGCTCAAGGTGAGCTACTCGCTCCCGCTGCCGGCGGATGGCGCGGTGAGCGGCTTCGCCTTCACCATCGGCGACCAGCGCGTCGAGGGGCAGGTCGACACGCGGCAGCGCGCGCGCGAGCGCTTCGACGACGCGATCCTCGAGGGGCGCACCGCGGCGCTCCTCGATCAGGAGCGCTCGAGCCTCTTCACGCAGGAGCTGGGCAACGTGCCGCCGCGCGCGCAGGTCGTCTGCGAGGTGCGCGTCGATCAGAAGCTGACGTGGCTGCCGGACGGCGCGTGGGAGTGGCGCTTTCCGACCGTGGTGGCGCCCCGCTACCTCGGCGCGCCGCAGCGCGTGGCCGACCACGCGCGGGTGAGCATCGTCGCCACGCAGGACGACCTGCCGGTGCGCCTGGGCCTCGCGCTCGCCGTGCGCGACGTGCTGCCGGAGGGGGTTCGGCCCGAGAGCCCCAGCCACGCGCTCCACACCGCGCGGGGCCTGGGCCGCACCGACGTCACCTTCGCCGACGAGCGGGGGCCCTCGCTCGATCGTGACGTGGTGGTGCGCTGGCGCGTGGCGACGATGACCGTGGGCACCTCGCTCGACGTGGCGCGGCCGAAGGGCGGCTCGACGAGCGACGCGGCCTACGGGCTCGTCACCCTCGTGCCGCCGGCCCCCGAGGCGAAGCTGCGCGCGCTCCCGAGGGACCTCATCGTGCTCCTCGACACCTCGGGCTCGATGTCGGGCTCGCCGCTCGATCAAGCGCGCCGGGTGACGGCGGCGCTGGTGGACAGCCTCACCGAGAGGGATCAGCTCGAGCTCATCGAGTTCTCGAACAGCGCCCGCCGGTGGAAGCGCGGCGCCGTGGCGGCGACCGACGCCAACCGGCGTGACGCCCAGGCGTGGCTCGCGCGGCTGCGGGCCAGCGGCGGCACCGAGATGCGCACGGGCATCCTCGAGGCGCTCGCCCCGCTGCGCGCGGAGAGCCAGCGGCAGGTGATCCTCGTCACCGACGGCCTCATCGGCTTCGAGAGCGAGGTGCTGGAGGCCATCAGCCGACGGCTGCCGCCGGGCTCGCGCGTGCACACCGTGGGCGTCGGCAGCGGCGTCAACCGCAGCCTCACGGCCCCGGCCGCCCGCGCCGGCCGCGGCGTGGAGCTGGTCATCGGGCTGGGCGAAGACGTGGAGCCCTTCGTGCAGCGGCTGCTCGCGCGGACGAACGCGCCGCTGCTCACCGACGTGGCGCTCTCGGGCAGCGCGCTCTCGCACGCCGCGGTGGCCCGGCTGCCCGACCTCTACGGCGGGGCGCCGGCGCTGCTGCCGGTGCGGCTGCGCCCCGAGGGCGGCACGCTCGTCATCACCGCCCGCGCCGACGACGGGCTCATCGAGGAGCGCGTCGAGGTGAAGCCCGTCGAGCGCGGCGAGGGCAGCCCGGCGCTCGCGGCCCTCTACGCCCGCGAGTGCGTGGAGGAGCTCGAGCTGGCCCTCGCCACCGGCGCGCGCAAGGCGGAGATCGACCCGCAGATCGAGCGCCTGGGCATCGAGTTCCAGCTCAGCACGCGGCTCACCTCGTGGGTGGCGGTGAGCGCCCAGCGCACGGTCGACCCGCGCGCCCCGAAGCGCACCGAGACGATGCCGCAGGCGATGGCCTACGGGCTCTCGGCCGAGGGCGTGGGCCTGCGCGCCGCGCCCCAGGTCGCCCGGCGCTCCGTCACCACCGGCTCGTACGCGGCGGTCCGTTCGGCCGCGTCGGCGCCCATGAAGTCCGAGTCGCGGGAGTTCGAGCGCAGCCGCCTGATGGCCCCGGAGCCGATGGCGGACCGCGAGGAGGAGGCCGACGACTTCGGGGCGGCCGCCGACGAGGGGGGCCCGCTTGGGGCGGGTGGTCCGCCGCCGGCGCCGATGAGCCCGCCGCCGCCCGCGCGCGGTGGCGTCGCCCAGGGCCTCAAGGACTTCGCCAAGAAGCTCCTCAAGCGTGACGAGGCCCCGATGGAGGAGCAGGCGAAGACCCGCGCCGCGCCGCTGCCGCGCATGCTCCGGGCGCGCCTCGTGCGGCGGTCGAACGGCACGCTGGTGATCGAGCTCGACGTGGCGCAGCCGCTCGACTGGCGGCCGGCGACGGAGGCCCGGGTGGAGCTCGTGGACGGCAGCCTGGTGAAGGTGGGCGTGGTGGCGGCGCTCACCACCGCCGACGGAAGGATCGACGTGGGGCTCTTGGTGACCCTGGTGCTGGAGCTGGACGACCGCCACGGCGAGCCCGTGAAGGTGCACCTCGCTTCCGGTGCCGAGGTGCTGGAGATCGTGCTGTAAGGCGCCCGCCATGCAGGCCGAGCTCGCCACCCTCGCAGCCATCGCCCGCGGAGACGCGGTGGCCTTTGGCCGCTGGGTGGCGAGCGCGGAGCTGCCGCTTCGAAGGGGCCTCCGCGTCTTCGCCGCGAGCGTGGACACGGAGGCCGTCGTGCAAGAGGCCCTCCTCCGCGTCTGGCAGGTGGCGCCGCGCTTCACGCACGACGGCAGGCCGAACGCGCTGCTGCGCTTCACCATGCGCACCGCGCGCAACGTGGCGCTGAGCGAGCTGCGGCGGCGTGCCAGCCCGGAGCAGGTCGAGGCCCTGGAGCGGGCGCTGACCGACGACGAGGCGCTCGCGCCGGCGACGCCCGACCCGATGCTCCGCGAGCAGCTCGCCAGGTGTCGTGAGGGGCTGCCGCCGCAGCCGAAGGCCGCGCTCGATCAGCGGCTCGCGTCGGGCGGCGGTGACGACGACGGCGTGCTCGCCGCGCGGGCGCGCATGTCGCTCAACACGTTCCTGCAGAACTTCACGCGGGCCCGGCGCTTCCTGAAGGCGTGCCTCGAGAAGGCCGGCGTTCACCTCGAGACGGAGCTCGCGCCATGACGCCCGAAGAGGAGCTCCTGCTCGAGCAGGTGACGAGCGCCCACCGCGAGCGCGGCTTCGACGGCGCGGTCCGCGGGCACCCGGCGTGGTTCGACCTCGATGACGCGGGCCGCGTCGAGGCCTACGAGGCGACGCTGACCCTGCGCGCGCTGGAGCAGGCCGCCGACCCCGAGGGCCTGAGCACCACCGCCCGCGCCGTGCTCGCCCGGCTGCGCCGCCTGTGAGGGAGCGAGCCGCTTCCCCTGGGCTTGATCGCCATCAACTCTGAGACCGAGCAGGTCAGGTACCGGGCGCCGCATGAAGCGGAGTGCCCGATGAAGACCGACGCAGAGCTGTTCTTCACGCCCGGAAAGCCGAATCGC
>CAYUZK010000226.1:0-9971 GCA_964449625.1 uncultured Archangium sp.
GGGCGCGGGCGGTGAAGTCCTTCCTCGTGGAGCTGGGCCACGTGGACGGCGCGCGAGTCTCGACGCGGGGCCACGGCTTCGACCGGCCCGTGGCCAGCAACGACACCGACGAGGGGCGCGCACAGAACCGGCGCGTGGAGTTCCTCATCGTCGGCGTCGACGAAGCCGACGAGCCGCAGTGAGGGCCAGGACAGGTTGACCCAAGCTGCGGCTGGGATGCTCTGCGCGGACCCAGGGGACACCCGGCCGAGGAGCCGCCGCGTACGGCGCGAGGGTGGTGGGGCTGACGACGCGACCGACTCGAGCTGCGGGTGGCCTGCGCCGCCGCGACCGCCGGGCCGATGAGCCGCCGCGTGCGGCGCGAAGGCGGCGCGGCGCACGACACGTCGACTTGAGCCTCGAGCGCGGGCTCCAAAGCCCGCCGACTCACCTTGCGCGCCCGCCGCGACGTTCGCGCCGGTCAGCCGACCCGCAGCTCGTCGCCGCTCGGAGTCGGAACCGGCGCGCCGAGGCCGCACTCGCGCAGGGCTCGAAGGAGCGCGACGACGTCGCCTTCCGTATGCCCCGCCGAGAGCGCGACGCGCAGTCGGCTCGTGCCCTCCGGCACCGTCGGCGGGCGGATGGCCTTCACCAGGAGGCCCCGCTCCCGGAGCCGAGACCTCGAGGGCCCGGGGCGCGTCGCCGAGGACGACGGAGAAGATGGCCGACTCGCCGCCCGCCGCGACGCCGAGCGCGCGCAGGCCCGCCGTGAGCTGCGTGATGCGCGCCTGGAGCGCCGCGCGCCGCTCCGGTGCCACGAGCAGCTCGAGGGCCACCTCCGCCGCCGCGCAGGTCGCCGGAGGGAGCGCCGTGGAGAACACGAGCGGCCGGGCGAGGTTGAGCAGCGCCTCGCGCAGGGTCGCGCTGCCGCACGCGTAGCCCCCGAAGCCGCCCAGCGCCTTCGAGAGCGTGCCCACCAGCACGTCGGCGTGCACGCCCGTCGCCTCGCACAGCCCCGCCCCGCGCGCGCCAAGCACGCCGGTGGCGTGGGCCTCGTCGACCAGCAGCGCGGCGCCGTGGCGATCGCACAGGGCGCGCAGCGCGGGGAGCGGCGCCAGGTCGCCATCCATGGAGAAGACCGCGTCTGTCGCCACCAGCCGCCGCCGCCCGGGCGTAGCGCGCACGAGCGCCTCGAGCGCCTCCACGTCGCGGTGCGGGTACACCACCACGCGGGCCCGCGAGAGCCGGCACCCGTCGATGAGGCTGGCGTGGTTGAGCGCGTCGGAGAAGACGACGTCGTCGGGCCCCACGAGCGCGGTGAGCACGCCCACGTTCGCCGCGTAGCCCGAGCCGAAGAGCAGCGCCGCCTCGGTGCCCTCGAAGCGCGCGAGGGCCGCCTCGAGCGACTGGTGCGCGAGACAGTCGCCCACCACCAGCCGCGAGGCCCCCGCCCCGGCGCCGTGCGAGAGCAGCGCCTCGCGGCCCGCCTCGATGACGGCCGGCGCGTTGGCCAGGCCCAGGTAGTCGTTCGACGAGAAGTTGAGCAGCTCGCGCCCGCCTACGCGCACGCGGGCGCCCTGCGGCGACTCGAGCGGCTCGAGGTACCGGCGCAGGTGCCTTGCCTCGAGCGCGCCGAGCGACGCGCGCGCCCACTCGTCGACGACGCGGGTCATCACTGCGCCGCGGGCTTGTCCACGGTGGGCTCGAGCGGCGTGAGGCCGGCACGGGCGAGCAGCGCCATGTCCTGCGCGTACTCCGGGTTGCCGGTGGTGAGCAGCGTGTCGCCGAAGAAGATGGAGTTGGCGCCGGCCAGCATGCACAGCAACTGCGCCTCGTCGTTGAGCTGCTGCCGGCCGGCGGACAGCCGCACCATCGACGCCGGCATGAGGAGCCGCGCCACGGCGATGGTCCGCACGAGTTCCAGCGAGTCGACGCGGGGCTGCTGGGCCAGCGGCGTGCCCGCCACCGGCACCAGGGCGTTGACGGGCACCGACTCCGGGTGGCGCGGCTGGTTGGCGAGGGTGAGGAGCAGCGCGCAGCGATCCTCGATGGACTCGCCCAGGCCGATGATGCCGCCGCAGCACACGCCGATGCCCGCCTCGCGCACGCGCGCCAGCGTCTGGAGCCGGTCGTCGTAGGTGCGCGTGGAGATGACGTCGCCGTAGTGCTCGGCGCTGGTGTCGAGGTTGTGGTTGTAGGCGTCGAGGCCCGCGGCCTTGAGCCGCTTCGCCTGGCCCTCCGAGAGCATGCCCAGGGTGCAGCAGGCCTCCATGCCGAGCGCCTTCACGCCGCGCACCATGTCGAGCACCGCGTCGAACTGCGGGCCGTCCTTCACCTCGCGCCACGCGGCGCCCATGCAGAAGCGCGTCGCGCCGGCCTCGCGCGCCTGCTGCGCCGCCGAGAGCACCTCGGGCACGGCCATGAGCTTCTGCGCCTCGACGCCCGTCTGGTAGCGCGCCGCCTGCGGGCAGTAGCCGCAGTCCTCGGAGCAGCCACCCGTCTTGATCGACAAGAGCGAGCACAGCTGCACCTTGTTGTCCTTCCACACGGCCCGGTGCGTGGACTGCGCGCGGTGCACGAGCTCGAGCAGCGGGAGCCCGTAGAGCGCCTTCACCTCGTCGAGGGTCCAGTCGTGCCGCAGGGGGAGCTCGGTCGAGGGCGCGGCGTGGGCGGCGTGGGCGTGAGCCGTGAAGTCAGTCATTCCGTAGGTTTCCGCTGCACTGAAGCGCTTGTCAACCATGTTCGCCGCAGCGGGTGACAAGCCTGTCAGGGGGATTGTCGGACCCTCCGGCTACAAGGGGGCCCCATGGCGAAAGCGAAGAGTCACTTCACCTGCCAGTCCTGCGGCTACCAGTCGGCGAAGTGGCTGGGCCGCTGCACCGAGTGCGGCACCTGGGGCTCCCTCGTCGAGGAGGCCGAGCTGTCGACGGCGAGCCAGGCGCGGCCGGCCTGGGGCGCTTCGGGCGGCGCGAGCAAGCCGACGCTCCTTCGGGAGGTCGAGTCGGCGACGGAGGCGCGGCGCCTGACGGGCATCGCGGAGCTCGACCGGGTGCTGGGCGGCGGCGTGGTGCAGGGCAGCCTGGTGCTCATCGGCGGCGACCCGGGCATCGGCAAGTCCACCCTGCTCCTCATGGCGGTCGACCGCCTCGCCCGCGACCGCCCCGCCCTCTACGTCTCGGGCGAGGAGTCGCTCCAGCAGACGCGCATGCGCGCCGAGCGCCTCCGCGTGCAGGGCGAGCAGCTCCACCTCTTCGCCGAGACCGACCTCGAGAAGGTGCTCGCGGCCGCCGAGAAGCTGGCCCCGGGCTGCCTCATCATCGACTCCATCCAGACCATGTTCCTCGCGGAGCTCGGCGGCGCGCCGGGCAGCGTGGGCCAGGTGCGCGAGTGCGCTGGCCGCCTCATGGCCTACGCGAAGAAGACGGGGGTGCCGACCTTCATGGTGGGCCACGTCACCAAGGAGGGCTCCATCGCCGGGCCCCGCGTGCTCGAGCACATGGTCGACTCCGTCCTCTACTTCGAGGGCGAGCGCGGGCACCCCTTCCGCATTCTGCGCGCCCACAAGAACCGCTTCGGCAGCACCAACGAAATCGGCGTCTTCGAGATGAAGGGCTCGGGCCTCGCCGAGGTGCCTGACCCGTCGTCGCTCTTCCTCTCGGAGCGGCCGAAGGGCGCCTCGGGCAGCGTCGTCACCTCCACGCTCAACGGCACGCGGCCCATCCTCGTGGAGGTGCAGGCGCTGGTGGCGCCCACCGGCTACGGCACCGCGCGGCGCACGGCCATCGGGGTCGACTCCAACCGCGTGGCGCTGCTGGCCGCGGTGCTCGAGAAGAAGGAGGGCGTGCAGCTCGTGGGCTGCGACCTCTTCGTCAACGTCGCCGGCGGCCTGGCCCTCACCGAGCCGGCGAGCGATCTCGCCGTGTGCGCGGCCCTCGTGTCGTCGCTGCAGAACAAGCCGGTCGACCCGCACACCCTCATCCTCGGGGAGGTGGGCCTCGCCGGCGAGGTGCGCGCGGTGGCCCAGGTCGAGCCCCGCCTCGCCGAGGCCGCGAAGATGGGCTTCAAGCGCGTGGTGCTGCCGAAGGCGAGCGCCCGGCGGCTGGAGGACCGGCGCCTCGAGGTGCACGGCGTCGAGAGCCTCTCGGAGGCGCTCGCGCTGCTGGCCTGAGCGGGCCCGTCAGGTCTTCTTCCGCGCCTCGGCCTTGCTCAGCGTGCTGTTGGTCTTCTCCCAGGTGACGGCCTCCTCGACGCGCCGGGGGAAGCGTGAGGTCAGCAACGCGCTCACCTCCTGCTCCTTCATCGGGGGCGCCACGTTGCGCAGGGCCTGGGCCATCTCCAGCGCGCTGCGGAAGCGCTTGTCGGGCTCCTTGGCGAGCGCGGTGGACAGCACCCGCCACATGGCCGGCGCGATGCCCGGCGGGCGCGGGAGCTCGTCGTTGACGATGGCCTCCATGGTCTTCGTGTCGTCCTGCTGGTCGAAGGCCCGCGTCGCGGTGAGCGCCTCGTAGAGGATGAGGCCCATCGAGAAGAGGTCGCTGCGGCGATCGAGGCGCTCGGCCGTGGCCTGCTCGGGCGACATGTAGAGCGGCTTGCCCTTGACGATGCCCGGCAGCGTCACGGTGCGCTGGTCGCTCATCTTCGCCACGCCGAAGTCGAGCACCTTCACCCGGCCGTCGAAGCCGCACATGAGGTTGTGCGGCGAGAGGTCGCGGTGCACCAGCCCCATGGGCTTGCCGTCGTCGCCGGCGAGCTCGTGCGCGGCGTGCAGCCCCTCGAGCGCCTGCACCAGCAGCGCCGAGATGAGCGACGGCTGCAGCGGGCCGTGGCGCCAGTAGATGACGTGGTCGAGGTCCACGCCCTTGATGAGCTCCATGGCGATGAAGAAGCTGCCCGACGCGTTGCCGAAGTCGTAGATGGTGATGAGGTTCGGGTGGTTGAGGCGCATGCCCAGCTTCGCCTCGTCGAGGAACTGGGCCACGATGTTCTCGTCGTCGGCGATGCTGGGGAGGATGCGCTTGAGCGCCACCAGCCGCGACACCCCGCCCGGGTTCACCGTGCGCGCCACCATCACCTGCGCCATGCCGCCGGTGCCCAGGGGGTGCACCAGCTCGTACTTGCCCAGGCGCGCGCGGGGGCGGAACTCGCCGTGCGAGGCCAGCTCCTCGAGGCGCTCCAGCGGCGTGTGCCCCTCGGACAGCGCGATGAACGAGAGCACCGCCGAGTCGAGGATCTCCGCCACCGCCTCGACCAGCGCCAGCACGTGCTTGCCGCCGTCGCCGAAGCGGCCCGGCAGGAGGAAGCCCATGGCGCCCAGCTGCGTCGCCCCCAGGTCGAGCGGGGCCACGAAGACGGTGCGGTCGTCGCCCAACGGCACCGCGCCCCGGTAGGCCGCCCAGGCGGTGACGTCGAAGGACTCCGTGCCCCACACCCGCGTCAGCACCGGGCCCTCGGCGCCCAGCAGCTGCACGAAGGCCCCCCGCGCGTGGATCATGCGCGCGCACTGCGAGAGGAACACGTCGACCGCCGCCGAGAGGCCGAGCTGGCGATCGAGGCAGTCCTCGAGCACCTCGTCGGCCAGGCGCTGCACCGACACCAGGCCCCGGAGGAAGCGGACCTCCTCGTCGACCGACTCGAAGGTGAGCGGGGGCGCGCGGGTGGCCATGCCTACGGCTTGGACTCCGCGGCGTAGATGGCGTCGGCGATGCGGTAGGCGCTGCCCTCGAGCTGCTTGAGCCCGTCGCGGATCTTCGCCGGATCCTGCGTGAGGAGCTGCTTCTTGAGGTTCTCCAGGTCCACCTTGATCTCGCCCTTGTCCTTGTCGGACAGCAGGCTCGCGTACTCCTCGAGCGACTTCTCGGTGGTGTAGATGAGGCCGTCGGCGTTGTTGCGCAGCTCCGCCAGCTCCTTCTTCTTCTTGTCGCCGGTGGCGTTCGACTGCGCCTCCGTCACCATGCGCTGGATCTCGGTCTCGGTGAGGCCCGAGTTCGACACGATGCGCACCTGCTGCACGCGCCCGGTGCCCAGGTCCTTCGCCGACACGTGCACCAGCCCGTTGGCGTCGATGTCGAAGGTGACCTCGATCTGCGGCACGCCGCGCGGCGCCGGGGGGATGCCCACCAGCTCGAAGCGCGAGAGCGTCTTGTTGTCGTCGGCCATCTCGCGCTCGCCCTGGAGCACGTGCACGCTCACCAGCGGCT
Organism: uncultured Archangium sp.; assembly: GCA_964449625.1. Lineage (GTDB taxonomy): Bacteria > Myxococcota > Myxococcia > Myxococcales > Myxococcaceae > Archangium_A. The sequence goes on from CAYUZK010000226.1 coordinate 6,177, forward strand.
GGTTGTCGGTGGCCGTCGAGAACACCTGCGACTTCTTGCAGGGAATGGTGGTGTTCTTGTCGATGATCTTCGTGAAGACGCCGCCCGCCGTCTCGACGCCCAGCGACAGCGGCGTCACGTCGAGCAGGAGCACGTCCTTCACCTCGCCCTTGAGCACCGCCCCCTGGATGGCGGCGCCGATGGCCACCACCTCGTCGGGGTTGATGCCCTTGTGCGGCTCCTTGCCGAAGAACTGCTTCACCTTGGCCTGAATGGCCGGCATGCGCGTCATGCCGCCCACCAGCAGCACCTGGTTCACCTGCGGGGCGGTGAGGTTCGCGTCCTTGAGGGCGACGCGGCACGGCTCGATGGAGCGATCGACCAGGTCCTTGACCAGCTCCTCGAAGCTGGCGCGGTCAAGCATCTCCTGCAGGTGCTTGGGGCCCGTGGCGTCGGCGGTGATGAAGGGCAGGTTGATCTCGGTCTCGGTCGCCGACGAGAGCTCGTGCTTGGCGCGCTCGGCGCCCTCCTTGAGCCGCTGCAGGGCCATGCGGTCCTTGCGCAGGTCGAGCCCGGCGTTGGCCTCCTTGAAGCGGTCGGCCAGCCAGTCGATGACGCGGTTGTCGAAGTCTTCGCCGCCCAGGTACGTGTCGCCGTTGGTGGACTTGACCTCGAAGACGCCGCTCGTCAGCTCGAGGATCGAGATGTCGAAGGTGCCGCCGCCCAGGTCGTACACGGCGACCTTCTCGGTGCCCGCGGCGTCACGCTTGTCGAGGCCGTAGGCGAGCGCCGCCGCCGTGGGCTCGTTGATGATGCGCAGCACCGTGAGGCCCGCGATGCGCCCGGCGTCCTTGGTGGCCTGGCGCTGCCCGTCGTTGAAGTACGCGGGGACGGTGATCACCGCCTCGGTCACCGGCTCGCCCAGGTAGTCCTCGGCGGTCTGCTTCATCTTGTTGAGCACCATCGAGGAGACCTCGGGCGGGCTGAACTTCTTGCCGCGGATCTCCACCCACGCGTCGCCGTTGTCCGAGGCCACCACGCGGTAGGGCACCATGGACTGCGCGCGCTTCGCCTCGGGCGAGTCGAAGGTGCGCCCCATCAGCCGCTTCACCGAGAAGACGGTGTTCTCGGGGTTGGTCACGGCCTGCCGCTTGGCGATCTGCCCCACCAGCCGCTCTTCGCTCTCGGTGAAGCCCACCATCGAGGGCGTCGTGCGGCTCCCCTCGCTGTTGGGGATCACCACCGGCTCCCCGCCGTCCATCACCGCCACGCACGAGTTCGTCGTGCCCAGGTCGATTCCAATGACTTTGCTCATGACCCCCTCAAACGAGAGTGTTTCGTTCCGCCCAGCGTCACTGCGACTCGCCGTCGGACGGCGGCGTGTCGGTCGGCGGCTCAGTGGGCGGCGCCGCGGGCGCCTTGGACACCACCACCAGGGCCGGCCGCACGAGCCGGTCGTTCAGCGTGAAGCCCTTCAGGAACTCGGAGTGCACGTGGTTGGGCGGCAGCTCGCTCGTCTCCATCGACGACATCGCCTCGTGCTTGTTGGGGTCGAAGGGCTCGCCCTTCGCGCTGAAGGCCTTCACCCCGTGCTTGCCCAGCGTGTCCTCGAAGAGCCGGCGGATCATCTCCACCCCCTTCTTGAGGCTCTCGAAGTCGGCCTCGCCCTTCGCCGCGTCGAGGGCGCGCCCGAAGTTGTCGTAGATGGGCAGGAAGTCCTTGAGGAGCTTCTCCACCCCGTACTTCTGGACCTCCTCCTTCTCCTTCGCCGCGCGCTTCTTGAAGTTCTCCAGGTCGGCCGCCGCCCGGAGCATCTTCTCGTGCTCCTCCTTGAGCTTGCCCATCAGCTCGCGGCCCTTGGCCAGCGACAGGTCGAGGGCTGCCTTCGCCGACTCGAGCTCCGCGTCGCGCGGGTCCTCCGGGGCCGCTGCCTCGGCCGGGGCCTCGGGGGCCGCCGGGGCTGCCTCGGGCGGGTCAGCCGGAGCCGCCGCGTCACCCTTCTTCTCGTGCTTCGCCACGCTCTCGAGGGCCTCGCGCAGCACGTCCTGGCCGATGTCGGTGCTGAACTGGCCCTTGTCGCTCTCGTGTTTCACGGCCGGCGATTCAACCACAGCCCCGGCGCCGCCACGGCGGATTGTTTGGCCTCCCTGCACCGCCCGGGAGCCCTGACGGACGTCACTCCCCGGCGGGCGGCGCCTTCTTGCCGATGCTCTTCCTGCGCGGCGCTGCGCCGGCCTTCGCGGGGGCGCGCTTCTTCGCCGCGCCCTTCCCCACCGTCTTCCGGGGGCGGGGCGCCGGGGCGGCCTCCTCCATGTCGGGGGGCGGCGACGGCGGCGTGGCCGCGGGCGCGGGCACGGGCGCTCGGGCCTTCGCGGCCGGCTCGGCGGGCTGCGTGACGCCGTCCGCCGCGCGGGAGAGGGCCCCTTCGGCCTTCTTCACGCCCGTCTCCACGAGGGTGGCCACCTCCTCGGCCGTCTTGCGCGCCCAGGTGCCGACGTCCTTGAGCCCCTCGCGCAGCTTCTGCTGCTTCTCGGGGTCCTGCACCTCGACGAGGAGCTTCTGCGCCTCCTCCTTCACCTCAGCGCCGAAGCGCTTGAAGTCTTCGCCCGTCTTCTTCAGGAAGGTCTTCAGCTTCGCGTCCCAGGGCCCGTCGCTCATGCCGGCTTTGTACACGCGAGCGGCCCCGGCATTCCACCTGTGCCAACATGGCGCCGCACGTCATGGCCCGGTTGGTGCGACACTTCATCGAGGAGCCCCGCGCCTGCAGCTACCTGCCGGCGCTCAAGGCCTCGCTCGAGTACCGCCTGATGGTGGACGTCTCGGCCGTGGAGCTCGAGGGCCTGCTCCTGCGCGGCTGGCGGCGCTTCGGGCCCGCCTACTTCCGGCCCGCGTGCAGCCCCTGCACCGCCTGCGACTCCCTGCGCCTCGACGTGCACCGCTTCGTGCCCACGCCCTCACAGCGCCGGGCGCTCCGCCGCAGCCGCCGCTTCCGCGTGGAGCTGGGCCGCCCGCGCATCGACGCCGCCCGGCTCGCGCTGCACCAGCAGTGGCACTCCACCCGCGAAGACGCGCGCGGCTGGGAGCCCACCGAGCTGTCCGAGGACGAGTACGCCACGCAGTTCGCCTTCCCCTCCACCACCGGGCGGGAGATGGCCTGGTACGACGGCGACGAGCTCGTGGCCCTGGGCCTCGTCGACCTGACGCCCAACTGCTTCTCGGCGGCGTACTTCTTCTACCACCCCGCCATCGCCCGGCTCTCCCCGGGCATCGGCAACGTGCTGCAGTGCGTGGAGGCCGCGCGGGAGCTCGGCTGCCAGCACGTCTACCTCGGCTACCGCGTGCAGGACTGCGCGTCGCTCACCTACAAGGGCCACTTCCGCCCGCACGAGCTGCTCGTGGGCCGGCCGGCCGCGCACGAAGACGCCGTCTGGCGCGAGGTGAGCCAGGCCGACATGCCGCCCAGAGGGCCCTGACGGGCGCGCCCTTAGAACGGCGCGTCGTCGGGCGGCGCGTCGGCGTCTGACGGCGGGGGAATGCCGTCGTCGTCGGGGGCGCCCCCGCGCTGGCGATCGATCTCCGCCTCGATGGCCGCGAGCAGCACGCGCTCCTTGTCGTGCCAGCGCGCCTTGCCCTGGTCCGACAGCGTGCGCCGGCAGCCGTTGGCGTAGAACTCGAGGTCCTGCACCGAGGCGCCGTACACCGGCTGGCCCTTGCTGCGGCCGTAGTTGGGCAGGAGCGTGCCGTCGCCGCCCGCGGGCGCGCGCGCCGCCGGCCGGGCCGCCGAGGTGCTGCCGCGCGGTGCGGCCACCGGCGCCC
>CAYUZK010000227.1:0-9959 GCA_964449625.1 uncultured Archangium sp.
GGCCTTCGGGGAGAAGGGGCGCTTTGGTGACAAGCCGGCGTACGACAAGAAGCCGCGCTTCGGTGACAAGGCGGGCTCGGGCGAGAACCCTCGCTTCATTGACAAGCCGGCCTACGACAAGAAGCCGCGCTTCGGTGACAAGCCGGCCTTCGGGGAGAAGGGGCGCTTCGGTGACAAGGCGGGCTCGGGCGAGAAGCCTCGCTTTGGCGACAAGCCGGGCTCCGACAAGAAGCCCCGTTTCGGCGACAAGCCGGGCGCCGGCGACCGGCCGCGCTTCTCCGGCGGGCCGCGGAGCGAAGGCCCCGGCGGCGAGCGGGCCCCGCGCTTCGGCGAGCGGAGCGGTGGCGCCTCCGGCGGCTTCAAGAAGCCCAGCGGTCGCTTCTCGTCGCGGCCCGGAGACAGCGCCTCGCGCAGCAGCGGTCGCATGGCGCCCAAGGGCTCCGGCGGCTTCAAGAAGCGCCCGTAGCCCGAGCGCGCTGCCGGGAGCGCTCCGTGAGTTCAGCCGGGGCCCAGCCTCACCTCGGTCCGCGCGGCTCGTGTCTCGCGTCCGGGGTGTCGCGCACGAGCGGCTCGGGGCGTCCGCTTCGCGCGGCCGGCCCCGCGTCAGGCGACGGTGACCTTCTTCACCCCGCGCTGCTCGAGCCACTTCCCCACGCGCCCGCGGAGGTCGCCCTGCAGCACCAGCGCCTCGTCTTCGAGCGCGCCCCCGCAGCCCAGGGCCGCCTTGAGGGCCTTGAGCCACGCCTCGCGCTCGGCCGGCGGGAGCGCGAGGTGCTCGACGATGGTGACCTCCTTCCCGCGGCGGCCGGCGCGCTCGAGGCGCACCACCGCGCGCGGCGGCGGCTTCTTCTCTTTCTCGACCTTCGGGGTGCCCGGCGGCAGCGCGTCGCGCAGGGCCCCCAGGGCCGCGAAGGGGGAGTGGAAGGGCTTCTTCTCGTCGCTCATTCGGCCGGCGGCGGCGGCAGGCGCTTGAAGAAGGGCGCGTCGACGTCGCCGCCCGAGAGGATCATGCCCAGCAGGAAGGCCGGCGCCGGCGGCGTCTCGCGCCCGTTGAGGATCACCATCGGCGTGCCCTGGATGCCGTACTTCGCGGCGTACTCGATGTCCTGCTTGAGCCGGGCCGCGGTGTCCTCGGAGGCGATGCACGCGTTGATCACCATCGGCTCGGCGCCGTAGCGGGTGGCGATGGCCATCATCACGCCCTGGTCGAGGCGCTGCTGGTTCGCGAAGAGCTCGTGGCGGATCTGCGAGAACTTCGGGTGCGACTCGAGGCACAGCTGCAGCTTCGCCCCGTAGCAGCGCACGCCGTCCTTCGCGGTGGCCTTCATCATCGGGTTGCACTCCGAGTCGAGCGGGTAGTACCGCGCCTCGACCGAGACGCTGCCCGGGGGCGCCACGCGCTCGAGCTCCGTCACGAGCTGCTCGAACTGCGCGCAGTGCCCACAGAGGATGTCGGTGAACTCCACCAGCTTCACCTTCGCGCTCTCGGGGCCGCGGCGCGCGCGCACGGGGTACATCGACACGTCCTTCTGCTCGCCCTTGAGCCACTCCGCCCGCGCCCACGCGGTGGTGAGCTTCTCCTGCTCGGGCATCGCCTCGAACATCGCCTCGACGCTGTTGGGGTCCGACGGCGTGCGCACCACCGGCACCTTCGGCGCGTCACCCTTCGGCGTGCGCCCCCCGGGGATGAGGAGGATCAGGAACACCGGCACGGCCAGCACCAGGCACCAGCCCGCGGCCGCGCCCAGCTCGCGAGCGGCGGGGAGGTCGCGCGGCTGAAGCAGCCACAGGGCCCCCACCGAGAAGCCCGCGACGAGGAAGTAGGTGCCCATGCAGGTCAGGCACACCGCGCGCGCCGACAGCGACGCCGCGATGAAGGTGACGGTGGACAGCACCCCAGCGATGGCCCACAGCTTGATGCCCCCGACGAAGGGGGCGCCGGCAGGGCCCGTGCCCTTGAGCGCCACCAGCGCCGACAGCGCCACCGCCACGACGCCCCACAGCACGCCCAGGCCCGCCACCGGCACGCCGAGCAGCTCGTGCGTGGCGTGGGAGAAGGGCGAGTTCCACACCGCGGCGCAGTTGAGCGTCTCGTTGACGGCGCAGGCTGGCAGGCGGCCGGCGCGCACCTCGAGCAGCTCGAGCCACTGGTAGATGGCGAGGCCCGTCAGGGCGACGGAGGAGCCGAGCAGGGTGGCGAGCGCGGCGGGGGACGGGCGGGCGGGGGCTTCGGAAGACACGGCGCGGCTTCTATACAGAGCCGCGGGAAAAATCGCCGGGCGTGGTGAATCGACAACCCACAGGGTGCCTGGTCAACCGCTGGCTCGGTTGACCAGCGCCCAGGGCCGCGAAATTGCGGGCGCGCCCGGGCCCGGTACGGTGCGCGCATGGCGGGAATCGTCAACGAGCTCCTCGAGCGCCTCCTCGCGCAGGCGCCGCGGGTGTCCAGCACCGAGCTGGCGCGGGCAGCGGGCGTGTCGCGGCAGGCCGTGCACAAGCAGCTCCGGCGCGAGGTGGCCGCGGGGCGCCTGGTGGTGACGGGCAAGGCCCGGGCGGCGCGCTACGAGCGCCCGGCCGCGCCGCTGCGTACGCGCCTCGAGGTGGCGAGCGCCGGCTCCCACTTCCGGCTCTCGGCGCGGCTGCTGCTCCTCGAGGTGGAGGCTGGCGAGGTGACGCTCGACTTCACCGGCGTCGCCGAGCTGGGCGAGGAGTTCCTCGAGGAGCTCTTCCTGGTGTGGGCCCCGGCGCACCCGCGGGTGACGCTCAAGGTGGCGCACCTGCCGGCGCGGCTGGCGCCGGCCTTCTTCGACTTCGCCCGGCGCGCCCGGGCCCGCGAGGCGGCCGCGGCGGTCGCGGGCTGACGGTGCCTGGCGTGGACGTGGCGCGCGGACCGTGGTGGCGCGAGCCGTCGCGGCAGCAGTGGCTCACCCTGGGCGCGGCGTGGCTCGGCTGGCTGCTCGACGCCTTCGACTTCACGCTCTTCGTGCTGGTGATGCCGCAGATCGCCGAGGAGTTCGGCGTCACCTTCGTCAGCACCACCTTCTCGCTCACGCTGACGCTGCTGGTGCGGCTGCTGGGCGGCTGGGTCGCCGGCTGGGCGGCGGACCGCTGGGGGCGCAAGGGGCCGCTCATGGCCAGCATCGCGTGGTTCTCTCTCTGCGACGGGCTCGTCTTCTTCGCGCCGTCCTTCACGGTGGTGCTGGTGCTGCGCACGCTCTTTGGCTTCGGCATGGGCGCGGAGTGGACGGCCGGCAGCGCCCTGGTGATGGAGTCGTGGCCCGAGCGCAGCCGCGGCATCGCCTCGGGGCTCCTGCAGGGGAGCTGGGCGGTGGGCTACCTCCTCGCCGCCGTCGTCACCGGCTGGCTCCTGCCCGTCATCGGGTGGCGCGGGCTGTTCCTCCTCGCGGCCGCGCCGGCGCTGCTGGTGCTCCCCATCCGCTTCCTGGTGAAGGAGGCGCCGCGCCCGCCCCGCGAGGCCCAGGCGCCGCGCGCCGCCTTCGACCGCGCGCTCCTGGGCCGCCTCGCGTGGGCCTCGGGCTACCTCGCGCTCGCCTTCGGCGGGTACTACGCGCTCTTCGGCCTCTACCCGGCGCTGCTGCAGCGGGAGCTGGGCTTCACCGGCGTGACGCAGGCGCCGCTGGTGGCGCTCTTCAACGTGGGCATGCTGCTGGGCGCGGCAGCGTGCGGGTACGCGGCGACGCGGGTGCCGCTGCGGTGGGTGCTCGCGGTGCCCGCGCTCCTCGTGGTGGCCGCGGTGCCGCTCTACGTCGGCTGGGCGGGGCGCGAGTGGCTGGCGGCCGGGGCCTTCCTCGGCGGGCTGCTCGGGGCGGGCACCTCGGGCGTGACGCCGCTGCTGCTCGCCACGCTCTTTCCCGCGGCCGTGCGCGGGCGGGCCATGGGCCTCGCGTACCACGCGGGGGCCTTCGCGGCGGCCTTCGTGCCGGTGGGCCTCGCGGCGCTCGCGCAGCAGGCGGCGGCGTCGCTGGCCGACGTCATCGCGCTCGGCGCCGTGGCCTGCGAGCTGGGGCTGGTGGTGCTGGTGCTCTCCACCGGCCGCTGGGTCGAGGCGCGGGCCGCGCGCGGCGCCTCGTGAGCGCCAGGGCTCAGTCGCAGCAGGCGAGCGGCGCGGTCGACGAGCAGTTGGGGACGGAGCTGCTGTACGTCGCGGTGACGCCCGAGGGCAGGGCCACGGCCGCGTTGTAGGCGCTCGTCGTGCTCGTGAAGTTGTTGCAGGGCGGGGAGGGGTCCGGCTCCAGCGAGGTGGAGGCCGCGGCGAAGTCGAGGAAGGCGCCGGGCGCCGGGGGCGCGAGCGGCGAGCGCGCGGAGCGGAACTCCGTCTGGGTGCACAGGTGCGAGCCGGGGAACTCGGCGGCGCAGCGCTGGTTCGCTACCACCCGCCCGCCCAGGTTCCCGGTGGTGACGAAGGTCGTGTACCCGCGCAGGCGCACCACCGAGGGGGAGCTGCAGCAGGCGAGCGGCGCGGTGGAGGAGCAGTTGGGGATGGAGCTGCTGTACGTCGCGGTGACGCCGGAGGGCAGGGCCACGGCCGCGTTGTAGGCGCTCGTCGTGCTCGTGAAGTTGTTGCAGGGCGGGGAGGGGTCCGGCTCCAGCGAGGTGGAGGCCGCGGCGAAGTCGAGGAAGGCGCCGGGCGCCGGGGGCGCGAGCGGCGAGCGCGCGGAGCGGAACTCCGTCTGGGTGCACAGGTGCGAGCCGGGGAACTCGGCGGCGCAGCGCTGGTTCGCTACCACCCGCCCGCCCAGGTTCCCGGTGGTGACGAAGGTCGTGTACCCGAGGAGCACGGGCCGCGCCTCGGCGGCCTGCGCCAGCACCACGCCGCCGTCGAGGTAGAGCACCGCGCCGGCGGGCCCCATCGGCCCCGCGGGCCCAAGGGCTCCGGTCGGTCCAGCAGGCCCCGCGGCGCCCGTCGGCCCGGCGGGCCCCGCGACGCCCTGCGGGCCCGCGCTCCCCGTCGCGCCCGTCGGCCCGGGGGGCCCCGCCACGCCCTGCGCGCCGTTGCACACCGCGAGGCTCCCCCCGTCGGGCAAGCCCACGAGCACGCCGCCGGTCGCGCACTGGGCGCTCAGCACCGGTAGGACGGTAGCCGTCAAGGACGCGCCCGCGGCGCCGGTGGGCCCCTGCGGCCCGGTCGCGCCGGGAGCGCCAGCGGCCCCCGTGGCGCCCGGCGCCCCGTGACAGACGTGGCTGACGCCCCCGTCGGAGAGCTGCGTCACGCGCACGCCGCCGTACTGGCACGGCGCCCCGCCCGCGGTCACCGCGGTCACCACCACCGCGCTGCCCGGCGGCCCCACCACCACGCCACCGTCGACGACCAGCACCGCGCCCGCGGGCCCCTGCACGCCCTGCGGTCCCGCTGGCCCCTGGGGGCCCGTCGCGCCGGCCGCGCCGTCGCTTCCAGGATCCCCCTTCGGACCCGGGAGCCCCTGCGGCCCGGGCTCACCCTGCGCCCCGGCGGGCCCCGCTGGCCCAGGGTCGCCTCGAGGGCCCTCGACCCCGCCGGGAGACGGGCAGGCCTGCAGCAGGACGACGAGCGACACGAGGAGCACGGAGCGCATGCGCTGCATCACCCCCCGGCGGGGCTCATGGTGCAAGAAGTCCCCGCTCGGCCCGGGGAGGCGGTGAAAATTCCGCTTACAGCGAGCGGCGGGGAGCCCCCGGCAAGCGGCTGGAATGCATGGCGGATCAGTCCGCCGCGCATCTTCGGCCCGGTTGATGCGATAATGCCCCCATGACGACCATTCGCTCTGGCGCGCCCCGTGTTGTCGCCCCCTCCACGACGCAGGTCTCGAGCTCGCAGCCCTCGACCGCGTCGACCAGCTCGGCCGCGACGGGCCAGCCGGCGGCGAGCTCCTTCCAGGCCGCGACGGCCACCCCGTCGCCCGGGCTCAAGGCTGTGCTCGACGGCGCGCGCGACGCGCTCAAGGACGTGAGCGGCGGCGACAAGGACGCGCTCCTCAAGATGCTCGACCAGAACTACGCGAAGAAGGCCGACCTCGACGCGGGCATGGAGGCCTTCAACAAGCTCGCGGAGTCGGGCGACCTCGACGAGGGCCAGCTCAACGCCATCAAGAAGGCGGTCGGCTGGCGGCTGGCGGGCCGACAGGTCGTCTCCTCGATGCTCTCCCAGATGGAGAAAGCCATCGGCGAGCTGACCAAGAAGCGCGGCGACTGAGCCTTCCTCCGAGCCCGGTTCACGTGGAGGCGCCCCGAGTGGGCGCCTTTCTCGTTTGCGAGCCCTTCACGCCCGGCGGCTGCATTCCGGCGGCGAGGCCGGTAGAGAGCCAGTCATGTCGGCCCCCGAAGCCATCGAGAGCGAGTACCGCGCGGCCACCGAGACCTGCGCGCTGGTGGACCTGTCGGCGCGCGAGCAGCTCCGCGTCACCGGGCCCGAGGCCGTCAGCTTCCTGCAGGGCATGGTGACCAACGACGTCGAGGGCCTCGCCGCCGGCGCGAGCTGCTACGCGGCGGTGCTGACGGTGAAGGGCGGCATGGTGGGCGACGTGCGCGTGCTGCGCCGCGCCGACGATCTGGTGCTCGACACCGGCCCGGGTCGCGGCGCCACCGTGAAGGACTTCTTGAACAAGTACCTCATCAGCGAAGACGCCGAGCTGCTCGACGCCCCACAGCTCGCGCTCCTCGGCCTCGTGGGCCCCGGGGCGAAGGCCCTCGCCGCGACGCTGCCGGCCGCGCTGGTGGAGGGCACCTTCGCCTCGTTCCTCGAGGGGGTCGACGTGCTGGTGCAGCGCGCGCAGCTCGACGCGGTGCGCGCCGCCCTCGGGGCGCTGCCCACGGTGTCGCCGGCGACGGCCGAGGTGCTGCGCGTGGAGCGCGCGGTGCCGCTCTACGGCGTCGACATGACGGAGGTGACCATTCCCCTCGAGGCGAACCTGGACCACGCCATTCACTACAAGAAGGGCTGCTACATCGGCCAGGAGGTCATCGCGCGCGCGACCTACCGCGGGCAGATGAACAAGAAGCTCGTGCCGCTGCTCCTGGGCGACGCGCTGCCCGAGCCGAAGACGGAGCTGCGGCTGGCCGACGCCAAGGTGGGCTGGGTGACGTCGGTGGTGAAGAGCCCCCAGCGCGGCCAGGGGCTGGCCCTGGGCTACGTGCGGCGCGATCACCTCACGCCGGGTACGCAGCTGGCCATCGCCACCGGCGGCACCGCGGTGGTGACCGAGCGCGATTGAGCGCCCCGCGCACCGGCTATGGTGCGCCGTCGATGCGTCTGCTCGCGCCGCTCCTGCTCTGCCTCGCCGCCTCGTGCGGCGGCCTCACCACGAAGCTCTGCGGCGCGCCGGGGCAGCCGTGCTGCGCGATGTCCACCTGCGACGTGGGCGCGAGCTGCGGCAGCGCGCAGCTCTGCGTGGCCTGCGGCGGGGAGGGGCAGCCGTGCTGCGCGGCCGCGGCGTGCACCGAGCCGCTCGCCTGCGTCAGCGGCGCCTGCGTGCAGGGCGTCACCTGCGCGGTGCAGTGCACGCTGGGCGCCTCGCGCTGCGCCAGCGGGGGCGTCGAGACGTGCCGGGCCGCCGGCGTCTGCCCCGCCTGGCAGCAGACCGTGGTGGTGTGCCCGCCCGGCGCCGACTGCGTGGCCTCGGGCGAGACGGCCGACTGCGTCGAGCGCTGCCCCGGGGCCTGCACGCCCAGCACGCAGCTGTGCACCCTCGACGGGCTCCAGGCCTGTGTGGAGAGCGGCGCCTGCCCCACGCTCGCGGCGCAGCCCGACGACGTCGACGTGCCGGCGTGCCTCACCGGCGCGGTGGTGACGTCGGAGTTCGTCTGGGAGAGCCCCACGCCCCTCGGCGCCGACCTCGTGGACATCGCCGGCGAGCTGACGAGCAGCTACTGGGTGCTCGACGGGCTGGGCAACATCGTGCGCTACGCGCTGGGGCCCTGGGTCTACGAGGTGCGCGCCACGCCGGGCCGCCGCATGCGGGCGCTCGCGTCGTGTGGGCTGGGCTCCAGGCTCTACGCCGTCGGGGAGGCGGGTACCGTGCTTCGGCGCGTCGGCGGCGAGTGGACGGAGGAGAGCGTCGGCTCCACCACGGCGTTGGCCGACGTCGCGTGTGACTCGAACCGGGCCTACGCGGTGGGCGCCAATGGTCAACTCTACGTGCGCGACGGCGCGACGTGGGCGGGCTACCCCACCGGCGCCACCTCGGGCCTCACGGGCGTCGCCATCATGTTCAGCCAGGAGGAGGTGTACCTGTCTGGCCGCGCCGGGCTCGTGGTGCGCTGCAGCGTCGGCACGCTGCCGCCGACCTGCGTGCCCGAGAACACCGGCACGGCGCAGGACCTGACGGCCATCTGGGGTGACACCGTGTCCAACACCGTCTTCGCGGTGGGGGAGGGCGGCACCTTCCTCCAGCGGGGCGGGAGCTGGTCGGTCATCCCCTTCCCGGGGGTGACGGAGCACCTCACCGGCGTCACGGGCTTCTACGACGCGGTCAACGCGCTCACGTACTCGGTAGCCGTCTCGGAGGCCGGGCGCGTCATCGTGCGCCGGAACGCGACGCTGCAGAGCCTCGTGCAGCTCCCCGCGGGCACCAGCCTCTTCAACGCCTGGGTGCCCGACGTCGGCACGCTGGTGGTGACCGGGAACAACGGGGGCCTGTGGTACCGCGGCGGCGTCGGCAGCAGCTCCCCGTTCGCGGCGCGGGGCGGGCGCAAGCCGGTGAGCGCCGACCTGCTGGCGGTGACCTCCCTGGGCCAGGGCCGCCTCTTCGCGGTCGGCGACAAGGGCGCGCGCGTGCGCCGGCAGAACGGCGCGTGGCTGACTGACGAGCTGGGCGCCTCCACCACCGCGGCGCTCAACGGCGTGGCGGCGCGCTCCGCGGGGGAGGTCTACGCCGTCGGCGATCGCGGCACGGTCATGGTGCGTCGGTGGGGCACCTGGGGCTTCGAGGCCATCGGGCTCACGGCGGAGACCCTCGAGGCCGTCGCGCTCGACGCCACGCGCGTCTGGGCCCTCGGGCACTCCAGCCTGCTCGAGAAGGACCTCCTCTCGGGCGCCTGGCGCGTCATCCCGCTCCCGCAGGGCACGCCGATCACCCAGGCCCTGGCGCTGCGCAAGGACGCGCAGGGCCGCGCCATCGAGCTCATCATCGCGGGCCTCGGGTGCTCCGTGCTGCGCTACACGCCGGCCGACGGGCAGTTCACCCCCGTCGCGGCGCCGCTCAGTTGCCAGGGCGTGCACGATCTCCGCGCCGCCGCCTTCCTCTCGTCGGGCGACCTCGTCGTGGCCTCGTCCTTCGGCGGCGTCTTCCGCCGCGTCGGCGACGCGCTGACCGCGGAGCCCGTGTCAGGCCTGGACTCCCTGAGCTTCGAGGGCCTCGTGCCGGACGGCGCCTCGATGTGGGCGGTCGGGGAGGCCGGCACCGTCTTCCGGCGCGTGTCCTCCACCTGGGTCGATGCCCTGCCCGACGTGACGCGGGTCGTCCTCTACGCGGGGGTGAAGGACGAGGAGGGGCTCTTCTTCGTCGGCAGCGGCGGCACCGTGCTGCGCCGCCAGTGAGGCGCGGTCAGCCCTCGGTGATGGTGGTGAGCTGCCCGGCGAGCGCGCTGTTCTTCCAGGCCGGGTAGTCCATGCGCAGGCCCTTCGGCTCGAGCGTCACCTGCGCGCGCATCACCACCTGCGCGGGAGCCTTCGGCAGCTCGGCGAAGCCGCCGGACCAGCCGCGCGAGTAGTAGCGGGGCTCCTTCCCGGGCTGCGTCACCTCGTAGACGATGGGGTTCGAGCCCGAGAGCGAGCCGATGACGGTGATGCTCGCCGGCTGCTTGCCCTCGAGGAACTGGCGGTTGGGCGTGCCGGGGGTGAAGACGTTGTTGAGCGCCACCTGCATGTCGCGCACGCGCGCGGTGACGGTGCTGTCCACCAGGTTGCGGTTCTGCGGCGCCACGGTGCCCTGCAGCTTCGACTTGATGGTGTTCTCGGCGGCCTC
>CAYUZK010000228.1:0-9906 GCA_964449625.1 uncultured Archangium sp.
TGGCGGCGACCCGCCGCCAGCGCTCGTCCTGAGGCCCACCCGAGAGGAGCCACCAGCCGACGGGCCTGGGCGCGCGGGCGCGCTGCGCCGCCTCGAGCGCGTCGGCGAGGGCCCCCGCGTCGGGGAAGCGGCGCGCTGGGTCGGCCTGGAGCGCGCGCTCGACGACGGCCAGGAGCGCCGGCGGCGCGTGCGGCTCCACGGACCGCAGCGGCGGCACCTGCGCGGTGCGCACGGCAGCGAGCACGGCGGAGGCGTCGCCCTCGGCCCAGGGGAGCCGGCCCGCGAGCAGCTCGTAGAGCATCACGCCGAGCGCCCACACGTCGCTGCGCGGGTCGACGAAGGTGCCCGCGGCCTGCTCCGGCGCCATGTAGGCGGGCGTGCCGGCGGTGACGCCGCCCTCGGGCACCTCGCCGTCGACCACGGCCAGGCCCCAGTCGATGACCTGCGTCTCGCCGAAGCGGCTCACCATGACGTTGTCGGGCTTCAGGTCGCGGTGCACGACGCGCCGGCTGTGCGCGTAGCCGACGGTCTGCGCCACGTCGATGAAGTGCGAGAGGAGCGCGAGCCGCTCGTCGAGCGACGCACAGGCCTCCAGCGCCTTCGCCAGCGTCCGGCCCCGGATGCGGCGCATGGCGTAGAACGGCGTGCCGTCGGCGCGGCGGCCCAGCTCGTAGACGGGCACCACGCCCGGGTGCTCGAGGCGCGCCAGCACGCGGGCCTCGCGGACGAAGAGGTTCTCGAGCAGCGGCCCCGTCGAGGAGCGCCCCGCCGTGTGCTCCAAGAGCAGCTCCTTCACCGCCACCTCGCGCTGCAGGTGCGTGTCGAGGAGCGTCAGCACGCGCCCCATGCCTCCGCGGGCGAGCTCCGGGTCGGTCACCCCCTCCGGCACCGCGTAGCGCCCCTCGACCTGGGCCGGGAGCTCGACGCGCCCGCTCGTCGCCTCGCCCTGGACCTCGACCTCGAGGCTCAGGCTCGTCGTTTCCCGCTCGTCGCGCTCGCTCATGGGGCCACCCCTCACGGAAAACCGCTGATTCGCTGGCGGTTTACCGTGAATGTCGGCCCGGGAGATCCGTTTGCGCGGCCGCTCGTTCCAGCCCGACTATGAACCGCACGAGCGTCTTCCTGGGTGCCGCGGCAGTCCTCCTCCTCCTCGCCGTCGTCATCGGGTTGCCGCGCTTGAGTCCGCCGGCCCCGACGGTCGCGCCGCCTCCCCCCGGACCCGTCGTGGTGACGCCACCCCCGACGCCGACGCCCACGCCAGTGCCGACCGGCACGCCGGGGTCGCTCTCGCTCACCGGGCGCCTCTCACACCCCTACCTCTCGCCCGGCACCAGCGACGTCTTCGCCACCCTCGAGGTGAGCGCGGTGGACGTGGCGGGCGCCCGGCGCGCGCCGGTGAACCTGGCGGTGGTCATCGATCGCTCCGGCTCGATGTCGGGCGCGAAGATCGACCACGCTCGCCGCGCCGCCGCGCGCCTGGTGGACCTGCTCGACGAGCATGATCGCCTCTCGGTGGTGCACTACGGCAGCGACGTGAGCGCCATGGGCGGCGTCTTCGCCACGCCCGAGAACAAGGTCCGCCTCAAGCGGTACATCGCCAACATCGTCGACCAGGGCGGCACCAACATCGGCGAGGGCCTGGCGGCGGGGCAGGCGCACATCAACCGCGCCCGCAGCGACTTCCGGGTGAACCGGCTCCTGCTCCTGTCCGATGGCCAACCCACCGTCGGCATCACCTCGCCCAACGGCCTGGCGAACATCGTGCGCCGCATCCGCGACAGCGGCGTCTCCGTCACCTCCCTGGGCGTGGGCGCCGACTTCAACGAAGACCTCATGCAGCGGCTGGCCGACGTGGGCGGCGGCAGCTACGGCTTCATCAGCGACTCGAGCGCCATGGCCACCCTCTTCGAGCGCGACCTCCAGCAGGCGGGCACCATGGTGGCGCGCACGGCGTCGCTGAGCTTCACGCTGCCGCCGGGCGTCGGCTTCGTCGAGGTGTACGGCCGGCCGGTGCACCGCGTGGGCGACACCGTCACCATCACGCTCCCCGACTTCTCGGCGCGGCAGGTCGAGAAGCTGGTGGTGCACCTCTCGGCGACGCCCGGCACCCACGCCGGCGCCTTCGACGTGGCGGGCTTCCAGCTCGCCTACACCGACCTGCTCGTCGACCGCGCGGCCGACGCGCGCCTGAGCCTCTCGGCGATGGTGACCGACGACACGACCCTGGCCCGCGCGCGCCGCGACAAGACCGCGGTGGTGCAGGCGAGCAAGGCCCGCGCGGCGGTCAACTACCAGAAGGCGGCCGAGGCCATCGACCGCGGCGACTTCGGCGGTGCGCAGAAGGTGCTGCGCGCCAACGACGCCATCTTCTTCGAGGCCGACGAGGTCGCCGGCGCCGAGGCGATGCAGGAGGAGCGGACCGTCAACTCCAACATCTTCGGGCTCTCGACCTCGGCGCCGTCGGCCGCGCCGGCCCAGCGCCGCGAGGCGGTCAAGCAGATGAAGACCGAGTCGCTGCGCTCGAGCGGCCGCGGGGCGTCGCTGTACTGACCCGACCTGCGCTACCCTCGCGGCGTGAAGCCCACCGCCGCGACGCCGACCGTCTTCCTGTGGAGCTGCCCCGACTATGACGCCCAGGCGGTGCGGCGGCGGGTGCGGGAGTCGATGGAGGCGCTCGACCTCCGCCCCTCGGGCCGCACGCTGTGCAAGCCCAACCTCGTCGCCGCGGGGCCGCTGTTCCAGCACGCGTACACCCGGCCTGAGGTGATGGAGGGCGTGCTGCTCGCGCTGCAGGACCGCGACGCCGGCATGACGGACCTCACCGTGGGCGAGCGCTGCGGCATCACCATCCCCACGCGGTACGTCTTCGAGCACGCGGGCTACGACGCGATGCTGGCGCGCCTGGGGGTCAAGCGCTCGCTCTTCGAGGAGGAGGTGCAGGTGGAGATCCCCCTCACGCACGCGGGGCGCCTGCGCGACTCGCTCTTCACCCCCGAGCCGGTGGCGCGCGCCGACTTCTTCGTCAACGTGCCCAAGTTCAAGTCGCACCCGTGGACGACGGTGACGTTCTCGATGAAGAACTACATCGGCATCCAGGACGACCGGCACCGGCTCATCGACCACGACCACCGGCTCAACGAGAAGGTGGCCGACCTGCAGTACGTGGTGCAGCCGAAGCTCATCGTCATCGACGCCGTCATCGCCGGCGAGGGGCGCATGCTGACGCCGGTGCCGCGCGCGCTGGGCCTCATCGTCGTCGGCAACAACCAGCCCGCGATCGACGCGGTGTGCTGCCAGCTCATCGGGGTTGACCCGGCCACGGTGGAGCACATCGCGCTCGCGGCGAAGCGCGGCTTCGGGCCCATCGACCTGGCGGACATCACGCTGGCCGGCGACGTGAGCCTCGACGAGGCGAAGGCGCGGGCGAAGGGCTTCCAGGTGGGGCTGGTGCGCGTCGAGAAGTACTTCGAGGGCACCGGCATCACCGCCTACGCGGGCCCGCCGCCAGACAAGGAGCTCACCGACTACTGCTGGGGCGGCTGCCCGGGGGCCATCGAGGAGGCCATCGAGATCCTCCGCGTCTTCGACGGGCAGCTCGACGCCAAGCTGGCGCGGCGGCGGCTGCACGTCGTCTTCGGCGCCTACGACGGGCCCATCGACGCGAAGGAGGGCGACCAGGTCGTCTTCATCGGCGACTGCGCCACGTGGCGGGGCACGCTGCACGGGCGCCCGGCCTCGGTCGAGAGCACCTACCAGCCGCGCGAGACGAAGGACCCGCACGCGGCCGAGCACGACGACATCTACGCCAAGATGGCCCAGGTCACGGCGCGGGTGGCGATGTCGAAGGGTGACACGCACCTGCGCCTGCACGGCTGCCCGGTGAGCGTCGCCGAGCAGCTGCTGGCGCTCTCGTCGCTCACCGGCGCGAACAACCCCGTCTTCGACAAGACGGAGATCGTCCGCTTCAACAAGGCCTACCTCTCGTGGCGCGGCGCGATGCTGGCCCGCAAGCTCAAGGGGCACCCCTACCAGCGGCCCGGCGCGGCGCCGCGGGGCGACGGGAAGCCCGAGGTGTAGCCACGCTCGCTCAGCCGCCGGCGGCGGGGAAGTCGCCCGACAGCTTGTAGCGCTGCACCTTGCCGCTCGAGGTGCGCGGGAGCTCGCGCGCGAAGGTCACCACGCGAGGCACCTTGTAGGCGGCGAGCTGGGCCCGGCAGTGGGCGCGCACCTGGTGCTCGTCGAGCGCGGCGCCCTCGCGCAGCACGAGCACGGCCTTCACCGCCTGGCCCAGCAGCTCGTCGGGCGTCCAGGTCACGGCGACCTCGGCCACGCCCGGGAGCGCCACGAGCACCTCCTCGACCTCCTGCGGGCTGACGCGGAAGGAGCCGACCTTGATCATCTCCACCGAGCGCCCCTCGATGTAGAGGCAGCCCGCCTCGTCGCGGCGGGCGAGGTCGCCGGTGCGCAGCCAGCCGTCGACGAGGACCTCACGGGTGGCCGCCTCGTCGCGCCAGTAGCCCAGCATGACGCTGGGCCCCCTCACGCACAGCTCGCCGACCTGCCCGGGCGGCAGGCGCTCGCCCTCGGGGCCGCGGAGCTCCACCTCGAGGCCCGCGAGGGGCCGGCCCACGGAGCCCAGGCGCGCGTCGAGCTCCTCGGGCGGGAGGTAGGTGAGGCGGGCGGTGGCCTCGGTCTGCCCGTACATGACGAAGAAGCGCGCCCCGGGCACGAGCTCGCGCACCCGCTGGATGGCCGCGCGCGGCATCGCGCCGCCCGCCTGGGTGAGGTAGCGCAGCGCGCGCAGGTCGAAGTCCTCGAGGCGGCACCGCGAGAGGAGGATGGCGTAGGTCGAGGGCACGCCCGAGAAGCCGGTGACGCGCTCCTCCTGCAGGCGGCGCAGCACCACCAGCGGGTACGCGAGGTTGTCCTCGAGCAGCAGCGTGGCGCCGGCGGCCAGGTGCGTCTGCAAGACGGAGTTGCCGTAGGAGAAGTGGAAGGGCATCACCGTGAGCCCCACGTCGGCCGGCCCGAGCGCGAGGTAGTCGACGATGGTGCGGGTGTTGGCGACCAGGTTGCCGTGGCTGAGCATCACGGCCCGGGGGCGGCCCGTGGTGCCCGAGGTGTAGAGCAGCATCGCCAGCTCGTCGCGCGCGACCACGGGCGAGACGACGGGCGCCCCAGGGGTCTCGCCCAGCGACGCGGCGAAGGCGGCGGCGGAGGTCTCGGTGTCGAGCGCGGGGACCGCCCGCAGCGCGGTGCCCGGCCCGACGGCCTCGCTCAGCGCTCGCCACTCCGGGTGCGCCGGGTCGCCCAGCACCAGGCGCGCCTGGGCGTGCGCGATCTGGTTGGCCAGCACGCTCGCGCGCTCCTGCACGTTCAAGGGCACCACCACCAGCCGCTCGGCCAGGGCGCCGTAGAAGCACGCCACGTACTCGGGGCTGTTGCGGAAGAGCAGCGCGACGCGGTCACCGGGTACCAGGCCCGCCGCGCGCACCACGGCCGAGGCCGCCGCCGCGCCCTGCGCGAGCTCGCCGTAGCGCCAGGCCGCGTGCTGCCGGCGCAGGGCCAGCTTGTCGGGCGAGCGCGCGACCGCGGCGAGCAGGAGATCGACCAGGGAGTTCGTCATGGGGCAGTACGCGCGACACGCGGGGCCCCTCCTGGGCCACGCGAGCTGCCGAGCCTACCTCACGGCGGCGATGCTCGCTCGATCAAGGCCGAGCCGGCGCCGGGCGTGACGCGACGAGCGACCCGGCCCCCCCCTCACGCGAGGCGCGCGCGGTACAGCGCCAGGGCGTTGGCGATGCGCAGGCTCCCGGCCAGGCGCGGCTCCGGCGTGAAGTCGGTCACCGGCGCGAGCGCGGCGACGATGGCCAGGAGCTTCTCGGGCAGGGCCGGCGTGATGAAGGGCTTGGCGATGAAGGCGTTGGCGCCGGCCTCGATGGCCTCCACCACGCGCCGGGTCGTCACCTCACCGGTCACCATCATCACCGGCGTGGCGCTGCGCTCGGGCATGCGGCGAATGGCCTTGAGCAGGTCGATGCCGGTGGCGTGCGGCATGTACCAGTCGGTGATCACCACGTCGTAGGGCGTGGCGAGGAACTTCTCGAGCGCCAGGGCGCCGTTGGTCGCCTCGTCGATGGAGCCGACACCCACGCTGCGCAGCACCTCGCAGATGACCTCCCGGGTGGAGTTCGTGTCGTCGACGACCAGGAGCTTCGCGTTCTCAGCCCTCATGGCGCACCTCCCTCGACGTGGCGGAGCGGACGACGACGAACGAGCGCGGCACGAGTCGACGAGACGTCGCGCCGCCTGCTGGCAGTGTCAGTGTGGCCTGGTGCATGAGCTCCCCCCGGAGCACGCGGTGGAACCTCACCGCGAAGGAGCAGCACAGTCGCCGATCAGCGACGCCCTGCGCATCCCGTTGATCAGGAGGGCCACGCCGTATTTCGACACCCCGGGCGCTTCGTCGAGTCGGGCACGCCCGGTGCAACCGGAGCGCGGCTCACTCGACGGGGGAGGTCACCATGAAGGTCGAAGACGTGATGCAGGAGTGGGTCTACGCGTGCCAGCCGTCCGATGCGCTCCGGGTGCCGGCGCAGCTCATGTGGGACCACGACATCGGCGCGGTCGCGGTGGTGGACGACGCGGGCAAGGCGCTGGGAATGATCACCGACCGCGACGTGCTCATGGGGCTGTACACCAGCGGCAGCTCGCTCGACACGCGGAAGGTCGCGGAGGTCATGTCGGCGGAGCCCTACGCCGTGCAGCCGGGGCAGTCGATTCAGGCCGCCGAGACGCTGATGAAGACGAAGCAGGTCCGCCGGCTGCTGGTCGTCGACGGCGCCGGGGCGCTGCGCGGCATCCTCTCGCTCAACGATCTCGCGTTCGTCGCGGGGCACCAGCGCGACGTGCGGCCCGAGGAGGTGGTGGCGACCCTGGCCTCGATCTCCCAGCCGCGATCCGGCCAGGCCGCCGCGCCGCCGTGAGCACTCCATCAGAACGATGGACTGCCCGCTCACCCTGACGGCGGGGCAGTCAGTCTACTGGCAGGTGCAGCGGCCGGCGGTGCAGCGACCGAGCTCCTCGAGCGACCGGCCGGCGACGCACGCGGTGCAGGTCGACTCGATGAAGACCCCGGCGTCTGCGCTCGCCGACCAGAAGCAGCCCACGAGGCGGCCATCGAAGGGGCAGCTCCCGTACGTCTCGGCGACGCGGGGGCAGGCGTCGCCGCTCACCGCGCCCTTCCAGTCGCACCGGCCGCCCGCGCAGCTCGGGCAGGGGTAGCCCCGCCACGTCGCGCCCTCGCAGACCAGGAGCGTCTTCGCGCCCGCGCACTCGACGGCGTCAGGCGTCGCGCAGGGCGTGCCCTCGCTCGGGCCGCAGGCCGCGGCCAGCACCGCCACCACCAGCACCACCCGGCTCATTCGCGCCCGCTCCACCTAGAACCGGTAGCCCACGCCCACGGAGCCCTCGAAGGTGAGCTCCGCCAGGCGGTTGGTGCGCAGCGTCGGCCCGATGCGCGCGCGGAAGAAGCCCAGGAACTGGCTGGTGATGAAGTACTCGACGCCCGCGCCGGTGAGGATGGGGAGGTTGAAGCCGCCGAAGCGGCCGAACTCGACCCACATCGGCAGGTCGAGCAGCACCGCCACGCTGAGCGCGCTGGAGGCGGCGATGCCCAGCCGCAGCCCCACGGGAATCGAGAAGCCCACCCGCGCGGCCGAGAACTGCGACGACACGAAGGGCCCGGGCTCGAAGGTGAGGCCGAGGCTCAGCTTGCCCTCGTCGAAGAACTGCCACTTGAGCAGCGCCTGCGCCTTGAACCCGGGGATGATGTCGCGGGTCAGCCCCTCGAGGCCGTAGGTGAAGCCCACCCGCGCGCCCAGGTTGATGTTGGGCGCCACCCCGCGCAGGTACCCGACCGACACGGCCGGGAAGCCCAGCGTCGCCTCGAGCACGTTGGAGCCCGACGCCACCGTCTTGGGGCCGACCACGCTCCAGCTCTGGCTCTCGCCGGTGGAGGTCGTCACCCGCGCCGGCTCCGCGTCCACCGACACCTGCGCGGCGGCCGACAGGCTCGCCCCCAGCACCAGCATCGTCACGAGTCGCTTCACGGCAGGCCCCTTTCTTTCGCGAGCTGGAGGAAGGCGGCCTCCAGCGCGTCCAGCTTCGTCGTGGCTCGATCCCGCGCCGTCGCCAGCGCCTCGCCGTCCGCCAGCGCCTCGCGCAGCTCGAGGTACACCTTGATCTTCGGCTCCGTGCCCGAGGGCCGCAGCGTCACGCGGCTGCCCCCGGCGAGCTCCCAGGCCAGCACGTTCGAGCGCGGCAGCGCGAGCGGCACCTCGCCCGCGGCCGTGCGCTTCACCTGCGCCTGGTAGTCGTTGGTCGCCTCCACCGCGAGCGCGCCGATGGTGGCCAGCGGCCGCGCGCGGAACGCCTCCATCACCGCGCGGATGGTGGCGGCCCCCGTGGTGCCCGGCAGCGTGGCGTTGTACTGCTTCGCCGCGTAGAGCCCGTGCTCGCGCTGCACCTCGGCGAGGTAGCCGAAGAGCGTCACGCCGCGGGCCTTGCACCAGGCGGCCATGTCGGCGGCCACCAACGCCGCGCCCACGCCGTCCTTGTCGCGCACCAGCTCCCCGACCGTGTAGCCGAGCGCCTCCTCGTACCCCATGACGAAGCGGTAGCCCTCGGGCTGGAGCGCCATGGCGCGGTTGGCGATCCACTTGAAGCCGGTGAGCGTCTCCTCGAAGCGCGCGCCCTTCGCCGCGGCGATGGCCTTGAGCTGCGCCGACGAGACGATGGTGGTGATGACCACCGGCTTCTCGGTCTTCACCTGCGTGAGGAGGTAGTGGCCCAGCAGCACGCCGAACTCGTTGCCGGTGAGCATGCGCAGCGCGCCCGCCTCGTCGCGCGCCATCACGGCGAGGCGGTCGGCGTCGGGGTCGTTGGCCAGCACGAGGTCGGCCTTCACCTCGGCAGCGAGGGCCATCGACAAGTCCATCGCGCCCTTCTCTTCCGGGTTGGGGAAGCGCACCGTGGGGAAGGCGCCGTCGGGCTCCTGCTGCGCCGCCACCGGGTACACGCGGGTGAAGCCGGCCTCCGCGAGCGCCTGCACCACCCAGCGGCCGCCGACGCCGTGCATCGCGGTGTAGACGATGCCGAGGTCACCGGCCTGCTTCGTGGGCCGCAGCGCGAGGATGGCGTCGAAGTACGCGCGCTCGAGCGAGGCGGGCACGTCCTTCCACAGGCCCTTCGCGCGGGCCGTCGCCTCGTCGAGCAACGCCACGGCCTTCGCCGGGCCCACCGCGTCGATGGCCTTCGCGATGCCGCCGTCATGCGGGGGCACGATCTGCGCGCCGTTGCCCCAGTACGCCTTGTAGCCGTTGTACTCGGGCGGGTTGTGGCTGGCCGTCACCATCACCGCGGCGGCGGCGCCGAGCTGCCCGAGGGCATAGGCGGTGACGGGCGTGGGCGACACGTCGGCGAAGACCCACGCGGGAATGCCCTCGGCCGCGAGCACCATCGCCGTCTCCTGCGCGAACTCGAGGCTCATGCGGCGGCCGTCGCGGCCCACCACCACGCCGCGGGCGGTGACGTCGGGCACGGTGGCCTTGAGGTAGCGCGCCAGGCCCGCGGAGGTGCGCCGCACCACGGCCCGGTTCATGCGGTTGGTGCCGCCGCCCAGCGTGCCGCGCAGGCCCGCGGTGCCGAACTCGAGCGACGCGCCGAAGCGGTCCTCGAGCTCCTTCCAGTCCTTCCGCGCGAGGAGCGCCGTCACCTCCGCCGCCGTCTGCGCGTCGGGGTCGTTCGCGGCCCACGTGGTGGCCGCATGCTCGAGCTGTGCCTGGTCCATGGCGCGAACCATGGCGCCGGCCCGCGCGCAGGGGAAAAGAAATTCACGCCCTCAGA
>CAYUZK010000229.1:0-9803 GCA_964449625.1 uncultured Archangium sp.
CAGCCCGAGTGCGTGGACGTGGTCTACGTCGACGCCGAGAGCTCCGCGCGCTACGGCGAGCTGCCTGACGAGCTCGTGCCCGCGCTGGAGAACGTGCAGCGCTTCGTGCGCCGCTTCCGCGGGGCCGACGTGCGCTTCCTCGGCGTGAGCGAGGGCGTGCTGCTCTACCAGCTCGACCTGACGGGCTGCGGCGAGGGCGAGCACGCCCAGGCCGTGGTGGAGCGGCTGCTCGAGCAGAAGCTCCCGGGCCTCCACGTGCGCGAGCTCTCCCCGCGGCCGGTGCTCGATTCCTCTTCTCCTGGAGACAACCGACAATGAGTGACTCGACCTTGAAGCGGCGCACCCTCCTGCGAGGGCTCTTCGGCGCGGGCGTGGTGGCGGCCGGCGAAGGCGCGGCGGCGCCGCTGCGCTTCCTCAAGCCCCTGTCGGTAGACAACCCGCTGGCGGCCTACCCCAACCGCGACTGGGAGAAGACGTACCGCAACATCTTCAACTACGACTCCTCCTTCGTCTTCCTCTGCGCGCCCAACGACACGCACAACTGCCTCTTGCGCGGCTACGTGAAGAACGGCGTCGTCACGCGCATCGGCCCCACCTTCGGCTACGGCAAGGCCGAAGACCTCGCCGGCAACCGCGCCTCCGGCCGGTGGGACCCGCGCATCTGCCAGAAGGGCCTCGCTCTCGTGCGCCGCATCTACGGCGACCGCCGCGTGAAGGCCCCCATGGTGCGCAAGGGCTTCAAGGACTGGGTGGACGCGGGCATGCCGCGCGACGCGAAGACGGGCGCCGTCGACCCCAAGTACCTCCAGCGCGGCAAGGACCCCTGGGTGCGCGCCTCGTGGGAGGACGCCTGGGCGTACTCGGCCAAGGCGATGGACAACATCATGCGCACCTACTCGGGCAAGGAGGGCCAGGCGCGCCTGACCGCCCAGGGCTACGACCCGGCGATGGTGGAGGCTACGCACGGCGCGGGCACCGAGACCATCAAGCTGCGCGGCGGCATGGCCTTCCTGGGGGCCACGCGCATCTTCGGGCTCTACCGCTTCGCCAACCTCCTCGCGCTGGCCGACGCCGCCATTCGCAAGGTGGGGCCGGACCAGGCCGTGGGCGCCCGCGGGTGGGACAGCTACTCGTGGCACACCGACCTGCCGCCCGGGCACCCCATGGTGACCGGCGCGCAGACGAACGACTTCGACCTCTTCGCCACCGAGCACGCGAAGCTCATCCTCGTCTGGGGCATGAACTGGATCACCACCAAGATGCCCGACAGCCACTGGCTCACCGAGGCCCGGCTCAAGGGCGCGAAGGTGACGGCCATCACCGTGGAGTACTCGGCGACCGCGTCGAAGGCCGACGACGTCATCGTCATTCGCCCCGGCACCGACCCGGCCTTCGCGCTCGGCGTGGCGCAGCAGCTCATCGCCAGCAAGAAGTACGACGCGAAGTGGGTGGCGGCGAACACCGACCTGCCCTTCCTCGTGCGCCTCGACACGCTGCAGCCGCTGCGGCCCGAGCAGGTGCTCGCCGGCTACCAGACCACCACGCCGGCCAACGTGAGCCTGCTGGGCAAGGGGCAGAAGGCGCCGCCGGTGGCCGAGCAGGTCGGGCAGAGCGCGCCCGAGGCCATGGCCGCGCAGTTCGTGCCGCACGTGGTCTTCGACAAGAAGACGAAGAAGCTGGCGGCGGTCACCCGCGACGAGTGGGGCAAGCGCTTCAAGCTCGACCCCGAGCTGTCCTTCAAGCAGACGGTGACGCTCGTCGACGGCACGAAGGTCGAGGTGCGCTCCGGCTTCGACCTGCTCAAGGAGTACCTCGACCAGAACCTGACGCCCGCGCAGTGCGAGGCCATCACCGGCGCGCCAGCGAAGGCCATCACCGCGCTCGCGAACGACATCGCGAAGAACCCCGAGAAGACGCTCTTCGCCACGGGCATGGGGCCCAACCAGTTCTTCAACTCGGATCTGAAGGACCGGGCCATCTTCCTCGTGGCGGCGCTCTCGAGGAACGTGGGCTTCGCCGGGGGCAACGTCGGCAGCTACGCCGGCAACTACCGCGCCGCGCTCTTCGGCGGCGTGCCGCAGTTCGCGGTGGAGGACCCCTTCAATCTGCAGCTCGACCCGGCGGGGGCGCCGTCGGTCAAGAAGTACCTCCACTACGAGTCGCTGCACTACTTCAACTACGGCGACCGGCCGCTGCGCGCGGGCAAGCACCTGATCACCGGAGAGGGCCACCTGCCGACGCCCACCAAGGCGATGTGGCTCAACAACTCGAACTCCGTCATCGGCAACATCAAGTGGCACTTCGACGTGGTGCACAACACGCTGCCCAAGCTCGAGTTCATCGCCTACTCCGACTGGTGGTGGACGGGCAGCTGCGAGTACTCCGACGTGGTCTTCGCCTGTGACAGCTGGGCGGAGTTCAAGCAGCCGGACATGACGGCGAGCTGCACCAACCCCTTCCTCCAGCTCTACCCGGCGACGCCGCTCAAGCGCGTCTTCGACACCAGGAGCGACCTGGAGATCATCGCCGGCGTCTCCAAGGCCCTGGGCCGCCTCTACAAGGACCAGCGCTTCACCGACGCCTGGAAGTTCGTCGACGAGGACAAGGTCGAGGTCTACCTCCAGCGCATCTTGAACGGCTCCGCGTCCACCCGCGGCTACATGTTCGGCGAGCTCATGCGCCGGGCGGCCGAGGGCGTGCCGGCGCTGATGAACAACCGCACCTACCCCCGCATCTCGAGCTACGAGCAGGCGAAGGGCGAGCAGCCGTGGCACACCAAGACGGGGCGCCTCGAGTTCTACCGGCCCGAGCCGGAGTTCATCGAGAACGGCGAGAATATCGTGGTGCACCGCGAGCCCATCGACTCCACCTTCCACGAGCCGAACGCCATCCTCGGCAAGCCGCACCCGGCGCTGCGGCCGAAGCAGCCGGCGGCCTACGGCCTGGCCGAGAGCGACCTGTCGACCGAGGCGCGGCAGGTGCGCCACGTGATGCGCTCCGGCGAGGCGCTCAAGAAGACGACGCACCCGCTCATGGCGCTGGGCTTCACGCACATCTACCACACGCCCAAGTACCGCCACGGAGCGCACACCACGCCCGTCGACACCGACTTCACCGGCGTGCTCTTCGGGCCCTTCGGTGACGTGTACCGCCACGACAAGCGGCTGCCGTCGAACACCGAAGGCTACGTCGACCTGAACCCGCTCGACGCCGTGGCGCTCGGCGTGGCCGACGGCGACTACGTGTACATCGACGCCGACCCGAGCGACCGGCCCTACCGCAACTACAAGCCGGGCACCGAGGCGGGCAAGCTCTCTCGCCTGCTGCTGCGCGTGCGCTACTACCCGGGCACGCCGCGCAGCGTCGCCCGCACGTGGCACAACATGTACGGGGCGACCTTCGGCAGCGTGAAGGGCCACGAGACGCGGGCCGACGGCCTCGCCCGCAACCCCAACACCCAGTACCAGGCGATGTACCGCTACGGCAGCCACCAGAGCGCGACGCGCGCGTGGCTCAAGCCGACGCTGATGACCGAGACGCTGCTGCACAAGGACATGTTCGGCCAGCAGCTCATGCTGGGCTTCGCGCCCGACATCCACTGCCCGGTGGGCGCGCCGCGCGAGGCCTTCGTGAAGTTCACCCGCGCCGAGGCCGGCGGCCTGGGCGGCAAGGGGCGCTGGCGGCCCTTCGAGCTCGGCCTGCGGCCCACCGTCGAGCGCCCGTCGCTCAAGCTCTACCTCGCCGGCAGCTTCGTCGGCCGTCGCTGAACGCCCCGCTCCCCCCCCTGCTTCCTGGAGTCCCCCGTGAGTGTGAAGAACTGGCAGCTCAAGCGAGACATGGCGTACCCGTACGAAGAGGCCCGGCCGAAGCGGCAGTGGGCCATCGTCTTCGACCTCAACAAGTGCATCGCGTGCCAGACATGCACGCTGGCCTGCAAGACGACGTGGACGTCGGCGCGCGGCCAGGAATACATGTTCTGGAACAACGTGGAGACCAAGCCCTGGGGCGGCTACCCGCTCGCGTGGGACCTGAACGTGCTCGAGCGCCTGGGCCGGCAGGACTGGGCGAAGAACGGCACCTACCAGGGCAAGACCATCTTCGAGGCGGCGCCGCCCAACGAGCGCGCGCTGCACTGGGCGCCCTCCGACGAAGACTGGATGTACCCCAACGTCGGCGAAGACGACTGCGCCGGCGGGAACATGGACGCGGGCGGCGCGGCCTTCTCGTCGCTGCCCCATGACAAGTGGTTCTTCTACCTGCCGCGCACCTGCGCGCACTGCACCTACCCGGCGTGCCTCGCGGCGTGCCCGCGCAAGGCCATCTACAAGCGCGAGAGCGACGGCATCGTCCTCATCGACCAGTCGCGCTGCAAGGGCTACGGCGAGTGCGTGCGGGCCTGCCCGTACAAGAAGTCGATGTACAACCCGCACACGCGCGTCTCGGAGAAGTGCGTGGGCTGCTACCCCGCCGTGGAGCAGGGCATTCAGCCCCAGTGCGTCGTCAACTGCATCGGGAAGATTCGCATCATGGGCTTCATCAGCCCGCCCTGGGCCGCGCGCGACGACAACCCCGTCGACTACCTCGTGCACAAGAAGGGGCTGGCGCTGCCCTACTACCCGCAGCTCGGGCTCGAGCCGAACCTCTACTACCTGCCGCCCATCCACGCTGACCGCGCGTACCTCGAGCAGATGTTCGGGCCGCAGGTGCAGACGGCCATCGACAACTACAAGAACCTCGCGAAGGACCCCGTGGCCCAGGGCCTGCTCGTGCTCATGGGCAGCACCGACCGCATCATCCACCGCTTCACCGTCGAGAAGGGCATGGCCATCGGCTTCAACGAGGCCGGCGCGGAGATCGCCCGCGTGCCCGTCACCGAGCCGCTCGTCGAGCGCCCGGCCTTCGACGAGCGCGTCAACGCCACCCGCAACAACACCCCGTGACCGGAGCCGCCATGCTGACCTGCGCTCTTCTCGCTCTCCTCGCCCAGGCCCCGGTGACGGTGCCCGCCGTGAAAGCCGACCTCTCGAAGGCCGACCCCGCCGCCGCGTACTGGCAGGCGGCCGCGCCCGTCACCGTCTCGCTCATGGCCCAGCCCATGGTGACGCCGCGCCCCGAGACCACCACCACCGCGGAGCTCACCGTGCAGGCCGTGCACGACGGCACGCGGGTCGCCTTCCGGCTCAGCTGGAAGGACACCGGGGTGGACGAGGCGGGCCCCCTGGGCACCTTCTCCGACGCCGCCGCCATCCAGTTCCCCCTGGGGGCCCCCGAGGCGCCGCCGCCGGTGATGATGGGCGCCAAAGGCGTGCCGGTGCACATCTTCCACTGGCGCGCGCAGTACCAGCGCGACGCCGAGAAGGGGAAGCCCACCATCAAGGACCTCTACCCCAACCTCAACGTCGACATGTACCCGCTGGAGTTCACCGACATGGGCTCGCTGTCGGCGAAGACCGAGAGCGACCGCGACCAGTTCTCGCCCAGCCGCGCGCAGGGCAACCCCCAGGCCTACGAGAAGACGGGCGTCGATGAGATCATCGCCGAGGGTTTCAGCACCTCGTCGGTGCAGGCCGGCCACGGCGGCGTGGGCAAGGCCCAGTGGAAGAACGGCGCGTGGACGCTCGTCATCACGCGCCCCCTGGACTCGAAGGGCGGCTCGGTGCTCACGCCCGGCAGCACCGGCTGGGCCGCCTTCGCCGTGTGGCAGGGCGGCCAGGGCGAGGTCGGCTCGCGCAAGGCCGTCACCATGGCGTGGACGCCCCTCGCCCTCGCCCGCTGAAGGAGCCCCCATGCCCACGCCCGCCGTCGACACCCTCGAGCGCCGCGCCGTCGCCTTCTGCCTCGCGGCCCGCCTCACCGCGTGGCCCGACGACGCCCTCGACCGCGACGCGCCCACCCTCGCCGGCAGCCTCGACGACGACGGTGACGCCCCGGAGCGCGAGCTCGCCGAGGCCGGCCGCGGCGCCACCCGGGCGGCGCTCGAGTCGAGCTACATCGCGCTCTTCGAGAATGGCGCGGGGCGCTGCCCGATTCACGAGACGGAGTACGGCCGCATGCGCGGCATGGCCAAGGGCAACGAGCTCGCCGACCTCGCGGGCTTCTACACGGCCTTCGGCCTCACCCGCGCCGACGGCGACCAGGCGGCGGTGATGGGCGACCACCTCGCGGTGGAGCTCGAGTTCTACGGCACGCTCCTCGCGAAGCAGGCCGCGGTGCTGGAGGCCGGCGACGACGAGGGCCGCTTCGTAGTGGAGCAGGCCCGGCGCAGCTTCCTGGGCGACCACCTCGGCCGCGTCGCGCCGGCGGTGGCCTCGCAGCCGGTGGTGGCGGAGCACCCGCTCTACGGCCCCATCTTCGCGGCGACGCGCGCCCTGGTGGAGGACGAGTGCCGTCGCCTCGCCGTGGCGCCCGCACCGCTGGACTTCGTGGCGGGCGGCGGCGAGCCCGAGGCCGTGGACTGCGGCGGCACCGTGTCACCGCTCCCGGCGAAATAGGCGATGCCGCCGGGGCCGCTCACCCTGCGGGTCAACCTGCTCGAGCAGTGCCAGCTGCGCTGCGGCTACTGTCGGCCGGGGCTCCTGCGGCGCCCTACGGCGGCCAGCGCGCGCCTGGGCGCGGGTGACTACCTGCGCCTGGGGCGGCGCTTCGCGGAGCTCGGCGTCGAGCGGGTGCGCTTCACCGGCGGGGAGCCGCTGCTGCGGCCGGACCTCGACGACGTGCTGCGAGCCTTCGCCGCGTCGCTGCCGCGCGCGCGCCTGGCCATCACCACCAACGGCCAGCAGCTCGCGCGCTTCCTCGCCACGCCGGAGCGGCGCCTGGTGCACGCGGTGACGGTGCACGTCGACTCGCTGCGGCCCGCGCGCTACCGCGAGCTGATGGGCGAGGGCGACGTGGGCGCGGTGCTCACCGCCGCGCTCGAGGCGCGGGCCCTCGGCCTCGTCACCAAGCTCAACGTAGTGGTCCAGCGCGGCCTCAACGACGACGAGCTGCCCGACTTCCTCGCCTGGAGCCGAGGCGCCGGCGTCGAGGTGCGCTTCATCGAGCTGATGAACACCGGGAGCGCGGCGGACTTCGCCCAGCGCCACTTCGTCTCCGGCGCCGAGGTGGTGGCCCGCATCACCGCGCGCGAGCCGGTGCGGCCCGCCGGGCGCCGCGCGCCGGACGACCCCGCGGCGCTCTTCCGCCTCACCGACGGCACGACCTTCGGGATCATCGCCTCCGACACCCAGCCCTTCTGCGACGCGTGCACCCGGCTGCGGCTCTCGCCCGCCGGCGCGCTGCGCACCTGCCTCTACCAGCCCCAGGGCCTCGACCTCGGCGCGCACCTGCGGCTCGGCGCGAGCGACGCGGCGCTGGCCGGCTTGCTCGAGCAGGCCCTGGGCGCCAAGCGCAGCCACCACCCGTCGCAGGCCACGCCGCGGGTCGCCTTCAGCATGGCCGACCTCGGCGGGTGATGGCTGCCAGCGGGCCGCCCTTGGTTGCGGACACCGTGTGAGAGAGGATGCCCCGTGATGACGCGCGTCCTCGTGGTGCTCCTCGGTGCGGGCCTCGTGGGCTGTGCGCACGGGCCCCTGATGACCGGCAACTCCGCCAACTCCTCGGCGCAGTCGGGGAACTCGTCGGGCCAGTCGGGGCAGACGAGCCAGGGCTCGGCGAACTCGTCGGCCAGCTCGAACGCTTCCAGCCAGGGCTCGGCGAACTCCTCGGCGGCGTCGGGTCAGTCGAGCGTCGCGTCGCAGGCCAGCGCGCAGTCGAGCGCCAACAGCAACCAGTCGTCGGTGCAGTCGAGCCAGTCGTCGCAGGGCTCCGCGCAGTCCACGCAGGCGAGCAACCAGTCGTCGGGCAACTCCAGCGGCGCGACGAGCGGCGGGGCGGCCAGCAGCGTCATCGTCGCCGGCAGCGCGCTCCTCTCGTCGGTGGCGGGCGGCATCATCTTGACGGTGTACGCCTCGCGGGGGCGCGCGCAGCCGCAGACGCTGCAGCAGCTCCAGCCACAGTCGCACCAGCCGGTGCAGCCCATTCCCGGGCCGCCGCCCCCCGAGGTGCTGGCGCCGCCGACGCACCCGCAGCCCTTCGAGCCCGCGCCGTACCCGCAGCCCGAGGGCATTGAGCCGGAGCCTTACCCGCAGCCGATGGAGCCGGTGCCGTACCCCAGGCGCACCACCTCGTCGTGGGAGCCGCCGCTCGACGCGATGGTGCTGGCGCGCGCGTGGCTCCAGGCGAACGAGCTGCAGCTCAAGCAGGACCTGGCCCTGGGCGCGGGGCCGACGCTGGAGGACCTGGCGGGCATCGCGCAGATCGCCCCCCAGCGGCGGGCGCACTTCTACCGGGTGCTGCAGCGGCACCACCGCGAGCTGGTGCCGCCGAGCGAGCTGACGCTGGTGGAGGCCGCGGAGGTGATGTCGCGCGTCGGCGAGCTGGTGCTGGCTGACCCGGTGCTGCGCGTCGACGGCGAGGCGGTCGCGCTGGCGCCGTGACGAGGCTGCCGTGAGGGGAGCCCGAGCTGCCGGGGTGACGGCCGCGCCTCGAGCCTCGCCGCGGGCGCCGCAGCGGCGCGGGGCGCTGCCTCGCCGCCACCGCGGTCCGCTCGCCGCCGTCCTCCTGGCAAGCCTCGTCTTCCTGCCCGTCGCGGCGGCGCAGCCCGACGCCCTCGTGCGGCCGGTGCATCTCGAGCGCTGCCTCACGCCGGACCGGCCCGACCTCGACCAGGCCCACCTCGCCGCCGCCGGCCTCGACCTCGTCGGCGCCTTCACCGACGCCGAGCGCTGCGCCTTCGCCGAAGGCCTCGCCGCGCTGCCGCCCACGTGGGCGCGCCTGCCCGCGGGCCGCGTGCGCCTGCGCCTCGACACCGCCGCCGCGCCGACCGCCTCGGGCCTGCGCGAGCCCGAGTGGGCCGGCGACGAGCTCGTCCTCACGCCGCAGCAGGGCTTCGTCTCCTTCCGCGACGAGGCGCTCGAGCCCTCGGCGCGGCGGCTCCTCTGGCGCGCCCGGGCCGTGGTGCACGCGGTGCTGGCGCGGCACGACGAGCTGCAGCGCTGGAGCCAGTCGCCCCAGTGGCGCCGCACCAACGGGTGGCTCTTGCCCTTCGAGCGCCCCACCGCCCTGGGCGAGTACGCGCTCAACCAGGCCTCCACGGCCTTCGCGCGGCCGCGCGGCATGGCGAGCGCTCGCCTCGACTTCCTCACCTTCGCCGAGAGCGCGCTGGTGCCGGTGACGGCGCTGCCCACCGACGAGCTGCTGCGCTGCCAGGACCTCACGCGCCACCGCGTGCTGGGACAATTGCTCGGCGCGCCGTGGGTGCCCGGCCCCTGCCCGGCCCTCGACGCCTGGGTGCGGGAGGACGAGCTCGAGGCCATCGAGGTGCTGATGGTGCAGGCGAGCGGCCGCGCCGCCGAGTCGCTCTTCGGGCACCTCCTCGTGCGGCCGGTGTGGCGCACCAGTGTCGGCCCCAGCTTCGAGACGGCCATCCAGTTCGCGGCCATCACCCTGCCCCGCTCGGGGCCGCTGCACCTCGTGCGCGGCACCTTCGGCGGCTACTCGCTGGGCGTCTTCACCATCAGCATGACGGACCTCTTCCGCGAGAAGCTCTCGGGCGAGCAGCGGGGGCTCACGCGCTGGCGCCTGGCGATGTCTTCGTCGGAGCGGCGGCGCTTCCTCGAGCGCGCGTGGGAGTTCGAGCGGCGCGGGCGCTTCGCCTACGCCTTCTTCTCGGACAACTGCGCCACGGTGCTGGTGTGGATGCTGGAGTCGTCGCTCGACGAGCCGGAGCTGGCGCGCTGGCCGGGCTTCATCACCGCGCCGGCCGA
>CAYUZK010000230.1:0-9769 GCA_964449625.1 uncultured Archangium sp.
GGGCGCGACGCGCGGCGCCGGCGCGCGGCGGGGCTCGGGCGCCAGCGGGGCCTCCTCGGCGGCCAGCTCGAGGCGCTCCCGGTGCCGCTGCACCTTCGAGGTCGTCTCGAAGCCGGCGCACACGGCCATGAAGGGAATGGTGAAGCCCGACACGCCGAACTCGAACGACGCGTAGAAGTTGCCGAACTTGAGCTTGGCGCCAAGGCCCGGGTTGAAGAGCGGCAGCACCGCGTTGAGCCCCGAGCGGAGGTCGGGCCCGGCGAGGAAGCCCACGGCGATGGTGGGGTAGATGATGAGCGGGTCGATGGTCTCGAAGTAGTAGCGGAAGTCGGCGAGCGCCCCGAAGCCGTACTCGGCGGCGCCGAGCCCGAGGGCCGGCGCGCCGGGGGGGGAGTTCATCCACATCGCGCGGATGCCGAAGCCGAAGCCCTGCGTAGGCGCGACGCCCAGCTCGAGGCTCGCGTTGGGCGCGAGGCCGCGCGCGCCCGGCGGCACGGCGATGCCCGCGCGGGCGCCGACGAAGAAGGAGGAGCGGTTGGCCCACGTGTCGGGCACGCGCTGGGTGAGCTGCGTCGCGGCCTGCGCGAAGGACACGGCGGAGGTGCTGCAGACGGCGAAGGACACGACGGCGGCAGACAGGCGCATGGGCGCTCCAGGGTGAGGGGACCAGCGCGCCTGGAGCAACGTCGATGCCAGCGCGGCCGCGCGGGGCGAGGGCCTCTTCGCGCGTGCAGCGCCCTGCACACGCGGGCGCGAGCGTGTGCAGGAAGCGACTCAGCCCCAGTCGTCGGGCGGCTCGAGCAGGCGCCGCAGCGTCGAGGCGTTGCGGGCGTCGTCGAGCACGCGGCGGTCGAGCAACTGGCGCAGCGCCGCGCGCTCGAGGGCCCAGACCTGCAGCATGTCCTGCCACTCGCCGAGGACCACGAGGAGCCGCGCGTCGGCCTCGCCGCGCAGCAGGTCGTTGAGGTTGTGAATGAGGCCCTCCACGCCCTCCACCTCCCACTTCTCGTGCAAGGCGTCGAAGCCCACCTCGAGCACCGGCGGCGTCGTGGTGCGCACGTCGAGCAGCCGCACGCGGCGCGCCGCGCCACCTTGCGCGTGGAGCAGCGCGCCCATCACCTCGTCGGGCGTGGCGCGCAGCGAGATGCTCAGCGCGCCGTCGAGGCGGCCACCGTGGCACGCCGCGAGCAACGTGCGCGGCAGCGCGCCCCGGCCCTTCACGAGGCCCAGCTCGCGCACGGCCTTCACGGCGAGGCCTCCAGGGCGAGGGGCAGCAGCCGCGCGTGGTCGAAGGCGAGGCGCGGCGGGAGCGCGGCGAGGGGGAACCAGCGGGCGTCCTGCGCGTCGTCGCCACCGCGCACCGGGAGCGCCGCGTGGTGCCCGTCGAGCGTCACCCGGAAGAGCCAGGTGCGGCTCCAGGCCAGCGCGGTGTCACGCTCGTCACGCCCGTGCCCTTCGACCTGCGCGACGAGGGCGAAGTCGCCGCGCTGGGCGGCGAGATCGAGGCCGGCCTCCTCGAGGACCTCGCGGACCGCGGCGTCGAGCGGCGTCTCCGCGTCGAAGGCGAAGGGCTCGCCGCGCGGCGCCTCGGTGTGCACGAAGCCGCCGGGGAGCGCCCACTGGTTCGGCTCCGCGGGCGCGTCGGCGTGCCGGCGAATGAGCAGCACCTCGTCGCCGCGGCGCACCACCACGTCGACCGTGGGGTTCAGCCCGGGGTGCCAGAAGGGCGCGAAGGCCTCGTGGAAGAAGCGGCGGTCGTCGAGGCGGACGAGCGCGTCACGCGCGGCGCGGAAGGCCCGGTGCGGCACGCGCGCGGCGTGGCGCCCGCTCGCGCCGTCGACGTCAGCGAGCGCGAGGTAGCGCAGCCGCAGGTTCGCCGCGGCGCGGAGCTCGTCGTGCACGACGTTGCCGCCGCCGAAGAAGAGGCACAGGGCGTCGGCGTCACGCAGGGCCTCGTAGAGCGCGGGGGCCTTCTCGTGCGGCGTGGCGGCGAGCAGCACCGCCTCGCTCACCACGTCGAGGTCCTCCGGCGCGGTGGCCTCGACCAGCGCGCCCAGCACGCGCAGGCCCCGCTGCCGCGCGAGCCGGTGCACCTGCCCCTCGACGCCCTCCGTGGTCCCGCCGGTGACGAGCAGCGTGTCGGCCGGGAGGCCGGCGAGGAGCGCCTCCAGCACCGCGACGATGCGCGCGCGGCTCGCCTCGGAGGCCGCGGCCCAGGCGCCGCGCCACGCGCCGGCGATGTTCACGACGCGGCGGGCCGTCTCTCTCCGCGCCACGCCCCCGAGGCTCAGCCGGACCCCGGCGCCAGCCATCGCCGTGGCGACGCCTCCACCGGAGGCCTGCACGACGCTGAGGCTCGACGGGGCGAGGCCCTCGGCCGAGCCTGGCGAGACGACGCCGCCCGCGGGTGGGCTGCCCTCGCTCGAGGTCGATGCCCCCGTAAGCACCGCCGTGAGGGAGGCGCCCGCCTCGTGCAGCGAGACCCCCAGCTCGCCCAAGCGCGCCACCAGGCGCCCGCGGCGGGTGCGCCGTGCCTCGTCCTTCGCCGCCGCGACCGCTGGCGTGAAGTGGCGGAAGGGCGCGTCGGGCGGCACGTCGAAGCGGGCCGGCCAGCGGGCCTCCGCGGCGAGCTGCCGGGCGAGGTACGCCACCTCGGTCGCGCGCAGCGCCGCGTACTGCCGGTCGGTCAGCCCGGCGAGGCGCGCCACGCGGAGCTCGTCACGGGTGGAGGTCCCGTAGAGCCCAGGCCCGTCAGTGCCCAGCACGCAGCGCACGCCGGCGTCGAGCAGCCGGGCCAGCGGCGCGTCGGCCGTCGAGGCGAGGTTGTTGAGCGTGTAGTTCGAGGTGAGGTTGAGCTCGACGATGGCGCGGGTCTCCCGCAGCACGCCGAGGGCGTCGGCGGCGCCGTAGAGCGCGTGGCCCAGGCGCAGCGCCACGTCGCAGCCGCGCACGGCCTCCGCCGCCACCCGCACGTTCTCGGGGAAGGCGGGGTTCTCGCCGGCGTGCACGCGCAGCACGAAGCCCGGCCGCCGCGCGTCGGCCCAGCGCGCGAGGCGGGAGATGCGCTCGGCGAAGGCGCGCGTGGAGTTCGTCTCGTGGCCCATCCAGTCCACGCCCGCGAGCTCACGGCAGGGCGCCAGCGCGTCGAGGCGCTCGAGGAGGTCCTGGTCCCACTCCGGGTCGTTGTGGCGCGAGAGCGCGAGGAGGAAGCGCAGCGCCACGCCGTGCCTCGCCTCGGCCCGCCGCGCGCCGGCCACGGCGGCCTCGAGCCAGTCGCGCCGGTACACGTCGCCGATGGAGAGTTCCACGCGGCGCAGGCCCATGGCCGCGGCGTCGGCGGCGACCGCGTCGAGCAGCGCCGGGAACAGCGCGAGGGACTTCGTGAAGGGCCCACGCAGGCGGTACGCGAGCTCCATGTCGCGGAAGGTGGACTGGCGGTCGACCGGGAGCGCCAGCGCGTCACCGAGGCGAGCGCGGAGGTCGTCGCGCAGCGCGCGCAGCGGCACCTCGCCCTCCAGGCCGCGCACGCCCGCCTGCTCGAGCAGCGCCGCGGAGAGGTGGAGGTCGTGGGCGAGCCCCTCCTCCAGCAGCGTCGCCGCGCGCGGCGCTCCGGCGAAGTGGGTGTGCAGGTCAGTGTGCAGCGGCGGATCGTCCCAGCTCGCCGTGCGCGGGTGCGGGAAGCCCGTCTCGGCCACCGTGCGCAGCTCGAAGGGGCACAGGCGCGTCAGTACCTCGAGGCCGCTCGGGGTCCAGCGCGCGAGCCTCGCCTCGAGGAGCCGCAGCTCGCCGTTCACTGCGAAGCGCCCGAGGGCATCGGGCCGATGCCGAACGCCTGCGCCGTCGACGAGCACGAGGTGCTCCCGGAGCCGCTGCACCGCGCGCGAGGTGACGGCGCGCGCTCGCCCGTCGCCCTGCACCTCGAGGCCCGCGGGCGTCACCGAGAGCCAGATCGCGCCGGCGGTGTCGAGGGCGACGCGCGAGGTCATGGCACGAACTGGCGCACCAACTCGTCCCACTTCTTCGTCCGGTAGTCGCCGTCGCCGACGGTCTCGACGAGCGCCGCGCGGACGTACCCGAGGTCCAGCGTCGCTCCCGAGAGCGCCAACAGGCGCTCGACGTCGACCAGATCCTTGCCGCGGAAGAAGAGCATCTTGAAGACCGCGGTGTCCTCAGGGGACCGCACCCGGATCCGCTCGCCGTGCGTGACCTCGACGGTGCGGGTGGCCGCCCGCTCGTGGAGCGGAATCGAGTTGAAGAAGAGGTCAATGGGCAGGTCGTGGAAGCGTCCGCGCGCATCGCCCCGCTCTGCCGCCGTGGCGATGGCCTCCGCCCGGTCGATTCGCAGGCCGGCGGCGATGAGCACGTCGAGCGCCTTCGTGGCCGCGCCGCCGTCGATGAACAGGTTCAAGTCGACGTCATGCGTACCGCGCGCGGCGCCGAAGAAGCCGTACGCAATGGCCCCCCCCACGGCGTGCGGCGCGCCGGCGGCGGAGAGGACCCTGGCGAAGTGCACCGGAGCCTCAGTGGCGTCCATGACCAGGCCGGAAGCGCTCGACGAGCGCACGCCACGTTCGCTCCGATTCCTCGCTGCGCGGGTCCTGCCAGGCCATCGCCTGCGCTGCGTCGGGACGCGCGCGGAGAATGGCCACGGCGTCGCGACACACGGACGCAAGGATGCGCCCACGCGCCTCGAGGCTGAGCCCGCGCAGGTCGGCGACGTCGTCTTCGACCTCGTCGCGGAGCGACCGGCGCCGCTCCGCGAGGCTGGCGAGGAACTTCGTGGCAGCGGGGTGGCCCATCGCGACTTCGAGTCTACACGCAGGCCGCCCGAGCCACACCCTACCCCTCGGGCGCATCCTTCTTCTTCTTCGACGGCTGCACGCGCTTCGGCTCGCCCGCCTGCTTGCGGTAGTGCGGCGG
Source organism: uncultured Archangium sp. (assembly GCA_964449625.1). GTDB lineage: Bacteria > Myxococcota > Myxococcia > Myxococcales > Myxococcaceae > Archangium_A. The sequence continues at coordinate 4,921 of CAYUZK010000230.1, forward strand.
CCACGGCGCGTCGCCCTGCCCTTCGGCCTCGTGGCGCTGCACCAGCTCCAGCAGCGGCTCGAGGGAGAAGCCCTTCGCGTCGAGGCCCGCGCCGACGCCGGGCCGCGCCGCGTAGAGCGCGGGCGCCGTCTTCACGGTGAAGGCCTCGAGCTCCACGTCGGCAAGCTCGACCCACTCGAAGGGCATCGACACCCGCGCGTCGGGCGTGGGGCGCGCCGAGAAGACCGAGGCCACCGTCTTGTCCTTCGCGTTCTGGTTGTAGTCGAGGAAGACGCCGTGCCGCTCCTCCTTCCACCACTTGCTCGTGGCGAGCGTCGGCGCGCGTTGCTCGACCTCCCGCGCGAGGGCCAGGGCGGCGCGGCGCACCTCGACGAAGCCCCACTTCGGCTCGAGGCGCACGTTGACGTGCACGCCGCGGCTGCCCGACGTCTTGGGGTAGCTCTCGTAGCCCAGGCCCGCGAGCACCTCGTGCACCACCGCCGCCACGGCCTTCACCTGCGAGAAGGGCACGCCGGGGCCGGGGTCCAGGTCCACCCGGAGCTCGTCGGGGTGCTCGAGGTCCTCGGCGCGCACGGCGTGCGGGTTCAAGTCGAGGCAGCCCAGATTCACCGCCCACACCAGCCCGGCCGCGTCGCGCAGCACGACCTCGTCGGCCGTCTGCCCCGAGGGGAACGAGAGCGTCACCGTCTCGAGCCACTCGGGCTTGCCCGGCGGCGCGCGCTTCTGGAAGAAGAAGTCGCCGTCGGCGCCAGCGGGGAAGCGCTTGAGGGCCATGGGCCGCCCGCGCACCCCGACGAGCGCACCCTCGGCGACCGCGAGGTAGTAGCGCACGAGGTCGAGCTTGGTGACGCCGGCCTCGGGGAAGACGAGCTTACCGGGGCTCGACACCCGCACCGCGCGGCCGGCTGCTTCGACCTCCACCGCCTCGCTCTTGCTGGCCGCCATCGGGCAGCGAGCGAAACACGAAGGGCGGCACGGCAACAGCGCCGCACCGCCCTCGGTCACCTCGCGCCCGGCTTCGGGCTCAGGGGCCGCAGCTGCCCGAGCTCTTGCACGTGCAAGCCGAGAAGAGGCACAGCGGGTTGGAGCCACCGAAGGCGCAGGAGTCGCCCGTGTTGACACAGAGCCCCAGGGCGCCCAGCAGCGAGTCACAGCACTGGCCCGCGCCGCACGGGGTCGTGCTGTCGCAGAAGGCCCCGAAGCCGCCGTCGAGGTCGAAGAGGCCGCCGTCGGAGCTGGTGCTGCCGCCGACGCAGGCGCCCGCGTCCATCGCGTCGCACGCCGAGCCGCCCCCGCAGGCCACGCAGGCCGCGCCGCCGGAGCCCTGGCCGCACTGCGCGTTGGAGTAGCTGCCCTTCATCACGCAGGTGTTGCCGTCGCAGCAGCCGTCGGGGCAGGTGGTGGGGTTGCAGACGTTGCCGCCGAAGCAGGTGCCGCCCTGGCAGGTCTGGCCCACGGAGGTGTCGCAGGCCTGGCAGAACGTGCCGTTCTTGCCGCACGAGGCCTCGGTGAGGCCACCCTCGCAGGCGCCGGTCTGGATGTTGACGCAGCCGGTGCAGGGGGTGCAGGCGCCGCTGACGCAGGTGTTGCCCTGGGTGCAGCTCGAGCACGTGTTGCCGCCGGTGCCGCAGCGCGAGGGCGTCGTCTGGGTGATGCACACACCCGCCGCCGAGCAGCAGCCCGTGGGGCAGTTGCCCGCGTTGCACGAGCCGCCGTCGCTGGCGCCACCGCCGCCGCCCGCGCCGCCACCCGTGGAGCCACCGCCGCCGCCTGTGCCCGCGTCGTTCGAGCCACCGCCGCCGCCAGTGCCGGTGCTGACGCAGCGGCCGCCGAAGGTCGAGGTGACGTCGACCGCGGTGCAGGCCTGGCCCGCGCCGCAGGGGGCGCAGCTCGCGCCGGCCGCGCCGCAGGCCTCGATGGTCGTGCCCAGCTTGCAGGTGGCCGACTCGTCGCAGCAGCCGTCGCAGTTGCTGGCGTTGCAGCGGTTGATGGTCGTCGGCTTGCCGCACGAGGGCAGCGCCGCGAAGAGGAAGCCGACCGCTGCGCCGAGCAGCAGCGCCTTGGTGGTGGTGGTCGTAGACATGTGGTTACTCCCGCTTTGCGCCAAGCCGGCCAGCCTGGATCAAAAAGATTTGAAGGCGCCCCTCTACACAGTGTGTGCAGGGCCCACAAGTCCACCGCCCCCGCGTTTCTCGGCGGTTGAGAATCACGAGAGTGTGCGGACCAGGGCGTCACTTCAAGTCGGTGCGTCGGTGTCGGGGGGTTGATCTCCCTTCCCTACAGCTAGAGGATGCGCCGCTTTCGAAGGCCCCCACGTCTCGCAAGGAGTGCATCACCATGGAGCGTTCACCTCTCGCGCGGAGCGCGCTGTTCCTCTCCGCCCTGGCGCTCACCGTCACGGGCTGCGACTGCGGCCGCAGCAACATCGGCACCACCCTCGGCGAAATCGTCGTCATCTGGCGTGACGCTGCGGGCGAGCGGCAGAGCGACCGCGACGCCACCTACGACTTCGGCAACGCGCTGGTGGGCGAGCGCAAGACGCTCACGATGACGCTGCGCAACTCCGGCGCCGGCAAGCTGACGCTCACCTCGCTCGCGGTGGAAGAAGGCGACGAGACGAGCTTCGGGCCCCCGGGCCTGCTCATTCCTTCGGGCACCAACGCCTTCGAGGCGGAGTTCAGCGCCATCGTGCTCGAGCCCTCCTCGCAGCAGGAGTTCACCATCGCCTTCACGCCGCGGGGCCTCAAGGGCAACTACCGCAGCAAGCTCAAGCTCACCACCGAGGGCACCCGCGTCGAAGACTCGAGCGCCGCCATCACCCTGCTGGGCCAGGGCGAGAAGGGCGCCTGCGACCTGCCCACGGTCATCGACTTCGGCAAGACGCCCATCGGCGAGACGATGCCCTTCGCGGTGCCGTACACGAACCCCACCTCGCTCAACGCCTTCGGCAGCGCCGGCACCATCACCGGGCAGGACGCGACGGTCTTCGGCTACGGCGTCAACTCGCCCATGGGTCAGGTGCCCGTGCCGCCCCGCTCCACCACCGACGTGGTGCTGACCTTCACGCCCACGGAGCTGCGCGCCTACGAGGCGCAGGTGGTGCTCAAGGGCGCCGGCGAGTGCCCGGAGCAGATCGTCATCTTGAAGGGCGAGGGCAGCGACGAGCAGTTCTCGTGGAGCCCCTCGCTGCTGCGCTTCGGCTTCGTCAACCCCGGCGCCGAGGCCCTCAAGGAGGTCATCTTCGTGAACCCGGCGTCGGTGCCGGTGGTGCTCAGGAACATCACCTCGTCCAACATCAACGACTTCTACCACGCGGCCCCCTCGGGCACCGACGCGACGACCTTCGTGGTGCCGGGCGGGAGCGTGCCCACGCCGATGAAGATCGCCTGCAACCCCTCGCGCCTGGGCGGCCTCACCGGCACCCTCACCTTCGAGACGGGGCTGCGGCTCGTGCCGTCGGGCACCATCACCCTGGAGTGCACCGGCGGCGGGCCGCGCATCCGCGTGACGCCGCGGCCGGTGCTGGGCTTCGGGCGCGTGGGCTACTTCCCCGGGAGCACCACCTTCAGCGTGCAGCGGAAGATCAACGTGCAGAACGTGGGCAGCCGCCCGCCGACGCCGGACATCACCGCCAACCTCTACCTGGGCGAGGTCGCCGCCGACGGCACGCCAGGCCAGCTCCCGCTCTTCGAGCTGCTGCCCGCGGCGGGCACCGACCCGGCCGAGTTCTCGGTGAACCTGGGCAGCCCGTACGACCCCAGCACCGGGCTCGAGGCCACGGCCGGCCGCAACTACGTGGACCTCGCGGTGGCGCTGCGCCCGCTCTCGGTGGGCATGAAGTCGGCGACGCTGCGCATCTACTCCAACGACGCGTCGGAGCCCGCGGTCGACGTCGAGCTGCGCGCCGACGTGCAGCAGCTGCCGCCGTGCAACTACCTGGTGTCGCCGGCGCAGGCCAACTTCGGCCTCGTCTCGCCGGGCGTCAGCAAAGACCTGCCCATCACCATCACCAACACCAGCACCGTGGCCGGCGAGCTCTGCTACCTCTCGGGCATCGACCTCTCGCCCGGCACCGACCCGGCCTACGCCATCGTCGGCGGGCCCATCGTCGAGAAGGAGCTGCAGCCCCAGGAGTCGCTGCAGGTGGTGGTGCGCGTGGCGCCGCAGGGCGCGGTGCCGACCACGCTGCAGACCCTCACCGGCGCGCTCGTCTTCAACGCCACCTCGCCCACCGCGCCGCAGGGCTCGGTGCCGCTGCGCACGGCCATCGGCCCCGCGTGCCTCACGGTGGCCCCCGACCCGATGAACTTCGGCACCGTCAAGGTGGGCTGCAACTCGGCCTCGAAGACCTTCAGCATCTACAACACCTGCTCGGCGCCGCTGACCATCATGGCCATCAGCATGCAGGCCGCGGCCGGCCAGCCCCCGGGCGGCCCCAACTGCGCGGGCACCATGCCCTGCCCCGAGTTCCGCGTGACGGCGACGCCCTCCATCCCCACCGGGGGCGTGACGCTCAACCCGGGCGGCTCGGCGCCGGTGCAGTTCCAGGCGCGCTACGGGCCCATCGACGTGGGCAGCGACTCGGGCGCGGTGGCCATCGAGGCGCTCCAGAACGGCCAGAGCATCACCTACCTCGTGGGCCTGCAGGGCCGCGGCGACACCACCGGCGTGCAGGTCGACACGTACACCCAGGACCTCCAGCCCAAGGCCGACATCCTCCTCGTGGTGGACGACTCGTGCTCCATGCAGGACAAGCAGAACGCGCTGGCGTCGAACTTCACCTCGTTCATCCAGTACGCGGTGGCGGCGAACGTCGACTACCAGATCGGCGTCACCACCACGACGGAGG
>CAYUZK010000231.1:0-9740 GCA_964449625.1 uncultured Archangium sp.
CCACCGCGAGGCTGCGGGTCGCCCAGGAGTCGAGCAGGTGCTTCCACCGGCTGGGGGCGGGAGGGGCCACGCGCGCGGCCATAGCAGAACCCTGACGGTTGTCATCCCCTCGCCCCGGCGGGCGAGGCCCCGCGCTCCTCGCGGCCATCACGCCCGGTGTTGAAAGCCCAGGCGCCCGCGCAGGAGGCGACCGTCGACGCGCAGCCCGCGGGCCTTCGTCAGCTCGCCGAGCGCATGCGCCGCCAGGCCCGCGCGCTGTGTCGCCGCCTCGAAGGCGCTCCGGGCGGCCGCCGGCACGGCGACGAGCAGCACGTAGTCTTCGCCGCCGCGCAGGGCGAGCTGCAGGGCGCGCTCCCCGGCCCAGGCGCGAGCGGCGGCGCTCATGGGCACGGCGCCCGAGCTGAGCGACGCCCCGACGCCCGAGGCCCGGCACAGGTGCTGGAGGTCTTGCGCGAGGCCGTCGGAGACGTCGATGGCCGCGCTGGCGAAGCGCCGGGCCTCCTGGGCGAAGGCGAGGTGCGGCGCGGGCCGGCGCTGCGCGGCGACGAGGGAGGCCACGGCCCGACCGCGCGCTTTGGCGCCGAGCACCTCGAGGCCCGCCGCCGCGTCACCCACAGGCCCGGAGAGGTAGAGCACGTCACCGGGCCGCCCGCCGGAGCGCAGCAGCGCCGGCCCCTCGAGGTCGCCGGCGACGGTGACGGTGAGCGAGAGCTGCAGGGCGCGCGTCACGTTCCCGCCCACGAGCGAAACCCGGTGCACGTGGGCGAGCCGGGCCATGCCCCGCGCCACCTGCCGCACCTCGCGCGCCCCCACGTCCTCGGGCAGCCCGAGGGCCACCGTCATCCACGTCGGGGTGCCGCCCATGGCCGCCACGTCGGACAAGTTCACCGCCAGCGCCTTGTGGCCGACGTCTTCGAAGCGGAAGGCGCGCCGGGTGAAGTGCACGCCCTCGACTACGGCGTCGGTCGTCACGCACGAGGGCCTTCGGCTCGGCGGCAGCACGGCGGCGTCGTCGCCAGGGCCCGCGGGTGAGGGGGGGCACCGGAAGGGGGCGGTGAAGGCGGCGATGAGGTCGAACTCGTTCACGGGGCCTCGCGTGCTATTGCTCCGCGTCGTGGCGCAGACGCTCGGAAAGTACCAGCTCGTTCAGAAGCTCGCCGTCGGGGGCATGGGGGAGGTGTGGCTCGCGCGGCAGAAGGGGCCGGTGGGCTTCGAGAAGCTGGTGGTGGTCAAGACGCTCCTCAAGCACCTCAAGGAGGACACGGAGTTCGTCAACATGTTCTTCGACGAGGCGCGCATCGCGGCGGTGCTCAGCCACCCCAACATCGCGCAGATCTACGACCTCGGCGAAGACGGGGGCGAGTACTACATCGCCATGGAGTACGTGCACGGCATGTCGCTGCGCGACGTGGTGGTGTACGCGCTCGAGCGGGGCACCGGCATGCCGCTCGCGCTCAAGTGCCGCGTCATCGCCGACGCCGCCGCGGCCCTCGACTTCGCGCACCGGGCGAAGACGCCCTCGGGTCAGGTGCTCGACCTCATCCACCGCGACGTGAGCCCGCAGAACATCCTCGTGGGCTTCAACGGCGTGGTGAAGCTCATCGACTTCGGCGTGGCCAAGGCGGCCAACAAGCTGGTGCGCACGGCCACCGGCATCATCAAGGGCAAGTACGCGTACATGTCGCCGGAGCAGGCCTACGGCAAGCCGCTCGACGGGCGCAGCGACGTCTTCGGCCTGGGCACGGTCTTCTGGGAAATTCTCTGCACCGATCGGCTCTTCAAGCGAGAGAACGAGACCGAGACGCTGCAGGCCGTGGTGGGCGCCGCGATCCACCCGCCGTCGATGCACGATCGCTCGGTGCCGAAGTCCCTCGACCCCATCGTGATGAAGGCCCTCTCGCGCGAGGTCGAGGAGCGCTACGAGAGCGCGGGCGCCTTCCAGCGGGCCATCGAGGGGTGGCTGGCGAAGCAGCGGCTCCCGGCGACGCCGGCGCACCTGTCGGCCTTCATGAAGGGGCTGTTCCCCGACGACGTGGAGCTCAAGCCCCTGCCGCCGGGCGAGGTGACGCTGTCCACCGACAAGTCGGCGCCCGCGCTGCCGGCCGAGACGATGCCCAAGAAGGTGCGCGCCGGCTCGCAGGTGCTCGACCAACAGGAGCTCGACGCGCGCATCGGCGGCACGCAGCCGACCGATGCCCTGCGCGGCATGTTCTTCAACGCCCTCGTGTCGGCGGTGCTGCGCTCGGTGGGCCCGGCGGCCGAGCCCAAGGTGCGCAAGGCGGCCCAGCAGCCTCGCGCCTACGTCGACTCGCTCACCTACCCCACGGCCGAGTTCCTGCGCATGCTGTGGAAGGCCGTCGAGCTGCTCGCCCCGAAGGTGAGCTCCGTCGACGAGGCCTTCGAGCAGCTCGGCCTCTACACGATGGACGCGCTCCTCAAGTCGCCCTTCGGCAAGTCCCTGGAGGCGCTCCGGCCGGCGGGGCCTCGGGCGCTCTTCAAGCCGCTGCTCGCGACGCTCAACCCGATGATCGCCCCGGGCAATCGCCTCGTGGCCCAGGCCACCGATGTGAGCGCCCGCCTCGTCTTCAAAGAAGAGGTGCTCCCCATTCAGCTCTACGTGGGCCTGCTCAAGAGCCTCTTCGAGGCCTTCTTCGACACGCCGCTGTTCGCCACGTGGGAGAAGACCGCCGCCGAGCGCATCGAGCTGACCCTCGCCTGGCGCGACGGCACCCAGGGCTGACGCGCGCGGGTCGGCGGTGGTATGACTCGGGTATGAAGGTTGCGATCTCGCTCCCCGACGAACTCGGTCGCCAGGCCACGAAGGCCGCGCGGCGCCGCAAGGTCTCTCGCAGCGCGCTCATTCAGGCCGCCCTGCGCGCCTACCTCGGCGGGGAGGACGACCTCACGGCGCGCATCGACGCGGCGCTGGCCGGCCTGACCGCCCCCGACCCGGCGCGGCAGACAGCCGCCACGGCGGCGGCCTGGAAGGACCTCGAGTGGTAATCGCCCAGGGCGACATCGTGTGGGTCGAGTTCCCGCCGGCGCGAGGCTCGGAGCCCGCCAAGCCGAGGCCCGCCGTCGTCGTGCAGTCCGACGCCTTCAACCGGAGCCTGCTCCAGACAGTGCTGCTCGTGCCGCTCACGAGCAACCTCGAGCGCGCGCACCTGCCGGGGAACGTCCGCCTCCGCGCGCGGGACCGCCTGACCAAGAGCTCGGTCGCGAGCGTGGTGCACGCAGGCGTGGTCGACCGCACGATGCTCACCCGGCGCCTGGGGCGCGTCACGCCGACGGAGCTCGACGCCATCGTCGATGGCGTCCTGCTGGTGCTCGGCCGGACTGCGAGCTGACCGTCACCTTGTGGTTTCAGGGGTCTGGCCAGCCTCCTGTTGACCGCGATGTGGGACTTAGGCATACGCCCTCCCACCATGACGCGACTCCTCCTGCCGACCCTCGTTTCGCTGGCCCTCTTCGCCTGTGGCCCCGACGCGGTCGCCAACCTGGGCGACGACGGCGCCGACGACAGCATGGAGGTCTTCGAGGGCGCGCTCACCAGCACGAGCCGCGGGCAGACGTGGTTCCCGCTGGCCAACGGCAACGAGTGGACCTTCGTGTCGAGCAGCGGCGCGACGCGGGTGGTGAAGCTCTCGCAGGTGGCCGACGAGATGGGCCTGCTCACGGGCCTCTTCCCGCAGCCGATGTGGGTCGGCCGCACGAGCCCGTCGGCCACGACGCTCTACCTGTGGAACGGCGAGGCCTGGCTGCCGTGGCTGCGCTTCGGCTACGCGCGCACGCAGTGGAAGACGTCGACCGCGGTGTGCAGCGGCCTGGTGGGCGAGCGCCTGAGCACCGGCACCGTCCTCGAGACCGAGGCGGGCTCGTTCTCCGACACGCGGGTCATCGGCTTCTCGCCCATCTCGAGCCCCACGGTGCGCTGCGCGCCGCCGCCGATCTCCACGGTGAGCCTCGAGGCGAACCTGGGCCTCATCGCCTTCCGCACGGGCCAGAACGAAGACTTCACGCTCCGGCGCGCGGTGGTGGCGGGCAAGACGTTCCCCGCGGCGCAGGTGGCGGCGAAGGTGTCGCTCGACCGGGCGGCCTACGTCTCGTACCCCAACACCATCCAGTGCATCACCACGCCGTGCCCGAGCAACGCGCAGACGGCGGAGGCGAAGGTGACCTTCGAGCTGCGCAACACCTCGTCGACGACGCAGGCGTGGCAGTTCTCGACGGGCTGCCAGTTCGACGTGGAGGTGGTCTCCATGGCCGGCCGCGTCGTGCGCCGCCTCTCGGACGATCGCATGTGCACCTTCGCGCTCAGCTCGCTGCGGCTCTCGCCCGGCCAGTCGAAGAGCTTCACGGGCCTGGTGCCGCTGGCCGACGCCAACGGCCTGCAGCTCTCGGGCAGCTACACGGTGCGGGCGCGCCTCATCCCCTCGGGGAGCGAGGCCGCGGCGCCGGCGGCCACGGCGAGCCTCAAGGTCGACGTCCTCACGCCGTAAGCGTCGCTGCGCGGTCGCCTGCGCGAGTGGTCGGCTTGTGCTGCGACCCCGGTCGCGGTTAGGAGGCGCTCGCCGTGAGAGCCGAGCCGTTGAGCGCCCCCGCCGAGCCCGTCGCCCCTTCGCTGCTCGCGACGGTGGGCGACTTCGTGGCGCTCACCAAGCCGCGGCTGTCGGGCCTGGTGATGTTCACCGCGGCCGGGGGCATGTGGCTGGCGGGCCGCTCGCTCGACTGGAAGACCTGGCTCCTGGCCATGGTGGGCACCGCGGGCACCGTGGGCGCGGCGAACACCATCAACTGCCTCATCGAGCGCGACTCCGATCGGTTCATGGCGCGCACGGCGGTGCGGCCGCTCCCGACGCGGCGGCTGGGCGTGCCGGCGGCGCTCACCTTCGCGGTGGTGCTGGCGGTGCTGTCGCTCCCGATGCTGTGGGTGGGCGTCAACTGGCTGACGGGGCTGCTCGGCACGGTGGCGCTGGTGAGCTACGCCTTCGTGTACACGCCGATGAAGTCGCGCACGCGCTGGGCGATGCAGGTGGGCGCCATTCCCGGGGCGCTGCCGCCGCTCATGGGGTGGACGGCGGCCACCGGGCGCATCGAGGCGCCAGGCCTGGCGCTCTTCGCCATCCTCTTCTTCTGGCAGCTGCCGCACTTCATCGCCATCGCGCTCTTCCGCAAGGAGGAGTACCGCGCCGCGGGCCTCACCAGCCTGCCGCTCGAGAAGGGCGACGACGTCGCGCGGCGGCACGCGGTGCTCTACCTCGTGGCGCTGCTCGGCGTGTCGGTGCTGCCGTGGGTCGTCGGCGTGGCCGGCCCGCTCTACCTCGCGGCGGCGCTGGCCCTGGGCGGCTCCCTCGTCTTCGTCGGCGTGCGCGGGTGGCTGGCGAAGGGCGACGCGGTGTGGGCGCGGCAGCTCTTCGGGTACACGCTGCTGTACCTCACGGGGCTCTTCGCGGCGCTCGCCGTCGGGTGAGCCGCGCCGCGGGTTGGCGCTGTGACCCAGGCTGACAGAGCCCCTGTTTTGCGGAGCTTGTACCCCTCGGCGGGCCCGGCTACATGCCGTGCCGGAGCAGGGGGCGGCCGGTCCCGGAGCGCGCATGGTACGAAGCCCAGCCACGAGGGGAGCCCGGCGAGTGTCGCTGAGCGATGTCCCCCGCGTGCATGGCGAGACGGCGCTGCAGAAGGTGGGCGGGAGATGGGTGGCGGCGACGGCAGACGATCAGCTGCACAGCTTCGAAGACGAGGCCGGGGTGGTGTCGGAGGTGGGGGAGCGCATCGTCGAGTTGATCGACGGCAGGCGCTCGGTGGGAGACATCGTGGCGGCGCTCCTCGAAGAATTCGAGGTCAGCCGCGAGCAGGCCGAGGCCGACACGGTTGAATTCATTGGGTTGTTGGCGGCGAAGCAGGTGCTCGACCTCTGAATGAGGGCGGGCGGGGTGGACACTGATGCACGCGGGAGCGCACATGGGTACGAAGCACGTGATGCGATGGGGCTGGTTGGTTTCGGGCGTCTCCCTGGCGCTAGCGGGGTGTGACTGCACTCCGCCGCCGCCGATCGACTGCAGCGACACCACCATCACCTTCGAGTCGCCGGTGCCGGGCGCCACGGTGAACGCGCCGTTCAGCGCGGCGCTGTCGGTGCGCGACTCGACGGGCGCGGCCTTCAACATCGGCACGGCGACCCTCGAGGTCGCGGGCACCTCGTACACGGGCACGGTGACGGGCAACCGGGCGACGTTCGCCGACGTGGCGCCGTCGTCGGGGCCGCACACGCTGACGGCGACCATCGGGGCGGGCGACTGCACGAAGCAGGCGACCTCGACGGTCATCGTGCGCGACCCGTGCAGCACGCCGCTGGTGACCGCGGTGACCTTCCCCCAGGACAGCCAGGCGCCGCTGGGCACGCTGACGACGGCGGAGCTGCCGCAGGGCACGAACCTCCAGGTGCGCGTCGACGCGGAGTGCACCTCGGGCGTGCAGGTGCGCATCAAGCGCGGCGCGACGGACGTGGGGGCGCTCACCAGCTTCTCGAACGGCGTGGCGACGGTGACGCTGCCGACGCTGCCGGACTCCGACTCGGCGACCTACGAGCTCTTCGCGGAGCTGGTGAAGGACGGCGTGGCGGTGAACACCTCGGCGGGCAACCCCGCGGCGGTCGGCACCATCCGCGTCGACCGGGTGCCTCCGGCGTGCGCCATCACCACCTCGGGGCGCTTCGGGCCCATGGGTGACCAGAGCCCGGGCACGGCCGGCTACCAGATGGTCGTCAACGGCACGATGGACCAGGCCGCGACGGGCGAGCTGGCGGTGACGGGGCAGGGCGCGCCGGTGACGGTGAGCCCGAGCATGGGCGCGGTGTCGGCCACCTTCACGCTGCCGGAGACGGGCACGACCACGTACACCGCGACGCTCACCTGCCGCAGCGCGAGCGGGAACACCTCGACGGCGACGGGCACGTTCACCGTGGACCTCGAGGCGCCGGTGGTGAGCATCACCTCGCCGGTGTCGACGGACGGCGGGAACCCGCTGGTGACGCGGTCGCCGCTGTCGCTGCAGCTTGCTGCGGTGGGCGCGGAGGACGGCTCGGTCGTCATCGTGCGGCGCAACGGCATGCAGGCGGCGTCGGGCACGGTGACGAACGGCCTGGCGACGGTGGCCGTCTCGTTCGGGGCCGATGGCGTGTACACGCTGGAGGTCGCCGTGACGGATGCCGCGGGGAATACGGGCACGGCGACGACGACGGTGGAGGTCGCGCTCGATGGGTGCGGCGCGGTGTTCTCGCGGCCGGCGCAGTGCCCGGCGCTGCTGACGCCGGCGCAGCTGTCGAACGGGGCGTACTCGTTCCAGACGACCTCCAAGGCGGCGTGCGTGGGCACGACGGCGCGGCTCTTCCGCGCGGACGTACTCGCGGACGGTGGTGTCGGGACGGAGGCCGATGCCGGCACCGGGACGCTCACGGGCGCGGGCATCGGCAACTTCCCGCCGGTGACGCTGGCGTCGGGTGAGTACGCCTTCCGGGCCGAGGTGGACAACGTGGGCGTGGACGCGGGCATCAGCGAGGCGGACTGCCGGGTGACGGTGGACCTCGACGGGCCGGCCATCACTAACCCGGTCATTCCGAGCAACGCGACGTTCGCCACCATCAACGCGGCGCAGGACACGCAGCCCACGGTGCCCGGCGTGCAGCGCGTGCTGTCGTTCTCGGCCCGCGTGCCCCAGGGTGGCCGTGTCGACGTGTGCACGACGCAGGCGACGGACCCCGTGACGGCGCAGGCGCGGCCGACTTCGGCGGAGTGCGGCTCAGGGTACTTCGTGCTCGCGCAGGGCGTCACGAGCCCGGCGAACGGCTTCACGTTCCCCGAAGGCACGTACAGCATCAAGGTGGTCGTCGTGGGTGGCGGCCTCGCGGTGGCGCCGGCCTCGTCGCCCGTGCCGGTGTTCGTCGACGGCACGCGGCCGTGCGTGAACGGGCTGACCCGCTCCCTGCCGCAGGACGCGAACGCCGACGGCCGGTTGAACATCGCCGAGCTCAACGGCCAGGCGCCGCGGCTCGAGTTCGAGCTCAACGCAAGCTGTGGCGACACCTCTCCGGCGACGCTGTCGGCCACCACGCCGGTCGTCATCAAGGACATCGTGAGCGGCGCGGTCGGCGCGACCCGGGCCTCCACCGCGGCCTTCGCCAACGGCAAGTACACGGTGACGCTGACGGGCACGTACACGAGCGAGGTCAACCTCGACGTGTTCATCGAACTCACGGACCTCGCGGGCAACCGCAACCTGTACTCGGGCACGAACGACGGGGCTCGGATGGTGTTCCGGGTGGACCCGGTGGCGCCGAGCTGTGACCTCCAGAGCCCGGGCGCGTCGCAGACGCTCGTGGGCCAGTCGGAGGTGCCGGGCGGCATGTTCCCGGTGCGCGTGGGGACGGCGGCCGACGTCGGCACCAACGGCGTGCGCGTCACCTTCGGCACGACGGCGCCCCGCGACCTGACGCCGGCCAACGGGTTGGCGGAGACGACGTACTCGGTGACGGGCACCAACACCTACGCGGTGGCGGCGACGTGCACGGACGAGTCGGGCAACGCGGCGGCCTCGGCCACGCGGAACATCACCATCGACCTCGACCCGCCGACGTGCGTCATCAACGCGCCGACGGCGATGACGTACTCCGTGAACTCCATCCCCACCTCGGTGTCGGTGACCGGGGCCGAGGGGCGGACGGTGACCATTCGCAGCACCGCGCAGAACGGCACGCCGCTGGCGACGCTGACGGTGACGAGCGGCGTGGCGAGCGGCACGGTGGCCTACCCGAACGGCACGCAGACCGTGTCGGCCGAGGTGAGCGACGCGGCGGGCAACCTCTGCACGGCGACGGTGGCGAACGTGGTGGTGAACTCGACGGCCTGCGCGCTGGCGATGACGACCGGTGAGGTGCGGGCGAACGGCGTGTGGTTCAACCGGAGCAACACGGGCTCGCTGACGGCCACCACGGGCGTGGTGGCGGCGGTGTCGGCGAACAGCTCCGACTGCCGCTCCGGCCAGGCGGTGACGCTGGTGCGGACGCTCCCGTCGGCGGGGACGCCGGCGAGCTCGACGACGGCGACGGACGGCGCGGTGTCCTTCGCGAACGTCGCGGTGGCCGACGGCGAGACGTGGACGCTCACCATCGACAACGGCGCGGGCATCACCACGACGCGCACGTTCCGGGTGGGCCTGCGGGTGCCGACGGCGGGCGCGGTGACGCTCAACGGCTTCGCGGTCACGACCGGCCAGCCGCTCTTCTTCGTGGCGCCGACGGGCAACATCAACCTCGAGCCCTCGGCGGGGACGCCGAAGTCGACGACGTACTTCGCGGACCAGTCTGCGGGCACGGCGGGCGCCCAGGCGAGCGTGACGGTCGCGGACGTGAACGAGACGCGGTACGGCACGGACGACGGCACGCTCCAGGTGCTCTACGGGGCCAGCGCGCTGACGACGCAGGCCATCACCGCGGAGCCGTTCTCGCTGAGCGCGACGCAGCTCACGCTGGCGCACAACACGACGGGGCAGTTCGTGGTGCGGGTGACGACGGCAGCGGGGAACTCGCTCGACGTGGTCTCGAACGCGGCGGCGGTCGACGTCATCGCCCCGGCGGCGCCGACGGTGACTCAGACGCTGACCTCGGCTCGCGCGGCGACGGTCTCGCTGCAGTGGGGCCCGGTGTACGACGACGGCGCCGACGTGGCGAGCGGTGGGCTGACGGG
>CAYUZK010000232.1:0-9559 GCA_964449625.1 uncultured Archangium sp.
CCTTCGGCGGCGGCGCGGGCGGCGGAGTCGTCGGTGGCGGCGCGGGCGGTGGCGCCGTCGGCGGTGGCGCGGGCGGTGGCGGCGTGGCGACCTGTGGTCCTCTCAACTGCTCCGGCTGCTGCGTCGGCTCGACCTGCGTGCCGCTCAACTCCCAGACGAGCGTGGCCTGCGGCTTCCGCGGCGCCACGTGCGCGGCCTGCGGCACCGGCCAGCAGTGCACCAACGGCCAGTGCATCACGCCCGACGGGGGCACCTCGAACGTCGGCCTCTCGTGCCAGACCGACCCCCAGTGCCGGCCGCCGACCGCGGGCTTCTGCGTGCCGGAGTCCGTCTTCGGGCAGCCCACCGGGTGGCCCGGCGGCTACTGCACCACGAGCTGCCCGGCGCGCACCTGCCCAGCGGGCTCTTCCTGCCTCGACGTCGGCTCAACCGGCTCGAGCAACCCGCTGTGCTTCGCGAGCTGCCCGGCGCCGCGCCAGGGCCAGTCGACCTGCCGCGCGAACTACATCTGTGAGGTGAACCTGAACCAGATCGCCGCCGGCATCTGCCTGCCCCGCTGCGACACGCCGGGCTTCACCTGCTGGCAGGGCACCACCTGCAACCGGGTGAGCGGCTACTGCCTCGGCGCGCCCTGACGTCGTGAGGACCCGCGCGAGGCTCCCCGCGACCGTCATCGCGCTCGGCGTCACGAGCTTCTTCACCGACGTCGCGAGCGAGATGGTCTTCCCGCTCCTGCCCGCGTTCCTCGTGACGCTCGGGGCGGGGCCCACCTTCCTCGGGCTGCTCGAGGGCGTCGCCGACGCGGTCGCGGCGGCCATCAAGTACCGCGCCGGCGCGTGGTCCGACGGCCGGGGCCGCAAGGGCCTGGTGCTCTTCGGCTACGGGCTGGCCCACGCGGTGCGGCCGCTCCTCGCGCTCGCGGGCGCCGCGTGGCACGTGCTGGCGCTGCGCGTGGTGGACCGCGTGGGCAAGGGCCTGCGCTCGGCGCCGCGCGACGCCCTCATCGCCGGGTCCGTGCCGCTCGAGCAGTCCGGCCGGGCCTTCGGCTTCCACCGCGCCATGGATCACGCGGGCGCCGTGGTGGGCCCGCTCGTCGCGACGCTGCTGCTCGCCGGCGGCGTCGAGGTGCGCACCATCTTCGCGCTGACCGTCATCCCGGGCGTGCTCGCCGTGGCCTCGGTGCTGGTGGTCAGGGAGCCCTCACCGCCTCCCGCTGCGCGCCCCGGGAGCGCCGCCCCCACGCCGCTCAGCCCGCGGCTGCGCCAGCTCCTCGCCCTCGTGGGCGTCTTCGCGCTCGCCAACGCCTCCGACGTGTTCCTCCTGCTCCGCGCGAGCGAGCTCGGCGTGCCCACCACGTGGATACCCACGGTCTGGCTCGTGCTCCACGTGAGCAAGATGGCGTGGTCGGCCGCAGCCGGGCGCTGGAGCGACCAGTACCGGCCCGCATGGCTCATCGGGAGCGGCTGGCTGCTCTACGTCATCTGCTACCTGCTCCTGGCCTTCGCCACCGCGCCGTGGATGGCGCTGGCGACCATCGCGGCCTACGGCGCCGTCGCCGGCCTCACCGAGCCGGCCGAGAAGAAGTTGATCCGCGCCCTCGCGCCGGCCGACGGCCAGGGCCGGGCCTTCGGCGCCTACCACGGCGTCATGGGCGCGGCGGCCATCCCCGCGGGGCTCCTCACCGGCACGCTCTGGGAGCAGCTCGGCTCGCGCGTCGCGCTGAGCACGAGCGCTGGCCTCGCCTTCGCCGCGCTCGGGCTCCTCTGGGCCTGGCAGCGCCGCGCCGCGGACGCGTAAGCCACTGTCTCGCGCACGGCACAATCCATCCCACCTGGCGCCATTGTCTCGACCCGCGTCGGGGCGCAGTGTGCTCATCACAGGAGCAACTCCATGGACACGCCCACCACGAACAGCCCCGCCGAGCGAAGCACCGCGCCCACCACCGCCCCGACGCCCCGGGTCATCGAAGGCGTCTACGGCCCCCCGCCTCTCCACTGGGTCGGCGACGGCTTCCGGGTCGCGGGCTACTTCTCGAGCATCCCCGGGGCGGTGCGGAAGCTGAGCCCCTTCCTCATGCTCGACTACCACCCGACGTATGACTACGCGCCGACGGAGCGCCCGCGCGGGGTGGGCGTGCACCCGCACCGCGGCTTCGAGACGGTGACCCTCGCCTTCCAGGGGAGCGTCGCGCACCACGACAGCGCGGGCGGCGGAGGCGTCATCGGCCCCGGCGACGCGCAGTGGATGACGGCGGCCTCTGGCGTGCTCCACAAGGAGTACCACGAGGCCGGCTACGCGCGGCGCGGCGGCCTGTTCCAGATGGCGCAGCTCTGGGTGAACCTCCCCCGCGCGCACAAGCGGGCCTCGCCCCGCTACCAGGCCATCACGGCGGCGCAGTGGGGCGAGGTGGTGCTCCCGCGCGGTGAGGGCTCGGTGCGCGTGCTGGCCGGCGAGTACGCGGGCGTGCGCGGCCCGGCGCTCACCTTCTCGCCCGTGAGCGTCTTCGACGTGCGCCTGCAGCGCGGCGGCGCAGCCGACTTCAGCTTCGCCGCCAGCGACAACGTCGGGCTCCTGGTGATGGCAGGTGCGGTGAGCGTCAACGGCCGCCGCGCGGCCCAGCACGACTTCGTCGTCTTCGCGAACCAGGGCGCCCAGGTGGAGCTCGCGGCGAGCGACGACACACAGGTGCTGCTCCTGGCGGGCACGCCCATTCACGAGCCGCTCGTGCAGTACGGGCCCTTCGTGATGAACACGAAGGAGGAGATCGTCGAGGCCTTCGAGGACCTCGAGGCGGGCCGCTTCGGCACCCTCGAGGACTGACGGCCGGCGCGGCGGCGCGGTAGCCTCCCGCCGCACCATGGCCAAGCAGCTGATCCTCGGCACGAAGAAGGGCACGCTGCTGCTCGACGGCAAGGGCGGCGACTGGGTGCCGCGCCCCATCGCCCACGCGGGCATGTCCATCAGCTACGCCGCGAAGGACCGGCGCGACGGCACGCTGTGGGCGGCCATGGACCACGCGCACTGGGGCCCGAAGCTGTCGCGCTCGAAGGACGACGGCGCCACCTGGCAGCACCTCTCGCAGCTCGCCTACCCGAAGGGCGCGCGCTTCATCGAGCAGCACCTGCCCTCGCCCGACGGGGAGCCGGCCGCCGACGCGCCGACTCGCTACAAAGACGCGTCGCTCCTCAAGGTGTGGGTGCTGGCCTTCGGCCACGCGAGCGAGCCGGGCACGCTGTACGCCGGCACCCTGCCCGGAGGCCTCTTCACCAGCCGCGACGGCGGCGACACGTGGACGTTGAACCGCCCGCTGTGGGACCACGAGAGCCGCGGCGGCGACCTCTTCGCCGGCGACGCGAAGCACCGCAACCACTGGGGCGGCACGCCGGCAGCGATGGCCTACGGCGAGTTCGTGCCCGGCATCCACTCCGTGGCCGTCGACCCGCGCGACCCGAAGCGCCTGTGGGTGGCGGTCTCGTGCGCCGGCGTGCTTGAGACGCGCGACGGCGGCGAGACGTGGCACGGCCGCAACAAGGGCATGCTCAACGACTACCTGCCCGACCCCGCCGCGGAGTGGGGGCACGACCCGCACTTCATCACGCTCTGCCCGGGGCAGCCCGACCGGCTCTGGCAGCAGAACCACACGGGCGTCTTCACCAGCGACGACGGCGCCGCCACCTGGAGGCCGGTCAGCCAGAAGGACGTCGCGGTGCACTTCGGCTTCCCCATCGCGGCCGACGAGCGCGACGGCCAGACGGCGTGGGTGGTGCCGGCGACGGGCGACGACCAGCGCATGACGCCGGGCGGCGGCCTCTTCGTGGCGCGCACCACCGACGGCGGCGCGAGCTGGCAGCAGCTGCGCAAGGGCCTGCCGCAGCAGCACGCCTACGA
The DNA here is from genome assembly GCA_964449625.1 of uncultured Archangium sp. GTDB lineage: Bacteria > Myxococcota > Myxococcia > Myxococcales > Myxococcaceae > Archangium_A. The sequence continues at coordinate 3,889 of CAYUZK010000232.1, forward strand.
CATCGTCTACCGGCACGCGCTCGACGTGCAGGGCGACACGGTGTGCTTCGGCAGCACCACCGGCAACGTCTACCTCTCGGACGACCGCGGCGAGTCGTGGCGGTGCCTGGGCACCCACTTTCCTCCCGTGCACTCCGTGCGCTTCGGCTGACGGGGAGCGACCCGATGGCTCACGTCGCCTTCACGCGGCACCTCGTGCGCTTCTTCCCCGCGCTGGCCGACGGCGAGGTGCCGGGGGCCACGGTGCGCGAGGTCCTCGACGAGCTCGAGCGCCGGCACCCGGGCTTCGCCAGCTACGTCACCGACGAGACGGGCCGGCTGCGGCGGCACGTCAACGTCTTCGTGCGCGACGAGCCCATCGCCGACCGCGCGCGCCTCTCCGACGCCGTGGGGCCGGGCGACCGGGTGTTCATCCTCCAGGCGCTCTCGGGGGGCTGAGGGCCGCCGCTTGCCACTCGCCACTCAGCGGTCTTACGATTCTGGCAGCGGAGGAATACCTTGGAGTCCATGACCATCAAGCTCCCTCGGGCGCTGAGCGAACGCGTGACCCGCCTGGCGAAGAAGCGTCACGTTTCCCGCTCGGCGCTCGTCCGCGAGGCGCTCGAGCGCCTGACGGAGGGCGGCGAGGGCGCGACCTTCATCGACCGTGTCGACCGGCACCTCGGCGTAGGCAAGGACCTCCCGGCGGACCTCCTGACCAACCCCCGGCACATGAGGGGCTACGGGCGGTGACGCCGACGCTCATCCTCGACACCGGGCCACTCGTCGCCCTGCTGAACCCTTCGGAGCCGCGGCACGCCTGGTCGCGAGAAGCCCTGCGGGTGCGAGGGCGCGTCGTGACCTGCGAGTCGGTGCTCAGCGAGGCCTTCTTCCTGCTCCGAAGGTCCTCCGCCGCGACGGCGGCGCTGCAGGAGCTGCTGGCCGAAGGCACGCTCGAGCTCGAGTCGCTGGCCGCCGAGGCCCGCCCCCTGGTGAAGCTGATGCACAAGTACCGCTCAGTGCCGATGTCCTTCGCAGACGCCTGCCTCGTGCGCTTGAGCGAGCTGCTCCCGGACGCCGTGGTGGCCACGCTCGACTCGGGCTTTCGCGTCTACCGGCGCCACGGCCGGCAGGTCGTGCCCTTGCTGACGCCCTGATCTCCCCCGCGGCTCCTACGGGCAGCTCGTCAGCGACGTAATCCACGCGTCCACCAGCGCCGCGCCCTGCGTGTCCACCACCAGGCTGCCCACCGGCGGCATGCGCGCCGCGTCGAGCGCGTGCACGCGCACCGAGACCAGGCTCCGCGCGGGCGCGCCCGGGGCCAGCAGCCGCGCCATGGCCACGCCCAGGTCACCCTCCGAGGGCAGGACGTCGCAGGTGTCGGTGTCGGCGAGCGAGGTCTGGAAGCGCCAGTCTGAGGTGCCGCGGCCGGTGCCGCCGGGCCGGTGGCACGCCGAGCAGTTCGAGTGCAGCCACGCGCGCGCCCGCGCCTCGAGGGGCCCGGCGCCGAAGGGGGCCTCGAGGCGGTCGAGCGCGGCCGGCAGGGCGCCCAGCGGCGCCGAGAAGAAGCCCAGCCCCTCAAGCACCGTGAGCTGGTTGCGCGTGGCGCCCACGGGGTAGCGCAGCTCGCCGTTGAGCTGGGCCACCTCCGGCCCCAGCACGCGGCCCGCGGCGGCGGTGTGGCACTGCAGGCACTGCGCGCGGCTGGGGAAGTACCAGGTCTGCGCGCCCACCTGCTTCGACTTGCTCCCGGCCAGCAGCGTCGCGTCGGTCTGCGCGTCGTTCCACTCGTAGGTGTAGCCAGCCCAGCTCCCGTCGGGGTGGCGCATGAAGAGCCGCGTCTCGACGCGCCGGCCGCCGAGCTCGAAGGTCTTCGACAGCACGCTCCCCGTGGGGAAGTCGAAGTCGCCGTCGGCGCCCACGGTGATGGTCGCGCCGTCGGGGAGCGCGAGGTGCCGCGTCTTCTGCGCGCCGTCGCTCCAGAAGGGCGCGTTGAGCGCGTAGGGGATCATCGCCGCCACCGGCGTCGTGGGGTCGGCCGCCTCGAAGCAGCCCGTCTGCGAGAGCCGCTGCGGGAAGGTGTCGGCCGGCGGCGTGCCCATGGGCACGAGCTGGTGGAACTGGCCGGTGAAGACGTCGAGCACGTAGACCTCGCCGTCGTGGAGCTGGGCGAAGCTGGCGATGCCGAAGCTGGTGTCCACCAGGAGCGTCGAGGTGTAGCCGCCCTGGCCGTCGCTGGTGAGCGCCCACACCCGGCCCGAGCTGTAGTCGCCGAAGATGAAGCGCCCGACGAGCTGGGGAATGGCGGTGCCCCGGTACACGAAGCCGCCGGTGATGGAGACGCCCTCGCTGCGCGGGTAGTCCACCACCGGGTCGATGAGGCCGGCCGTGGGGCAGTTCGTCGAGGGGCTGTAGCAGACGAAGCCTTCGCGAAGCTTCCAGCCGTAGTTGCCGCCGCGCACCACGAGGTCCACCTCCTCGCGCGCGCCCTGCCCCACGTCGCCGGCCCACAGCTCGCCGGAGACGGGGTCGAAGCTCCAGCGCCACGGGTTGCGGAAGCCCCACGCGTAGATCTCCGCGCAGCGCGTGCCTGTGGGCGCGGTGTGCGCGCTGCCCGCCAGGTTGCACGGCGTCGCGTCGGCCGCGAAGGGGTTGTCCGCGGGGATGCCGTAGCGCTGCGCCGCGGGCACGTTCACGTCGACGCGGAGGAACTTGCCCAGGTTGGTGTTGAGCCGCTGGCCCGCGTTGAGCGGATCACCCCCGGAGCCGCCGTCGCCGAAGCCGAGGTAGAGGTAGCCGTCGGGCCCGAAGGCGAGGCCGCCGCCGTTGTGGTTGGTGTAGGGCTGGTCGAGCACGAGCAGGCGCTCCTCGCTGCCGCCGGCGAAGGTCGCGCCCAGGTCGGCGCTGGTGAAGCGAGAGATGACGGAGCGCTGCGGCGCGCCACCGCTCCCCGTCTCGGTGTAGCTCAGGTACAGCTCCGGCTTCGTCGGCCACGCGGGGTGGAAGGCCAGCCCGAGCAGCCCGCCCTCGCCCGCGGCGTTCACCTTCGCGGTGAGGTTGATGACCTCCGTCACCTCGGCCACGCCGGCGTCGGCGCGGTTGGGGAAGCGCACCACGCGGCCGCTGCGCTCCATGACGTAGACGTGCGTCGAGTCGCCGGGCGCCTGGTACGCGCCCAGCGGCGCGGCGAAGGCCAGGCTGGGGAAGGCGCGCCGCGTGGTGACGGGCGAGTTCACCACCGGCGGCGCGGGGGCCACGCAGGTCGGGTTCGCCGGGCGCGCGTCATAGGCATAGTGCCCCGCGTCGACCTCCGTGGGCCCCGCGTCGTGGCCCGCATCGAGCGCGCCGCCCGCGTCGACCCCCGCGTCCGTCCCGGCGACGGGGCCCGGGCAAGCCAGCAGCACCACGGCAACCAGGAGCATCAGGAGGGGTCGCATGCGGCTACTGTGCCCAGCGCCCTGCGCGACGGCAACGCCCACGACAGGGGGTGGGCGGCGCCCGGGAAAGGACCCCACGGGGCGGTCTTCGACGGCCTCGACGATCCAGCCGGTCGGGCGGCCCGACAACTTCGGATGGACCCCCGACGACAATGCCTGCTTGAGTCCGCTGTTCCCCCACGAGGAGGCCTCGGCATGAGCACAGGCGGCATCAACAACGGCTCCCGCAGCAGCCCGGTGTCTCGGTCGCACACCGCGGAGGTGGAGGACCCCGCGGAGCTCCCGCAGCAGCCAGCGCCGGAGCCGGAGCCGACGCCCGTAGCGCCCCTGCGCGTGCAGGACGGCTTCTCGATGGATCGCCTCGCCGAGGCCCGTGAGCGCCTCGGCGGCGTGCGGCTGTCGGCGCCCGGCGTCGCCCCCGAGGCGCCGAGCACCGGCTTGCGGGTCGAGGGCGGCCTGCAGCGCCCCACCGCGACGGCCGACGGGCTGAGCGCACAGCACAAGGTCGGCGCCGAGTACTCGCACCGCACCCCGGGCGGCTACGGCTTCAACGTCGGCCTGTCCGGCGCGACGCGAGTCTCGGCGCACCTGGGCACGGCCAACGGCGTCTCGTCCTTCGGCGTGGCCGTGGACGTCTCGATGACGGCGCGGGCGGGCCTCACCACGCCCGTGGCCGGCGCCACCGCCTCGTACACCGAGGGCTTCAACGCGCGCTTCAACGTGTCGATGCCCGAGGCCGTCGCCCACGCGGTCGACCCAGCGACCGTCAACCCCTTCGACCCGACGACGATGCCCACGGGCGCCGTGGTGACGCTCGACGGGAGCCACTACGGCACCACCGCCCTGAGCGCGAGCTTCCGCGCGCTCTCGGTGGAGACGAAGGTGACGAACGCCGAGGGCGTCAGCGTCGCGGTCGAGCGCACCAGCCCCACCTCGGTGCGCGTCACCGCCGGCCCGACCGAGGCAGTGCGCGCCTACAACGGCGTGGGCCTCAACCTCGGCGTGGCCCAGCTGCGCCTGGGCCGTCAGGACAACCTCGGCCAGGCCACGCTGCGCTCCGCGGAGTTCGACCTCTCCACGCCCGAGGGCGCCGCGGGCTACCAGGCGTTCCTGGCTGAGGGGCGCCTGCCCTCGGCCAACGGGCCAGGCGTCAGCGGCGTGTCCACCACCGAGCGCCTGACGGTCAGCTCCACCTCGCAGCTCGGCGGGCGCCTGGGCACCCTCGACGGCACGCTCGACCTGAGCAGCAACAGCGGCTCCTTCGTGCGCACGACCTCGCCCGACGGCTCGGCGACGGGCACCGCCAGCTTGCGCTACGGCGACAACGTCGGCCTCTCCGTCAGCCAGCGCTTCGGCGCCGACGGCGCGGAGGACCTGTCGGCCCGCACCTACGCGTACTCGATGCAGCTCGACGAGTCGTCGGCGGCGCTGCTCAACGCAGCCACCGGGCAGGAGCGCTTCACCGCGGGCGCCTCCGTCGACTTCACGTTGACCGAGGGGCAGATGCGCGAGCTGCAGCAGGCGACGGCGCGCGCCGTGGCGGCCGGGGCCGTGTCTCTCGAGCACCTGCTCCCGCCGGCCGACGCCACCCCCGAGCGCTTCGCCGTGGCCATGGCGCGCAGCGCGGGCAGCAACGCCTATGGCGTCGCCGAGCGCCTCTTCGCCATCGCCGAGTTCTCCGACGGCGTGGTGGGCAACGACCTCACGCCGGTGCCCGGGCAGGTCATCATCCGCCCGTGAGCGTCACTTCGCCGGCGCCGCCAGCCGGGGCCAGTCGTCGCGCGGGCTGAACACCGAGCCCACGCCCACCGCCTGCAGGGCCCCCAGGGGCACCGTCGGCAGGGGCTTCACCACCACCGAGTGCAGCGAGAGCGTGGCCGTCCCGTGCTGCACCACGGGCACGCGCCAGCGGCCGTCCTCCTCCTGCAGCGCGCGGGCGGGGCTCCGAAGTTCGGCGACGGGCTGCTCGTCACCTGGCTCGGCGAAGAAGCGCGTGCCCGCGGGGAGCATCGCCTCGCGGGCCCGCACCTGGCCGTCGCTCGCGCCGCCGCTCCCGGAGAGCCCGAGGCCGCCGGGCGCTGACACCTCGCACCTCGTCGCGGACACGGGGGCGACGGCCAGCACCACCACGCCGGCCGCCTCGGCCTGCAGCGGCAGCCAGCCGTCGGCCGCGGGCCCAGCGCGAGAGACCGTCCACCGCCCGAGGTCGGGCGCCCAGCGCGCCGCGTCGGCCCGGGGTGCGGCGCGCAGCGGCG
>CAYUZK010000233.1:0-9511 GCA_964449625.1 uncultured Archangium sp.
GGGCGCCTGGCCGCCGTCATCGACGAGCGCTACAACCGCTTCCACGGCACGGCCGACGGCTTCGTGGGCATGTTCGAGTCGCAGAATGACCCGGGCCTGGCGGCGGCGCTCTTCGAGGCGGCCACCGGCTGGCTCCAGCGGCAGGGGCTCAAGCGCGTCATCGGGCCGGTGAACCTGGGCTTCCACCACGACGCCGGCCTGCTGGTGGACGGCTTCGATCGCCCCCCGGCGATGCTCATGCCGTACAACCCGCGCTTCTACGCGCAGCTCTTCGAGGCCAACGGCTTCGCGCCGCTCAAGGACCTCTGGGCCTACGAGGTGCGCGGCGAGGCGGGCCTGCCCGAGAAGGTGCGGCGCCTCGCCGACCGGGTGCGGGCCTCGGGCACCGTGCGCCTGCGGCCGCTCGACACGGCGCGCCCCGACGAGGACATTCGCCGCATCAAGGCCATCTTCACCACCATGCTCAAGCCGGGCTTCGGCTTCGCGCCGCTGTCCGACGCGGAGTTCATGTACACGGTGAACCGACTGCGGCCGCTGGTGGTGCTGCGGCCCGAGCTCTCGCTCATCGCCGAGGTGAACGGCGAGGTGGTCGGCTTCACCGTCACCATCCCCGACACGCACGAGGCGCAGCGGGCCGCCGGCGGCTACCTCTTCCCCTTTGGCCTGGCGAAGATGCTCTGGGCGGCGCGCCGCATCACGCGGCTGCGCGGGCTCCTCTTCGGCATCAAGGACGGCTACCGGCGGCGCGGCATCGACGCCCTGCTCGCCGCCGAGAGCTTCGACCGCGCCCGGGCCCTGGGCTACCAGACCGCGGAGCTGGGCTGGGTGCTGGAGGACGACAAGCTCGTCAACCGCATGCTCCAGGCGACGGGCGCCAGCCGCAGCAAGACCTACCGCGTCTACCAGCGGCCGCTCTGAGGGCCCGGCCGAGCATTTCGGTGCGCCGGGGCGGCGCCGTCCGTAGAGTCGGCCGCGGGAGGAACACCATGCACTCGAGACCCCTGGCCGGCCTCGCCGTCGCCGTCGCCCTCATCACGACGCCCGGCGCGGCCCTGGCGCGCAACCTCATCACCACGCAGGCCGGCTGCAACCAGGAGTTCCGCGCCAGCCCCGGCCAGAAGTCGGCGTGCAACGCGTGCGTGAAGGGCGGCCAGCGCTACAAGCAGGCCGCGCGCGGCGGCTGGAGCTGCGCGGGCGGCTCGGCGGGCAGCACCGGCGGCCCCGGGAGCGGCGGCGGCATGCACCGCTCCGAGATGATCCCCCTCACGCCGAAGTTCAAGCCGCCGGCGGCGATGCCGAAGACCGCGAAGCAGTACGCCACCATCCCCCCGGGCACCTTCACCATCGGCTCTCCGGACGACGAGGAGGGCCGCGAGCGCAACGAGTTCCAGGCCGAGGTGACCCTCACCCGCGGCTTCCTCATGAAGACCACCGAGGTGACGGAGCACGAGTGGCAGGTGGTGATGCGCGAGCCCTCCGAGACCTACGCGCCCGAGCGCGGCCTCGACGTGCCCGCGGGCGGCATGACCTGGCGGCAGGCCCTCGAGTACCTCAACCGGCTCTCGGCCCTCGAGAAGCTCGAGCCCTGCTACGAGCTCAAGGGGCCCCTCGCCGTCTGGAAGAAGGGCCTCGACTGCGCCGGCTACCGGCTCCCCACGGAGGCCGAGTGGGAGTACGCGGCGCGCGCGGGCACCCCCGGGCCCCGCCACGGCGAGCTCGACGCCGTCGCCTGGCACGCCGGCAACAGCGGCGCCGAGCGCAAGAAGGTCGCCACCCGCGCCGCCAACGCCTGGGGGCTCTTCGACATGCTGGGCAGCGTCTCGGAGTGGACCTGGGACACCTTCGCCTGGGAGGCCTTCAAGGACGCCGGCCAGGTCACCGACCCCGTCACCGGGGGCCTCGAGCAGCAGGCCGACAAGCCCGACCGCACCGTGCGCAGCGGCCACTTCGACTCGCAGCCCGGCTGGAACCGCGCCGCCTGGCGCCAGAACTGGCCCTTCGACAGCCGCAGCAGCAAGTTCGGGTTTCGGCCAGTGCGCACCCAGCGCTGAGGGCCTGAGCCGGCCGGGCGAAAAATGGACGCGCCACAGGCCTGTGGCACCGTCGGTCGCATGACGACGCGCCGCCAGACCCTCCGCCGCTCGCTCCGCCTCCCGCTCTCGCTCGGCCGCCGCCTGCCAGCGCTCTCGGCCGACGTGTCGCGTGGGGGCTTCCAGGCTGAGCTGCCGCAGGTCTTCCTGCCCGGCTCGAAGGTGCACGGCTTCTTCCTCGTGGGCGCCGCCGAGGTGCCCTTCCGCGGCACCGTGGCCTGGGCCGAGGCCGGCAACCCGCAGCTGTCCGTCTTCAGCCGCATCGGCGTGCGCTTCGACGAGCTGCCGCCCGGCCTCGACGTGGTCCTCGCGCCGCTCGAGCGCCGCAAGAAGAAGCTCAAGGCCCGCGGCGCGAAGTGACGGCGCGCAGGCGCCCTCCCCGGCGCGTCGCCCGCCCGCTCGCGCTCACCGTCGCTCTGGCCATGGCCCTGGGGGCCATCATCTACCTGAGCGTCACGAGCCTGCCCTACCTCGCGGCGTCGCCCACCACCGACCCGGCCTTCGGGGCCCTCAACGCCTGCCTGCTCGAGGCGGTGCCAGAGCGCCTGGGCTTCGCGGTGAGCGCCGACGCGCGCCGCGCCGCCGCCTGGTCGCCGACGCACGTGGCCGAGTGCAGCGAGGCGCCCCACGTGACCTCTTTCGCGCGGCCCGGCCTCACGCTCGCCGCCTACGATCGCGCGGGCGCGCTCTGGCTCGCCGCGGCCGGGCGCGACGGCGGCGCCGCGCAGCTGCTCCGGCTCGAAGACGGGCAGCTCGTCGAGAAGGGCGCCCTCGCGGCAGCCGCGCTGGTGGGCACCGCCCCGGGCGTGCTCGCGCTCGACGCCGCCGGGCAGCTCGTCTCGCTCTCGACCACGGGCGCGGTGCTCGCCACCCGCGCGCTCCCGGGGCCCCGCGCCGTGACGCTCTCGGTGAGCGCCGACGGCACCCTCGCCGCGCTGGTCGGCGAGGGCCGCTTCGCCGTCGTGCACGTCGACACGCTGGAGCAGACCCCGAGCCAGGCCTCCTGCCCGGTGACCGGCGCGTGGTGGCGGCCGGCCGGCGCGCGCCTCGTGGTGGAGTGCGCGGAGCTGGCCCTGGAGCTCGACGCCCTCACCTCCGGTGGCACCCTGGTAGACGCGCAGCGCCGCGTGCCGTCGGTGCTGCTCGGCGAAGCGGGGCTCTACGTGCAGCCGTGCGACCAGCTCCCCTGCACCGCCGAGCCACCGCGATGACGTTCCACCGCGATGACGGTCCACCGCGATGACGTTCCACCGCGCTGACGGTCCACCGCGATGACGTTCCACCGTGCTGACGGTCCACCGTGCTGACGGTCCACCGTGCTGACGTTCCACCGTGCTGACGTTCCACCGTGCTGACGTTCCACCGCGCTGACGTTCCACCGTGCTGACGGTCCACCGTGCTGACGGTCCACCGCGATGACGGTCCACCGCGCCGACGGTCCACCGCGCCGACGGTCCACTGCGCCGATGTACCGTCGCGCCGACACACCGTCGCCGGTCCTGCGCGCGCCCGGATCGCGCATCGTGAGGCCGCGCACGAGCTCGCGCACGGCCACCGAGCGGTGGCCTGGGGCCTGACGGGCACGCCCAACATTCCGCGCACGCGGCCCGCGAGCGCCGGGCCCGGGTGCGCTACCGTCCGCCCCCCATGCGCGCCGCCTGTGTCGTGCTCCTCCTCCTCTGTGCCTCCGCGGCCTTCGCCGAGGGCGCGCCCGCGCCGACCGGCGCCGACGACCAGAAGAAGCCGCGCCTGGTGGTGACGGACTTCGTCGCGCAGCGCGTCGCCGATGCCGAGGCGCAGGCGCTGACCGACGCGGTGGTGACGTACCTCGCGCAGCGGGGCCTCTTCGACCTCGTGAGCAGCCGCGACCTCCAGACGCTCCTGGGGGCCGAGCGGCAGAAGCAGCTGTTGGGTGCCTGCGGCGACGACGGGCTCGGCTGCAGCACCGACCTCTCGACGCTGGTGAACGCGCGCTTCATCCTCTCCGGGCAGCTCGCGCGCGTGGGCAGCGCCTACCAGCTCTCGCTGCAGATGGTGGACACCGCGAAGAGCACCGCCGCGGCGCGCGCCTCGCGGCTCTCCGGCAGCCTCGAGGCGCTCCGCGCGCTGGTGCCGTACATCGCCGCCGAGGCCACCGGCTCGCCGCTCCCGCCGCCGCCTTCGCGGGTGCTGCCCTTCACCTTCATCGGCGTGGGCGGCGCCACGGCGCTCTCGGGCGGCGTGGTGGGGCTGCTCGCGCTCTCGCGCCAGGGGCAGCTCACCGACGAGCTGTGCCCGGGCGGGGTGCAACCCGACGGCCGCTGCGGCGGCGTCGCCCTGCGGCCGCGCGAGTTCTACGTCGAGCAGCAGTCCGCCCTCAGCGCGCAGAAGGCCCTGGCGGTCGGCCTCATGGCGGGCGGCGTGGCGCTGCTCGGGCTGGGGCTGTGGCTCATGCCCCCCGAGGACGCGCGCACGCGGCTCTCGGTGCGCGTGGTGCCGGCCGCCGACGGCCTCGCCCTGGTGGGAGGGTTCTAGCCGTGCCTCGCGTCCTCCGAACCGCAGTCCTCGCTGCTCTCGCCACTCTCGCCGCCTGTCAGGGGCTGCCCGTCGACGCGGGCAACGCCTTCCCCTGCGACTTCTCGCAGCCGCCGGGCGTGCGCGACACGGTGTGCAACGCGGGCGACGTGTGCGGCCTCGACGGCCGCTGCACGAAGTACCTGTACGAGGGCCCGCGCTTCGAGGGCCCGCCGAGCCTCGTCACCACCGACGACACCGGCGTGAAGGAGCACCCGCTGCTGCTGAACACCCCGGCGACGCTCCTGGCGGGCGAGCCGACCGGCCGCGGCGCGCTGCTGGTGCGCGGCGACGCGGGCGTGCACCTCGTGACGGCGCGGGGCCAGCTCTTCCCCGGGCCGGCCATCGACGACGACGCGGTGCGGACGCTCTCGATTTTCCGCGCGGGGGTCAGGCTCGTCGCCCTCGGCCTCAAGGAGGACCCGTTCCTGGGCTCCCAGGTCGTCGGCAGTGCCCACCTCATCACCTCCCTGCTCGACCTCCGCGCGCTCCCCCGCCTGCCGCTGGAGCCGGTCCAGCTCAACGGCATGCCGCCGGTGACGAACCGCGCCAGAGCGCTTCGCGTACAGCCCACGACGCCGCCGCTGGTGCAGCTCATCACGCCCTCGGGCACGACGGCCCTGCGCGTGAGCGGAGAACCCGGGACCAGCCTGCAGGTGGCGGAGTACCCGACGCTGACCGACGCCGGCCTGCCGGGCGTGGTGGACGTGACCGCGGTCGATCGACGGGGCGCGACGGCGGCCGCCGTCCTGCTCCTGCGGGAGTCGCTGCAGCTCGAGCGCCCCGACGGGGGCTTCGTGGTCCTCGACACCTTCCCCGCCGTCATCGAGGGGGCCCTCCGGGTCAACGGCGCCTCGACGCTGCTCACCGTGGCGCGAAACGGCAGCACGCTCTCGACCTGGCAGGTGTCGACGTCCTCCGAGCCCGCGCAGGTGCTGCAGCAGGCGTGGCCTGACTGCACCCCGTGCCCTGGCCTCGCGCGCCTGCTGGCCGCCGCGCCCGTCCCACCTGACGAGGGCGTCGCCGTGGAGGCGCTGTGCGGAGAGCTGGTCAGAGGCGCGCGCCGCCTCTCGCTCTTCCGCGTGACGGGGAGCCAGGCCGTGGAGCGGACGGACCCGTGCCAGCGGGAGGCCCTCACGCTGCCCCTCGACGAGCGCGAGCTGCCCGACGTGCTCGACCGCGTCGTCACCTCGAACGAGCAGCGCGCCTTGAACCTCGCCGGGCGCAACGGCCAGATCTGGCGGGGCGAGACGTTCTCGAGCCTGCTCCCGCTCGCGCTCGAGCGCGTGCCCCGCGACGTCACCACCGTCCGCGTGGCCACCGACGCCGGCGTGAAAGTCACCCTGGCCGCCATCACTGACCGCTACCTCGCCCTCCAGCAGGTTGACCTGGGGCAGCCCGTGAACGGGTTCCGCCGCATCGACTTCGCACAGGAGTTCCAGGGCGTGAGCCCCCCGCCCGTCATCGCGGCCATCCACGGCGTGCCGGGCTGGGTCGTGCTGTCGACGGGCGTGGTCGTGCGCCTCCTCGGCGACGAAGGGGAGCTGCCCGGGGGCGCCAGCGCGCTCGAGTTCGGCCCGCGGCTCGTGACACCCGCGGGCGACCCCATCCGCGGGAGCGTCGGCGGCGAGGCCTGGGTCGAGGCCGACGGCGCCGTCACCTCGTTCTTCGTGGCCGCCGACGACGGGCTCTACTTCGTGCCCTCGCCGCCGGGCACGCTCTCGCCGGTGCCCACGGGCTCGGCCACGATGACGCCGCAGCTCCAGCCGGAGCCGTCGGTGCCCATTCGCAGCTTCGCGCTCGAGCGCACGCCGCTGGGCACCGACGGGCGCACGAAGGCCCGCGGCTACCTCGTCACCTCGCGCAACGTCTTCGAGTGGTCCCTGGGCGGCACGCCGGCGCGCTGGGCCGCGCGGCCCCTGGTGCTGGCCGGCGGCGAGCCGATGGAGGTGTGGTTCGACAAGCCCCGCAGCGCGCTCGGCCGCGTCGGCTACACCAACGGCCAGGTCTTCACCCTGCCCGGCGGCTACCAGCTCACCGAGGCGCTGCCGGCGTCGACCGACGGTGGCGTGGTGCGGGTGCTCGACTACGAGAACCTCGGCGGCTGGCCGGTGGCGCTCGCCACCTCGGGGCTCTTCGTGGCCGACTGGGGCCCGCTCGTCGACGGCAAGGTGCAGAACAAGTTCGACGACGGGCGCCCCAACAAGCCCATGCGCTGGCGCCCGCTCACGCTGCCGCCGGGCCTCGCCTCGCTCGAGCGCGACGGGCAGCCGCGCCAGGGCCGCCTCTTCGTCTCGTCTGAGAAGACGGCGGACAGCCGCGAGCTCTACTCGCTGCGCCTCTTCCTCGACGACTCGGTGTGGCTCGTTGCCACCCACTCGCGGACGCCCTGACGATGTGGCTCGACGCGCTGCGGCTGCTCGGCGGCGGGGCGCTGCTCTACTTCGGAGCCGAGTGGCTGGTGGGCGGCGCGGCGGGCCTCGCGCGCAGCTTCCGCGTGCCGCAGCTCATCGTCGGGCTGACGGTGGTGGCCTACGGCACCTCGGCGCCGGAGGTGGTGGTGGGCGTGAAGGCCAGCCTCGCGGGCGCCGGTGACATCGCGCTGGGCAACGTCATCGGCAGCAACATCGCCAACCTGGGGCTCATCCTCGGGCTCTCGTGCCTCTTCAAGCCCGCGCGGGTCGACGGCTCGCTCGTGCGTCGCGAGCTGCCGATGCTGGCGCTCACCACCCTCGCGGTGCCGGCGCTGCTCCTCGACGGCGGCTACTCGCGCGCCGAGGGCGTGGCGCTGGTGCTGGTGGCCGTCGGCTACACGGCGTGGATGGTGCACGGCGCACGGCGCTCGCGCGCCGCGACGGGGGAGGCGCTCGAGGCGGCCGCGGCGACCATCGACGCGGCGCGCGCGGCCGGCGCGCCCACGCAGGGGAGCCGAGCCCGCCTGTCGGTGACGGCCGCCGTGGGCCTGGCCGCGCTGGTGCTGGGCGGCAGCCTCTTCGTCGACGGCTCCACGGGCGTGGCGCGCGCCTTCGGCCTCTCGGAGCGCCTCATCGGCCTCACCATCGTCGCCATCGGCACCTCGCTGCCGGAGCTGGCCACCTCGCTCATCGCCGCGTGGCGCGGCCACTCGGACATCGCGGTCGGCAACGTGGTGGGCTCGAACATCTTCAACGTGCTGCTGTGCCTGGGCAGCGCGGTCACGGTGCGGCCGCTCGCGGCGTCGCTCGAGGTCATCGCGCTCGACGTGGTGACGATGCTGGCGCTCACGGCGGTGGGCCTCTTCGCCATGCGCAGGGCGCGCGTGATGACGCGCCTCGAGGGCGCGGTGCTGCTCGGTGGCTACGTCGCCTTCCTCAACCTGCTGGTCTTCTCGGGCCGCTGAGCCGATGCGACTGCTCTCGCTGCGCTACCAGCGCTTCCGCAACCTGGGCGACGTGACGCTCGAGCCGTCGGCGCACGCGACCATCGCGGTGGGCGAGAACGGCCAGGGCAAGACGAACCTGCTCGAGGGCCTCTACTTCCTCGCCACGCTCAAGCCGCTGCGCGCCGGCAAGCTGAGCGAGCTCATCGCCTTCGGCGAGCCGAGCGCGCGCGTCACCGGCCGCTTCCTGCTCGCGGGCGCGGAGCGGGAGATCGCGGTGGAGGTCATCCCCGGGGCGCGCACGGCCTTCGTCGACGGCAAGCGCGCGGGGTCGCTCGACGCCTACTTCGGCGGGGTGTCGGTGGTGGCCTTCACGCCCGACGACCTCGCGGTGGTGAAGGGCAGCCCCGACGGGCGCCGCCAGTTCCTCGACCGCAGCGTCTTCAACTGCTTCCCCGGCTACCTCGAGGAGAGCCGCGAGTACGCGCGCGCGCTCAAGAGCCGCAACAAGCTGCTCAAAGACGGCGCGCCCATGAGCCACCTCCAGGCGTGGGACGCGACGCTGGCGCGGCTGGGGGCGCGGCTGTGGGCCCGGCGCCGCGAGGTGCTGGGGCTGCTGCTGGGCCGCGCGCAGGCCGCCTTCGAGCGCATCGGCCGCTCGCCGCACCAGGCGCGCTGGGCCTACGAGCCGGCGAAGCTGGGTGAGGGCTTCGACTTCGCGGCCGCCAGCGAAGAGGCCTTGGCGCACCACCTCCACGAGCGCCTCGACGAGCGGCTGGCGCGCGACCTGGAGCGCGGCTTCACCTCGGTGGGGCCGCACGCAGACGACGTGGCCATCGCGCTCGGCGAGGCCCCGGCCCGGGCCTTCGCCAGCCAGGGCCAGGCCCGCGCGCTCGTGCTGGCGTGGAAGGTGGCGGAGATCGAGAACCTCAAGGCGCGCAACGGCTTCCTCCCGCTGCTGCTGCTCGACGACGTCTCGAGCGAGCTCGACCCGGAGCGCAACGCCTTCCTCATGGGCTACCTCGCCGACTCCGGCGCGCAGACGCTGCTCACCACCACCGATGCGGGCCTCGTGCAGCGCGCCGCCGGGCAGGACACCGCCTGGTACCGCGTGCGAGCGGGAGCAGTGGCGCGCGAGCCCTCACCGCGTGTAGAGGCTCTGGCTGGCCGGCCTCCTTCCCTGGAATGACCATGATCAAGACGCAGCAGTGGGGCCTCGCGACGCTCGTCGCGGCGGTGGTGATGCTCGGCACCTTCGGGGCGTGCGGGCCGGCGAAGCCGAAATGCACCCCGGCGAGCTGCTTTGGCTGCTGCGACGACGCGGGCGAGTGCCAGACAGGCGCCTCGCAGCTCGCGTGCGGCTCGGGCGGCGCCACGTGCCTGGCCTGCGCCTTCGGCACGAGCTGCCAGCTGGG
Source organism: uncultured Archangium sp. (assembly GCA_964449625.1). Taxonomy (GTDB): domain Bacteria; phylum Myxococcota; class Myxococcia; order Myxococcales; family Myxococcaceae; genus Archangium_A. The sequence goes on from CAYUZK010000233.1 coordinate 9,417, forward strand.
CTTCTGCTCCGGCGGCGGAGGCGGCCCCGGCGGTGGTGGCGGCGCGACGGGTGGCGGCGGTGGCGCGACGGGCGGCGGCGGCGGCGCGACGGGCG
>CAYUZK010000234.1:0-9483 GCA_964449625.1 uncultured Archangium sp.
GCCCGGCGGCAACAGCTCTCTGCCGAGGAGACCGCCAGGCGCGAGCGCGACGCAGCGCAAGCCGCCGGCCGCGCCGCCGAGGCCGCCGACAGGGCTCGGGTCGCCGCCGAGCTCGAGGCCGCGCGCCTGCGCCAGCAGGCCGGCGAGACGCGGAAGCTGGCCGACGACGCCGTGGCGAAGAAGGGCTCTGCCGAAGAGCAGGCCGCGCGGCAGCGGGCCGCCAACGACGACGCCACCAGGGCCGCCGCCGCCGCGGTGAAGGCCGCCGAGGCCGCCGAGTCCGAGGCGCTGCGCCTCAAGGAGCACGCCCAGGCCGCGCAGCGGGTGGCCACCGACGCGGGCGAGCGCACCCGCCTCGCGGAGCTCGCCGCCGCGCGGGAACGCGAGGCCGCCGAGGCCGCCCAGCAGAAGACCGACGAGGCGCTCAAGGCGAAGCAGGGCGCCGAGGCCCGGGCCGCCGCCGACGCCGCGCGCGCCGCGCAGGCCCGCAAGGCCACCGCGCAGGCGCAGGCCGAGCAGCGCCAGGCCGAAGAGGCGGCGCGCACGGCCCGGGAAGACGCCGACGCCGCGCAGGGTGATCTGGCCGAGCTGCAGCGGAGCCAGGCCGCGGCGCTCGAGCAGGCGAAGGCCGACACGGCGCGCGCGCTCGCCGCGAAGAAGGCCGCCGACGAGGCCCTCGCGCGGAAGAAGGAGTCGGACGCCGCCGCCGCCGCGGCCGTCACCGCCGCCCTCGCCGCGCAGCAGCAGATCGAGGAACTCACCCGCGAGGAGCAGGCCGCGGCCGCGGACGCCGCCCGCCGCACCGAGGAGGCCCAGCGCAACCGGCTGAGCGCCCAGGAGCGGCTCGCTCGCGACAAGGCCCTCGCCGCCGCCGCGAAGAAGGCCGCCGCCGAGGCCACCACCGCGCAGAAGTCCGCCGACGAGCTGGCCGCGCGCCAGGCCACCGTGACCCAGGAGGCGCAGCGCCTCGCCGAGGAGGCCCGCGCCGCGCAGCTCTCTGCCGAGGAGCGCGCCGAGAAGGAGCGCCAGGCCGCGGAGGCCGCCCGCGCGGTCATCACCGCCGCCGCCGCCGCCAGGCGGGCCGCCGAAGAGAGCGCCGTCCGCGATCGCGCCGCCACCGAGGCCAACACCCGCGTCGCCGAAGAGGCCGCGCTCAAGAAGCTCTCCGCCGAGGAGCGCGCGAAGAAGGAGGGCGAGGCGGCCGAAGCGGCCCGCGCGCGCGCGGAGGCCGCGAAGAAGGCCCGCGTGGAGGCCGAGGCGAAGGCAAAGTCGGAGGCGGCCCGCGCCGAGGTCGCGCGCAAGGAGGCCGAGGCCACCGAGCAGGCCACCCGCGCGGCGCAGGAGAAGTACGAGCAGGAGCGTGCCGCCGCGGCGGCCGCCGAGCTCAAGGCAAAGGAGGCCGAGGCGCAGGCTCGCCGCAACGCCAGGGAGCTCGAGCGCCAGAAGGACCTCGAGTACCGCGCCGCGCTCGACCGGAAGTTCGTCGAGGAGCGCGAGGCGAAGAAGCGCGACCTGCGCCAGCAGAAGCGAAAGCTCATCGACGACGCTGACGCCGCCTACCGCGCGGCGCAGGAGACCGCGAGCCGCTCGAAGGCCGCCGCCGCGAGCGCCGTGGCCATCAACCCCGCCGCCGCCGCGCAGGCCGTGCAGGAGGCGACCGCAGCCCAGAAGGCCCTCGAAGACGCCGACCGGGGCCGCACCGAGGCGCGCATCGCCGCCGACGCCGTCCTCATCGATGAGAGCGACGAGCGCTCCTTCGCGTCAGCCGGCATCACCGCCGGCGGCGGGGTGCTTCGCTTCGATCCTGGCAATGGCGCGAGCGCGGCGGGTGGCGGCGCCTTCGGCTTGCAGGGCGTGGCTCACCTCGGCTTCTGGCAGGTGGCCCCCGCTCGCGGCCTCGCCAACGGGGTCGAGCTGCGCGCGCTGGGCCGCCTGTGGGGCTCCGCCGCGTCCGCGCCCGTCTTCTCGCTCGAGGGCCTCGTCACCGCGCGCTACTTCCTCGGCTTCTTCGGCTTCGGCCTGGCGGGTGACTTCCGCTTCCTCGACTTCTCGTCCGCGGCGCAGGTGCAGCCGGGCCGGTTGCTCATCGGCGTGGGCCCATCGCTGTCCGCGACGCCCATCGATCACCGCGATCTCAAGCTCTCCTTCAACGTGCACTGGACGCCCTTCATCTCGTCGGACTGGGGCCGCATCACCGGCGACATCGAGTTCAGCTACAAGCACTTCACCCTCTCGGTGGTGGGCGGCCGCGCGTCTGACGGGCCGCTCGAGGCTCAGCGCGGGGGCTTCTTCGTCGGCGCCTTCGCGGGCCTGCGCGCGGCGTGGTGACGCGCCGCGGCCGTGCACCGATGCGGCTGCGTCCACGCTGACCCCTGGGCGCCTCTTCGCGACTCGCCCCAGTCCATGCCCGTCACAGTCGAATCGGCTCCGCGGAGGTCTCCGTCACCACGGCCTGCAGCGCCGGGAACGCCCGGTCGAAACCGGCCAGCGCGCGGAGCTGGCGTCGGAGCTTCGCATCTCCAGCCGGCGCACCACGGCCCAGCTCGTGCGGCCGCTGCACCGTCAGCGCCTCGAGGCAGGGCAGCCCGCCGCCCGAGATGAGGCCCATCACCAGGCGCGCCGCGTCGGCGTCGGCCACGCCCGGCCCCAGCACCAGGCGCCGCAGCGGCGCGCACACCGCGTGGCGGGCGAGGGCGTTGCCGAAGCTCCAGGTCGCCGACGGGCGCACCCGCAGCGTGTCGACCACCCCCCGGCGCCACGTCACCGCGACGCGGCCCTCGTCGAGGCTGTCGAGGAGCGGCAGCCAGGCCTCGCTGGGGCCGTCGCTCTGGCGCAGGAGGCGCCGCCCCACCGCGTGCCCGGCCTCGAGGAGCTGATCCGCCAGCACGTCGAGGGTGGCGTCGTTCCAGGGCCCCGTGGGGCGCGTGACCTCCGGAGGCCACCCCGCGCTCTCGCCGCGGGCGGCGAGGAGCCGGAACGTGGGTGGCCCGTCCTGCAGGCCGCGGGGCCAGAGGCTCCCGGCGGGGCACTCCACCTCGCCGCGGCGCCAGGCGAAGGTGGCCCCGGCGACCGTCGGCGTCACCGTGACGAGCTCGCGGGACCACTCGACGTCGACCCCGGTGCCCGCCAGGCCGAAGCGCAGCGGGCGCTCGAGCGGGAAGGGCGCCAGCGGCTCGACGAGCCGCCCGTCTGTCCAGGCGATGCGGTTGCTGACGACGACGAGCTCGAGCCACACGGTGGCGGCCGAGTCTGCCCGCAAAGCCCGAGCGCCGTGAACCTCGTGACGAGGCCCACGGCGCCCGGTGCAGCGGCCCGCTCGTCAGCCGCCCGTCAGTAGATGCCCTTCATGGTCGGCGAGGCGAGGCCGAAGTCGCGCATCGCCTGGCGCATGAAGAAGGGCAGCTCGCTGTACTTCTGCAGCTCGAGGCACGCCCGGTTCGACGAGCAGGTGCACTGGCTGGAGTCCGACGCGCTGCAGCCCGGGCGGCCCGTGCCCAGCGTGCCGTTCGGCCGCACCACCTGGATGGTGGGATCGAACTTGATGTTCGGCTTGCCGTTGGTGATGCGCGGCGTGACCCAGTCGGGCTGGCCGTTGTTGTCGAGGTCAGGGCCCGGGTCGGTCTCGTAGGCCCGCTGCACGAGCTCGTTGGCGTACTCCAGCATGCGCGCCGAGATGCCCTTCTGCACCGACTTGCCGAAGATGGCCTCGCGCCCGGAGGTCTTCGCGATGTACGTCTTGCCCTCGGGCAGGTGCAGCTCGATGCGGTTCTGGAACCCCGGGTCGCTGTCGGCGCCCAGCTCCCAGATGCCCATCTGGTCGAGCCAGCGCTGCTGCTGGTTCTCGGGCAGGTACATGAGCGTCATCGCGATGAGGAACTTCTGCTGCTCCCAGCCCACCTGGGGGTCGATGGGCAGCGAGTTCGCCGGCGCCGTGCCGCACTGAATGCTGTCCGGAGAGGGGAAGCAGACCTCGACCTGCGGCTTCCACCACGAGACGTGGCCCAGGCCCGTGGCCGGGTAGCCCTCGCCGTCGAGCTGCGGGGTGGTGCCGGCCGTCGCCACGCGCGCGCCCTTGATGAAGTCGTCGCCGGTGAGGTTGTTGCCCAGCCAGCGGCGGTACCCGTCGGGGAAGAGGTCGGCCATCGACACCGCGCGGTAGCGGCCGTCGAGGAAGTCGCGGCGGCTGTCGGAGATGAAGTTGTCCACCGACTCCGTCATCAGCATCGGCGTCCAGGCCTTGTCGTAGTAGGCGCCGACGTTGACGGTGAACTCGGCGTCGTACTCGCCCTTGTCGTCGGCCAGCCCGTTCTCCATGGGCCGCCCGCCGAAGCCGATGTTGCCGAAGTAGCCCGTGGCCCCGTTGGGCACCGTCACCACCACCGCGCCGCCGTTGCCCGCCGTGTCGAGGTTCGAGCGCAGCACCGCGCCGTCGAAGCTGTGCGGGCCCGCCTGCGGCCGCGCGAGCTGCCGCGCGAAGTGATCGAAGCCCAGGCCCGACACCAGCAGGTTGTCACCGAAGAGCTCGGCGCCCAGGTACGGCCACAGCGTGTCGTAGTCGTAGCCCTGCTCCACGGCGAAGTCGCGGTAGATGTTGGCGATGAGGCCCATGCCCTTGGCCGCGTCGCGCAGCTTCTCGTTGTAGCGGCCGAGCGTGCGGTTCGAGGCGTTGCGCACCGAGAAGGTCTGCCGGTTGCGGCGGTAGTTGTCGAAGATGTGGTTGACCTCCTGCTGGGTGATGAGGAAGTCGAAGAGCTCGTACGGGTCGGCGCCGTTGTCGTGCCGGTAGACCGAGAGGTTGCCCAGGTCGGCCCAGCGATCGGTGGCGAAGCCGTAGGGGAAGCGCACGCGGCCGTAGAGATCGACGGCCTTCGTCGAGCGCACGTTCGCGGCCTCGGAGTTGGTGGTCGCGCGCAGCGTGTTCCACTGCACGTAGTCGACCGGCGTCTGGCGGCACTTGCTGAACTGGCCGTTGACCGCCACCACGAGGCCGTCGAGCACCGGGTGCCAGGCGCCCATGAGGGCGTCGTTCCACGAGGCGGGCCGGAAGCTGCTCGGGTCCACCTGGCGGCAGTCGCTGATGAGCCCGTAGTTGGCCTGGAGCTGCGAGTAGTGGATGTCGATGGTGTCGCCGAGGCCGTCACCGACGGAGAAGGACATGCCGAGGATGCCGCCGAAGTTGTCGAGCTTCGCCAGCGCGCCCTGCGCCAGGGGGCTGCCCACGCGGGCCTGCGGGTTGTCGAGCACCGCCGCCACGTCGCCGTAGAACATGCGCGCCGCGGCGAAGTCGTAGGCGCCCAGGCCCAGGAAGTCCTGCGAGCCCTCGCCCGCGTAGTCCATGGTCGACGACTGCATGAACATCTGGATGAGGTTCTGCTTCTCGTTGGAGTTGATGGGGTCCACCGAGCGCGGGCCGACGCAGGCGCCGGTCGGGTCGACCGCGCCGCAGAGGGTGTTGTTGGCGCCGTTGTCCGTGCGCAGCTGCCAGTACTGCGGCCGGTAGTTGAAGGCGTCCGAGGAGCTGACGAAGTTGTGGCGCAGCGCGATGGAGTGCCCCATCTCGTGCGTCACCACCGCGTAGTGCGCCTTCTGCGCGACGTACTTGAAGATGCGCTCGGCGTGCGCCGCCTGCGCGGTCTTCGAGGCGCTGGGGTCGAAGGGCCCGAACTTGGTGGCGAAGACGTCTGCGAGGTCGGCGATGCCCAGCGGCGAGGGCGCCTGGTGCATCACGCACGCGCCGCGCTCGGCGAGGGCGAGCTCGCGCGCGCCGTGCAGCTCGCGCAGGAGCGTGGGGTTGGCGCCGCGCAGCGGCGAGGCGAGGGCCATCATGCTGCCGGTGTCGAGCGTGCTGCTGTTGCCGGCGAGCTGCTGCATGGTGCGCGTGGTGAGCGAGGCCTCGGTCGGGGTGTTGAGCGCGCGCTTGCGGCGGGCGTCGTAGGTGGCGCGCGTCGTCGCGGCCTGCTTCGCGTCGAAGCGCACCTCGGCGAGCTGCCTCTTGAGCCCCTTCGCCTTGGTGAAGGCCGGCGAGCCCTTGATCTGCGCGAGGTTCGCGCGGAAGGCCGAGAGGTCCTCCACGCCGAGCGAGCCGGCCAGCAGCCGCGAGCGCTGCTCCTCGGAGAGCCGGGGCAGACTGCCGCCGCCGGTGGCCGCCTCGGCGGCGCTGGCCCAGTCACGCACGTAGGTGCCCTGGGTGACGTCGCCGGTGGTCAGCTCGCCCTTGATGTAGCGGGCGGTGTCCACCACGCCCTGCGACCACAGCTCGGTGACGTGCGACCACACGTTGATCGAGGCCGAGACCTTCTCGCCCGTCAGCGGGTCGTGCGCGTCGACCATGATGCCCCACGGCGACGGCGTCTGCGGCGCCACCATGGTGTTGACCGCGTGGTAGCGCAGGTCGCCCATGCGCACCTGGCGGGCCTCGCGGCACTGGGCCATGACGTCGCGGTTGCCCTCGAGGCGGGCCGAGAAGCACAGCGCCGCGGTGAGCTCGGCGGGCAGGCGGGGGCCGCCGCAGGCCGCGGGGTCGTTCGCCTCTACCGGGCTGTGGCAGAGCACCACCATCTCGGGCTGGCGGGCGAGGGCGATCACCCCGGGGTCCATGGCGCGCTCCTGGCCGAGGCGCTCGGCGAGGGCGTCGCAGCCGGCGGCGGCGGTGAAGCGCCCGGCGTGGCAGTCATCGACCTCGCGGGCGAGCCAGATGGCGTCCTGGTTGTCGTCCTGCTGGCCGAAGTACATCGGGTACTGGGCCTGGCAGTCGCCGTCGCGGGTGCGCACGCACTCGCTGTAGCGGGCGGCCTGCACGGCCGAGCGCAGGGCCACGTCCCACTCGTGGGTCGCCTCGCGGGTGGCCTCGAAGTAGTCCGGGTGCGAGCCCTCGGAGTAGTACCAGACCACCGGCTGCGCCTGGCGATCGCGGTAGGGCAGGGTGCACTTCTGGCTGAAGGTGTCGCAGCGCGAGCCGCGGCCCACGGCGGCGCACTCGTCCTCGGTGCCGTCGCCGTTGACGTCGCGGTGCGGGTCGGCGCCCACCGGGGTGGTGGCCGGGGTGAAGCACTCGACCGCGCCGGTCATGTTCTCGAGGTCGGTGTACGAGTGGCTGCGGCGCCAGAGGTTGTAGCGGTTGATGAAGCGGTGCCACTGGGTGTCGGTCATGCCGTACTGGCGCACGTAGCCCTTGCGGTCGGTGGTGAAGGCGCCGAAGGCCTGGAAGCGGTAGCCGTCCCAGTCGGCCGGCTCGTAGTCCGTCTGCGGCACCTTGCGGAACGACTGGCGGATGGTGAGCTCCACCGGCGAGCACTGGGTGGTGGGGCTGCCGCCACCGCCGATGTCGGCGTCGAGGAAGCACGCGGGGAAGGTGAAGCCGCCCCACAGGTCGAGGGTCACCATCAGCGGCCGCGCGAAGGCCTTGTTGGTGATGTCGAGGTAGCCCTCGGCGGCGTCGAAGTGCGGCGCGTCTTCGGCCGTCGGGTCGTTGATGTCGTAGGCCAGCGGCTCGTAGGCGATGCCGCCGTAGACGCCGAGCTGGCTGAGCGTGTCGAACTCGTAGTTGTCGGTCGAGAGGTTCTTCGACCAGTCCACGCGCATGTACTGCCGCTCGAACCACGGGCGGTCCATGACGTTCTCCTCGATGACGTTGATCTGCTCGCCGGTCGAGGGGTTGTACTGCCGCGCGATGTCGAAGTGCCGCACGATGGGGTAGGCGGCGACGACGATGCCGTCGAGCGTCGACTTGCCCAGGCCCTTGCCGTCGGAGCCGTACACGCGCTCGTAGGCGAGGCGGGCGATGAGGAGGTTCTCGGTCACCTGCCACTTCACGCGGGCCAGCGGCTGCGCGTAGGTGCTGGTGAAGAGGCCGTCTTGGCCGGCGCCGAAGCCGACGTCCACCAGCGTGGCCTGGCTGTAGAACTCCGGGTCGTCCGTGGTGCCCTGGAAGTCGGCGCCGACGAAGAACGACTTGTCGTAGTAGTTCGGCTGCACCCGGTTGATGGGCGCCTGCTGCTCCGCGCAGCCAGCGAGCGCGAGCGCGACGAGCGCGCCGGTGAGGACGATGCGTGAACTCATGACTTCTCCGTGGGCTTCAGGGTGTTGAAAAACGTCTCGACGTCGAGGGTCACGTCGAGCGAGACGACGGTGTTTCGGTTGAAGAGGGGGAACACGCGCTGGCCGTCAGCGCCGATCTGGTTGGCGAAGGTGAAGGCCCCGAGCGTGAAGCCCACCGCGTCGAAGGCCTGGTAGGTGACCGAGAACATGCCGGCCCAGAAGTGCCGCAGCTCGGCGCCCGCGGGCGCGAGGCTCAGCTCGACGGGCGACTGCGCCAGCGGCGGGAGCCAGCCGTGCTGCATGAGGAAGGTCGCGGCGATGATCACCTTGGGGTGCGGCAGGAAGACGGCCGTCGGCCCGTGCAGGAAGTCGAACTGCACGGCGCGCACGCCCTGGCTCGAGAGCGCGGCGCAGTCGTCGTTGCCGCGGATGCCGCAGGCCTCGAAGGAGGGGCCGGCGTTCTGGAAGGTGGCCAGGCGGTTGAAGCGGTAGGTGAAGCGCGTGGAGTAGATGAGCGAGAGCCCCGCCAGCACCGGGAAGCTGCGCGAGAAGCTGACGCCGGGCCCGACGGTGAACAGGCGCGTCTGCATCTGCGAGGCGAGCGACGTGGGCAGCATGACCCGCAGGTCCGCCGCCACCTTGATGCCCGTCACCTTCTCCTTGTACCCGCTCCACACCGCGTCGAGCCACAGGTCGGACAGCTCGACCTGGTGCCGGTACGAGGTGGAGTCGGAGAGCGTGAACTCCTGGCTCAGGAAGAAGCGGCTGCGGACGTGGAAGGCGTCGGAGAAGTGCCACTCCGGCATGAGGCCGATGCGGTGGCTCCAGGTCGGGTTGTAGAACTGCGCCTGCCGCGCCTCGCCCGTCGTCGGATCGTACGAGATGCGCGGATCATCAGGCAGCGCCGTGTTCGTCTCGAACTGCGCGCCGGGCGCGAAGGTCATCGCCGTCGCCGAGTGCCCGTAGCTGATGCTGCTGCCCCGCCAGGGCACCTTGTCCTTGCCCTCGGCCGACACGGCGCCGATGGTGGGCACCGCCTGCGCGAGCGCCAGAGAACTGGCAGCGAGTGTGAGCAACGCGACGACACGCTTCGCCAATGTCGTGGTTGTCGTTCGAAAAAGGCGACGGTCATCCATGCCCGCGGCCGTTGAGCATGGATCGCGCCAACGGCGCAAACCCGGCCTTCTCAGCGCTTGAGAAACCTCAACGACACGCGCCTGTGGCGACGCAGCGCCCGCCGGCGCAGGCGGTGAAGGAGGCGCCCGTGCAGCCGCTCGCAGGACAGGGGCAACTTGCCACGGTGCCGTTCAGGCAGCAGAACTCGAAGCGCGTGGTGGTACCGCCGCCGCCGCCCGTCGCGCCGCCACCGCCGCCGGTCCCGCCGTCGTCACCGCCGCCGGTCCCGCCGTCGTCACCGGGGCTGACGCCCGCGTCCTGGGGCCCACC
>CAYUZK010000235.1:0-9427 GCA_964449625.1 uncultured Archangium sp.
GCCACCAGCACCGGGTGGTGCGCCTTGAGGATGAGGTCGACGGTGTGGTGGTACGAGGGCGAGGTGCGGTCATCGGGTCGCCCGACGCACACCAGGCAGTGCCGGCTGTCGGCGAAGGCGGCGATGACGGCGGCGGGCTTGCCGGCGCGCACGTCGACGGTGCTCTGGAGGTTGCTCGCCGCGGCGGTCTGCTGAAGGGCGGAGGCCAGGGCGCCCACGGCCCGGAGCTCGGCGCGCTTGAGGGCCTCCTCCCCGAGCACCGCGCGGTCCACCTGGTCGCCCATGAGCTGCGCCGCCTCGGCCACGGTGTCGGCGTCGGCCACGGCCAGCAGCGTGAGCTGCCCCTCGGGCTCGGTCAGCGCGAGCGCCCAGCGGGCCGGCTCGATGGCCTCCTTCACGTGCAGCGTGGCGGCGACGACGACCTCCTTGAAGCAGGCCCCGATGTCTTCGTGGGGGTGGCGCACGAGGAGCAGCGGCACGCGGGCCTCGGCCAGCAGCGCGTCGATCGCGCTCGAGAGGCTCTCGTCGCCCAGCACGCCGATGTCGCGGGCGTAGGGCGCTGGCACCACGATGAGCTGCGCGCCCACCGCCTCGCGCGCCGCGAGGATCTGCTGGTGCGCCATGCCGCTCGTCGCCTGCGCCGCGGCCTGGGCGGTTGCCCCGCGCTCCTTGAGCCGCCCCACGCACTCGATCACGTAGTCGCGGCCAGCGCTCGTGCCGCCGCCATCCTCCGCCAGCATCACGTGCACCGTGGCCTTCGCCTGCTTCGCGAGGGTCGCCGTCAGCGCGATGGCGGTGGGGTCCTGGTTCGAGCGGTCCACCGCGAGGAGCACGCGCTCGAGCTTCGGCGCCTTGAGGTCGATCTTCGCCTTCACCAGGGCCGCCTCGAAGCGCCCCATGCTCGAGTTCAGGTTGTCGTCGTCACCGAGATCCATGGCAGGTCCTTTGGGGTCAGCGCGAGGGCCAGAGGTTCAGCTTGTCGAACACGAGGAGGTACAAGACGATCAACACCGTCTGCACGGCCATGATGCTGCCGCCGACCTTGATGAACTCGCCCCAGCCGATCTTGATCTTCCGCTCCTTCTCGAGGGCAGACAGGGCGATCACCGAGCTGATGCTGCCCACCGGCGTCGAGTTGCCGCCCAGGTTGGCGGCCATGATCAGCGCCCACCACAGCGGGTCTGCGTCGAGCCCCTGCGCCTGCAGCGTGCGCACCACGGGGATGAGCGTCGCCGCGATGGGGATGTTGTCCACCACGCCCGAGGTGGCCAGCGCGAAGAGCGCGACGATCAGCATCGCCGCCGTCTGGTTGCCGCCCGAGACGCTGATGAGCCCCGAGGCCAGCGCGTTGAGCAGCCCGCTCGCCTCCACCGCGCCGATCACGATGAACAGGCCCACGAAGAAGAGGATCACGGGCCACTTCACCATCTTGATCGCGTCCTCCGGGTCGTTGCCCGAGAAGAACAGCGCCATCATGCCGCCGCAGATGGCGATGAAGTCGAGGCCGATGTTGACCGTGCCCGCGAGCGCGAAGCCCACGATGGTCAGCACCAGGATCCCCGCGCTCCGGTAGAACACCCGTCGGTCCTTCACCAGGGCCCACTCGTCGAAGCTCGCCACCACCTCGGCGCGCTCTTCCGGCGTGCCCTTCGCCACCAGCAGGTGCCCGTAGAACTTCTTGAGCATGAAGTAGACGACGATCACCGAGAGGATCGCCATCGGCGTCGTCACCCGGAAGAACGACAGGTACGGCAGCCCCGAGGCCGTCGCCAGCATCAGGGTGCAGATACCGGACGCCAGCGTCACCAGCGCGCCGGAGTTCGCCGAGATGGCCACCGTCATCACGTACGGCTTGGGGTCGATGTCGAGCGACTTGGTCACCACCAGCGCCAGCGACACCACGATGAGGCTGCCCGGGGCGATGGTGAGGAAGGTGACGAACAGCACCGTCAGCACGGTGATGAAGAAGAACAGCCGGCTCGGCTCACCGGCCGTGCGCTTGACGATCTTCACGGCCACGAAGTGGAAGAGGCCCGAGCGCGACGCCACGTCGACGAGGATCGAGGTGCCTACCAGCACGCCGATGATGCCCACCTCGTGCCCGATGATGTCGTGCACGTGATCGAAGGGCCGCGTCGACCCCTCCGGAGCGCGGAACAGCCCGAAGCTCAGCGCCGCGATCACCGCCGCGATGGCGCCCAGCATCGCCGCGAGGCTCTTGTGGAGCACCTCGAAGGCGATGAGCGCGTAGGTGGCGACCATGATCAGGCCGAGCACCACCATGGGGAACACCGCCTTCCCGCCACCATCCCCGGACGGGGCAGAGGCGAGCACGGTCTGAAGCACGTCGAGGACGTGAAGCGAGGTCACGGGAGCTGTTCTCCGAAGGGCAGGGGAGTCAGGGGACGATCACGACGGGGCGCGTGCTGTAGGTGGCGAGCGCCGTGGCGACGCTCCCCTTGAGCACGCGAGTGATGGCGTTCTTCCCCGTGCGCCCCGCGAAGACGAGCGCACCCTCACGCTGGTCGAGGGCCTGCAGCAGGGTCTCCTTCACCTTGCCCTCGAGCAGGGTGAGGGTCGGGCTGAGGCCCGGCGGGAGCTTCGCCGCCGCCGCCTCGAGCACCGCGTGCTTGGCCCGCAGGCGCTCCAGCGCCGCCGGCCCGGCCACCTTGAGCGCCTCCTCGAAGGCGGCCACGTCTGCCGCGCTCTCGCTCAGCAGCGGCTCGGCCACCTTGAGGAGCTCTAGCGGCAGACCCAGGCCCTGCGCCACCTGCGCCGCCGCCGCCACCGCGCGCGACGAGGGCGCGGAGCCATCGACGAGGGCGACCACCCGGGTCAGGGGCGTGGGGCTGGGCTGGTTCGACATGAGATCTCCTGGCGAGCGGTTTGCCGCACAAATACTTCACGGGGCCTTCCGGGCACAGTCCAAATCATCGAAGCCACGCCAAGCCCACACCGAAGGACGCGGGCAGCGTGAACATGAGCCCCGTCGACGCGGTCCACGCGTGGCCCGACGACGGCAGCGCCAGGAGCCCCACCTCGGTGTAGTGCCCCACGCCCAGCTCGCCGACGCGGTGGCCTACGCCGATGCCCTGCCGGTCGGAGCTGGAGTAGGGCCCGTCGGTGAGCGTCGCGAACTCGAAGACCACCCGCAGCACGCCCTGGCCGCCGAGGCCCCCGCTTGCGCCGTCGAAGAGGAGCCGCCCCAGGCCCCCGCCGCGCAGCCGCCACAGCTGCGTCTCACCCGTCTGCACCTCGAGCAGCCGGTACGTCAGCTCCGCGTAGGGGCCGTGCACCACCGGCGTGGGCGTCGCCGAGATGGTGTAGCCCAGGCCAAAGTCCACCGCGCGGCGGTGGAGCGAGGGCGCGATCGAGAGCGGCCGCGTGCCCACGTTCACGTTGACCTGGAGCTGGGCCGTGGTGGTGCCGCGCGCGCCGACGTCCGCGCCCACGTCGAGCGGCGGCAGCACGTAGGCGTAGGGCAGGCAGGCGCACAGCGAGAGCCACGCCGCGGCGCACCCCGCCGTGCGCGTCATGGGCCGGTGACGGTGCCGACGTTGCTACCGCCAGAGAAGCCGTTCTGCGAGCCGTCGAGATCGCCGTAGCAGAAGGCGCCGCCGTCCAGCGTGTAGCGGAAGGCGTAGGCGCGCCCGACCCCGGCGTCAGCGGGCAGCGCCGCCTGGTACTCGTTGTTGTTGCCCGCGGTGACGTTGAAGGTGGCCGCGCTCCAATTCCACGACAGGCCCGGGTCTTCGCTCCCTGGGCCCACGCCGAGCTGCGCGACGAAGGGCGTGGTGGGGTCGGGGGTGAGGCCGGGCTCGTAGATCTGCCCGTAGATGAGGGTGCCCGCGTCGGCGAAGGCCGGCGCCTGCGTGTTGCAGAAGTCGAAGGTCGCGTGGGCGCTGACCGTCACGTCGTACTGCTGGTTCACCTCGTAGCCGCCGACGTCGGAGCCGTTGAGGTCGCAGTACACCCAGGCCTGGCTCCCGAGCCGCGCGCGCGCCGACACCGCGCGGTCCCCCGTGTAGGCGGGGAAGACCGTCGCCGCGAACTCGTCCTCGCCGCTCGTCGAGATGTCGGCGGCGAAGGCGGCCGGCTTCCAGCCCCACAGGCTCGAGTTTGAGGCGTCGTCGCTCTTCGGGCCCACGCCGACGTGCACCTCGAGGTTGGGCGAGGGCCCCGTCGCGCTCGAGATGCCAGGCACCAGCACGCGCACCGTCGCGCCGAGCGGATCGCCGCTGGGCAGCGCGAAGGCCGACACCGTCTCGAGGCGGCACGAGAGCACGAAGGGCAGGGCCGTCAGCGTGCCCGCCGCCGAGGCCTGGTACCCGTTCTGCGAGCCGTCGCTGTCGCAGTACGTCCACGCGCCGCCGTCGAGGCGGAAGCGCCACGCGTAGGCGTAGGTGCCCGGCGCGGGCCCCGTGAGCCGCGCCTGGTACTCGTCGCCGCCGCCGGGGGCGTCGATGTTGAAGGTGCCGTTGGGCGCCCAGGCCCACGCCGCGTCGTCGGGCATGGCCGCGGCCGGGCCGTAGCCGAGCTGCCCGTCGATGCCGGCGCCTGCGCCCGTGCCGTCGGTGATGCCCTGCGCGTAGACGCGCCCGTACACCGGGTCGGCCAGGCGCCCCTCGTAGGTGGTGAGCGTGGTGGGGAACTGCAGCACGCACGAGTCGAGGCCGACCTCCTGCACCGTCAAGGAGCCCGCCTGGTCCTCGGTGAAGCCGCCCACGGCGAGGCCATCGGCGTCGCAGTACGTCCACGGGCCGTTGGCGTGGCTGAAGCGGAAGGCGAACTTGTAGGCCCCCACGCCCGGGTTCGGCAGGTCGGCCATGAACTCGTCGTTGGCGCCGGCCCCGGTGTCGCGGTTGAAGGCGGCGTCGACCCACGTCCACGTCGAGGGGTCGCTGCCCGCGGCGCCGTAGCCCAGCGCCCCGCGCAGCTCGCTGCCCGCGCCGCCCTGCGTGGTGACGCCCGGCTGGAACACCTGCCCGAAGATCGTCGGCCCAGGCGCCGCGCCCCGCAGCGTCACCACCGGCGGCGCCTCGACGCTCTCGCCGCCCAGCTTGCACCACTCCACCGAGGCCCTCGACACGATGACCCGCGGCAGCTGCGCCTGGCTCACGCCGTTCGCCGCGCCGTCGCGATCAGCGAGCGTCCACGTCGCGCCGTCGTCCGTCGAGAAGCGCGCCGCGAGGTAATACGTCGCCTGCGTGCCGCTGGTGGGGCCGGCGAGTGACACCGGGCCCGAGTACGCGTCGCGCAGGAGATCGCCGCTCGCCGGGCCATCGACGTCGCCCAGGTAGGTCGCCGCGCTCCAGGTGAAGTCCGCCAGCGCGGGCGGGCTCGACACCGTGGTGGCGAAGCCGACCTCCGCGCGCACGCCGGCGCCCTGGCCCGCGCCGCCCGTCACCGTCGCCACCTGCACGTGGCCGACGACGCTCACCGAGACGGTGGCCGCGCCGCTGGTGTCCGACTGCTCTACCGGGTTCACCACGAGCGCCTCGGCGATGGGCCGGGCCACCGCCGTCGTCTCGTAGGTGAAGGCCGACGCCAGGGTGCTGCTCCTGCCACCCGGGTTGGTGAGGGTGACCGCGACCGCGCCCACGGAGTTCGGCGGCGAGAAGGCGGTGACGCGCGAGGCGCTCACGAAGGTGACGGAGGTCGCCGGCGTCGCGCCGAAGCTCACCGTGGCGCCGTCAGCGAAGCCCGTGCCGTTCAAGGTGACGACGGTGCCGCCGCCCACCGGCCCGCGCGTCGGCGAGAGGGAGGTGAGCACCGGTGCCTGGCTCCCGCCGTCGGGCGTGGGCGTGGGGCCGGGGCAGGCGGTGAAGAGCAGCGCGAGGGCGAGGCAGCACAGGCTCTGGCGGGTCATCATGATCCTCCGGACTACGAATCAGCCCTTCACGGCGCCAGCGGTCAACCCGCCGACGAGGAAGCGCTGCAGGGCAAAGAAGAGCGCCATCACCGGCGTGGAGATGACGAGGGCCCCGGCGGCGAAGTGGCCCCACTCGGTCTTGTACTCGCCGACGTAGCGCTGGAGCGCCACCGGCAGCGTGAAGCGCGTGGCGTCGTTGAGCAGCGTCGCCGCGAGGATGAACTCGTTCCACGCCGTCATGAAGCTGAAGAGGGCCGTCACCGCCAGGGCCGGCCGGGCGAGCGGCAGCACGACCTTCCAGAAGACCTGCCAGGGCGAGGCGCCGTCCATCACCGCCGCCTCCTCGAGCTCCCGCGGAATGGTGTCGAAGTAGCCCTTGAGCATCCACACGCAGAAGGGGAGCGACGAGGTCGCGTAGACGAGCACCAGCCCGCCGAGGGAGTCGAGCAGGCTCAGGGCCTGGAGGATGGCGTAGAGCGGCACCATCATCAGCGTCGCGGGGAACATCTGCGTGATGAGCAGGCCCTGCATGCCCGCCTCCCGCCCGGGGAAGCGGAAGCGCGAGAGCGCGTAGGCGGCCGTCACGGCCAGCGAGAGGCCCACCAGCGTCGTCGCGCCGCTCACCACCAGGCTCGAGAGGAGCTGCCGGCCGAAGAGCCAGCGGCCCTGCTGATCGGTCGAGCCGAGCACCTCGCGGAAGTGGTCGAGCGTCACCTCGGCGGGGAAGGGGTTGGCCGAGAGCTCCAGCGTCTGCGTGGGCGAGAGCGCCAGCTTCACCACCCACAGCACCGGGTAGAGCGTCACCGCGCACAGCACCGAGAGCCCGGCGTGCAGCGCGAAGAGCTTCCACCGGGGCAGGGCGCGCGCGCTCACGTCGCCTCCTGGCCCGACAGCCGCTTCGTCACCTGCGACCAGCCGAAGAGCACGAAGAAGATGAGCACCGAGTAGGCCGCCGCGAAGCCGTACTGCTCGTTGCGCTGAAACGCCCAGCGGAAGGCCTCGCTCACGAGGATGTCCGTGGCTCCGCCCGGCTCGCCGCCCGACACGAGGTAGATGATGTTGAACATGTTGAAGGTCCACACGCTGCCGAGGATCACGGCGGGCAGCAGCGCGGGCTTGAGCAGCGGCAGCGTGATGCGGCGGAACTGCGTCCACTTCGAGGCGCCGTCCACCTCCGCGGCCTCGTAGAGATCAGCGGGGATCGACTGCAGCGCCCCCAAAGACACCACCATCATGAAGGGGAAGCCCAGCCACGTGTTGGTGATGACGTTGGCGGCGAAGGCGGTGGTCCACCGCGTGAACCAGCTCACCGGCTCGACCCCGAAGGCCACGAGGATGGCGTTGATGGCCCCGAACTGCCGGTGGAACATGCCCTTCCACATGAGCGCGGTGATGTAGTTGGGCACCGCCCACGGCACGATCAGCAGCACCCGGTACACCCCGCGCAGCTTGAGCAGCGGCTCCTTGAGGAGGATGGCGAGGAACAGCCCGATGCTCACGTGCAGCACCACGTTCACCAGCGTCCACAGGAGCGTGACGGCGAGCGTGAAGTAGAAGGAGAGCGGCTCGGCGATGCGGTAGCCCTTCGAGGTGACGATGTCGGTGAAGTTGGCCAGGCCTACGAAGGTGTACGTGCCCGCCTCGTGGTGGAACAGCGAGAGAGAGAGGCCGACCACGAAGGGCACCGCCACCAGCACCAACAGCCCTGTGGCCGCCGGCGACACGTAGGCCAGCCCGCGCCAGGCCTCCGGGTAGCGCTGCGCGAAGCTCCTGCCGCGGCCCTTGCGCCACTGCCAGGCCACCAGCGCCGCGAGGCCGAGCGCGAGGGCCACGACGTAGGGCACGGCCGAGGTGGTGGGCGGCGCCTCGCGGTTCAAGGCGCGGTAGCGGCGCGCGGCCAGCTTCCCCGCGTCGTCGGGCAGCACGCCGCCCTGCAGCACGGCCCGCAGCGCGAGCTTCATCGGCTCCCACACCCGCGCCATCTCCAGGGTGTTGGGCGTGGGCGTGGCGCGCTCGGCCACGGCGCGGAAGGCCGCGATGGTCGCGTCGGCCTGCACCTCGGGCGCGTCGTAGGCGGCCGTCTCCGCGGGGATCTGCCGGCCCACCGTCACGCGCAGGAGCGTCGCCTCGCCCTCCGAGAGGAACCGCGCCAGCGCCTGCGCCGCCTCGGGCTGCTTCGAGCGCGACGACACGAAGGCGGCCTCGACCCCGAGGAAGGGCGAGAGCGGCCTTCCCGTCTCGCTCACCGTCGGCAGCGGGTGAATGGCGTAGGGCACGCCCGGCTCGATCTCCCCCGTGAACCACGGCCCCGAGATGGCGAGCTCCGCGCGGCCCTCGTTGAAGAGCGTCTTCACCAGCGCGCCCGAGACCTCCTGCGGCATCAGCCCGCGGTCTTGCAGCGCCTTCACGTAGCGCAGCGACGCGGCCATGCCCGGCGTGTCGAACTGCGCGCGCCCCTCGGCGTCGAAGAGCTCCCCGCCGAAGCCCGTGAGGAACGCCGCGTGGAAGTAGAAGTCGCCGGCCTCGTAGGCGAGGCGGAAGTCGGTGCTCGAGGGAGAGGCCAGGGCCTCGGTCGTCTCGGGAGCAGCCGCGAGCTTGTCGGTGCGCCGGAAGAGCGCGAGGCACTTGAGCGAGAGCGGGTAGCCGTACCACTCGCCGTCGAGGGCGAGCGCGTCCACCGAGGGCTTCAGGTAGCGGGCGCGGTCGAGCGTCGCCGTGGAGGGCGCGACGATCTTCATGCGGTGGAACTGCCGCAGCCGCTCGTGCGCGAAGATGAAGACGTCGGGCCCCGCGTCGTGGGGAATGGCGGAGGTCAGCTTCGAGCTCAGCGCGTCGTAGGGCACCGCGAGCAGCTCGACCTGCTGGCCGGTCTTCGCGGTGAAGGCCTTCACCGCCTGCTCGATGGCCTGCTCCTCGCCGCCGCGGTACGCGTGCCACAGCTTGAGCGGGGTGGCCCGGGCGGGCAGGGCGAGGCAGGTGAGCGCCGCGACGAGGGTGAGCCGCGCCCAGCCGCCGCGCGCTCGCCTCGTCACCGCGCCTCCGGGTGCCGCAGCGCGGCCGCTCCGTCGGCGGAGAAGACGTGCACCACGTCGCCGGTGGGCTGCACCGAGACGGTCTGCCCGACCTGCACGTCGGCGCCCTCGAAGCGCGCGGCCACGGGCCCCGCCTCGGTCTTGAGGAAGGCGTAGCCGTCGAAGCCCAGGCGCTCCACGGCCTCGACCTCGCCGCGCAGGGGCCCCTGTGCGCCCACGCGGAGATCCTGCGGCCGCAGGCCCAGCTTCACGGTGCCCGTCGCGTCACCCACCGCGGCCAGCGTGAAGCCCGCGCCCACGAAGCGCTCGCCATCGCGGCGGGCCTCGAGGAGGTTCATCGCCGGCGAGCCGAGGAACTGCGCGACGAAGGTGTTGGCCGGCCGGTTGTAGAGCTCGAGCGGCGGCCCGAGCTGCTGGAGCACGCCCTTGTTGAAGACGGCCACGCGCGTGGCCAGCGTCATGGCCTCGACCTGATCGTGGGTGACGTACACCGTCGTCGTGCCAAGGGTCGCTTGGATCTCCT
>CAYUZK010000236.1:0-3849 GCA_964449625.1 uncultured Archangium sp.
AGCTGCCTCGCTGAGCCGCCGCCGGCGCGGTGACATCACGACGCCGGCAGCGGCTCCCGCGCCTCGAGCCAGTCGCGCGGCGGCGGGCACTGGAGCGCCACGAGCCCGCCGACGATGGCGCAGGTCGTGTCGCGGTCGCCCAGGCCCGAGACGGTCGCCCACAGCGCCTCGCGGAAGTCGGCGGGGTGCCGCAGCGCGCACCACACCGAGAACGGCACGGTGTCCTCGCTGATGACGCGCCGCCCGCTGCCCAGCAGCTCTGCCGCGCGCACGGGTGACACCTCGGCTCCCAGCCCGCTCGCCGCGAGGAGCCCCTCGCGCGTCGACCCCGGTGGCGTGCACTCCAGCACCACGCGCCACGTGCGCGCGACGTCGGCCCCGGTCGCCAGGCACGCCGCCGCCACGGCCACCGCCACCGCGCCGGCCTGCCCGTCGGGGTGCGCGTGCGTCACCGCCGCGGAGCGCGTCGCCTCCTCGACCACCCGCGCCAGCGGCGCCTCCGCGAAGAACGCCCCCAGCGGCGCCACGCGCATCGCCGCCCCGTTCCCCATGGAGCCCTGCCCGTCGAACACGTTGCCCGCGGCCGTCACCCAGGACTCGCCCGCATGAATCTTCGAGAGGATGTCGTGCGCCCCGCGGCCGTAGCCCCGCCCCGGCTCGCGGGCGTACCGCCGCGCGAAGCGCTCGGCGAGGCGCTCGGGGTCGATGGTGCCCAGCTCCCGCAGCAGCTCGACGACCGAGATCGCCATCGCCGTGTCGTCCGTCCACGCCCACGGCGCGCGCGCGGGCACGACGCGGTCCTTCAGCGCCTCCCCCAACACCTCGGGCCGCACGAAGAAGCGCTCCCCGAAGGCGTCGCCAACCGAGAGCCCGTCCAGCGACACCGCCATGCGCGCGAGAGCATCCACACCTACTCCGCGAAGGCCGCCGCGAGCTCGGCGAGCCGGTCGGTGTTCACGAAGGCGACGCCAGCGGCGCGGGCCTCGCGCCAGAAGGCGGGGGTGTCGGGGTTGGCATAGATGCGCAGCGCGCGCTGCTTCGCGCGCGCCCCGTTGACGAGGTTCTCGAGCTGCCGGCGCTGCGCTGCGGGCATGGGGTCCTGCCCGCTCCAGGCGAGGAAGGCGTAGTAGTTCACCGCGTAGAAGGCCCACTTGCCGTCTCCCATGGGGTCGTCGGGCGAGTAGCTGTTGCTGTCACGGACGTAGGGCCGGGCCCCGGGCCGGTCGGCGAGCGCGCGCTTGGCGCCGTCGTGGCCGGTGAGCACCACCACCACCGCGCCGGCGCGGTCTTCGCCGAGGTCGCTGAAGGTCGAGAGGAACGGGTAGTCGCCCAGCTGAGCCACGAGGCGGTCCTGGAGCGCCAGGTCACCCTGCTTCAGGTCGAGCCAGAGGAAGAAGGGGCGGCCGTCGCCGTGCACGCTGCCACCGTTGGCCGCCACGCGGGCCCCGAGCGGGTCGAGGTACAGCGCGCGCAGGCTCCCCTTGAAGGGCGCGCCGGTGTGCGAGACGCCCAGGTCGTCGCCGTCGAGCCAGAGGTCGGCTTCGACGCTCTCGAAGCCCTGGTCGAGCGCGTCGAGCAGCGGCCGCGGGTGCTCGTAGTCGTTGTGCGCGTGCTTGAGCGACGACGGCGCCTGCACGCCCGCGTCGACGTCGGGGAGCACGGGGGGACACGCCGAGAGGAGGAGGACGAGGAGGAGGCGCTTCACGCGGCCCGAGGCTAGCGCAGCCGTCACACCCGCGGGTCGTCGAGGTCGATGTCGCCCTGCTGCGGCCCCAGGGGGATGGCGCAGGCGTCGCACATCCAGAAGGAGATGATCATCCCGTTGTCGCCGGTGGAGGTGTACGTCGCGCCGGCCAGGTCGGGGGCCTCCTCCTTCTTGCAGAGCAGGCAGGTGGCGACGGGCTCGACCTTCGGCGCGGGCTTCTTCTTGCGGGTGGCCATGGCGGCGCGACCTTACCCGACCGAGACGCACCAACCGCCGTTGGGGTTGCTGCGGATGAAGTGGGCCATCTGCGCGGGGGTGATGGTGCGCACGTTGGCGTCGGCCGGGTCGCGCACGATGAAGTTGCCGTTCGCGTCGAGCCCCGCCACCGTCACGTAGTGGCCCGAGGTGCGGCCCTCGTTCTGGTGCGGCGGCATGGCCCAGTAGTCGCCGTTGGCGACGAGGAGCTTGCCGTCGCGCAGCTGCTCCTTCATCCACTCCACGTTGGGGCCGGGCCCCTTCACCTGCGCGGTCTTGCCCATGTCGCGGGCCATGGCCACCAGGCCGTTGACGCTCGTGCCGTTGCCGCCCGTGCCGCCGATGCGCCCGAGGTGGTTGATGAGCTGCGCGTCGGCCAGATCGCTCCGGTAGCCGAAGGCGCGCGCCAACATCGCCATGGAGCTGGGGCCGCAGTTGGCCGGGCCGTTGGTGTAGCCGCGCTCGGCGCCCACCGGCCGGTACTGGTTGATGTACGGCACCTTGTTGGGGCCCACCGGGTCCCGCTCCTCGACGCGGCTGGGGGCCGGCGCGGGGTTCACGTTCACCGGCGCGGGCTGGGCCGGCTGGAAGCTGGTGCCCTGCACCGCCGGTAGGCGAATGGTGTCGCCGGCGAAGATGAGGTTGGGGTTGGTGATCTTCGGGTTGAGCTGCTGGATGGTGCGGATGACGTCCCAGTGCGAGCCGGGCATGCCCTGGGCCTTGAGCCGCGAGGCGATGGCCCACAGCGTGTCACCCCGCTGAATGCGGTAGTCGGCGCCCGCGGTCGCGCCCGGGGCGGCCGGCGCCGAGGGAGCCGACGGCGGCGCGCTGCCCGACGGCCCCGAGGGCCCGCTCGGCGGCCGCGTCGAGCCGGGGGGCAGCTCGGCGCCCGGCGGCTGCCGCCCACCGGGGAAGAGCCGCGAGATGTGCGCGCGGATGAGGGACTCGTAGTTGCGGCCCCGCGAGTCGTTCATGCCGCCCGCGCCGCGGTGCCACTCGCGCGCCGCGGCGAAGGCGCTGCCGTGCTTGCGCGAGAGCTCGCCGATGGTCTTCGCGAGGAACTCGATCTGCTTCTCGGGCGGAATGGTGCGCGCGTTGGCGCCCCGGCCGATGGACAGGCCGCTCCAGCGCTCGAAGGACGGCAGCAGCCCGTTGTCGTCGAGGCCGATGAGCCCGTGGCCCGTGCCGTCGCGGTGCACGCCGAAGTTCTTGAAGCTCGACTCCTGCATGATGATGCCGGCCATCACGTGCGGGTCGGCGCCGTACTGCCGCGCGTACTGCTCGACGTACGGCCACACCTGCTCGAGC
Organism: uncultured Archangium sp.; assembly: GCA_964449625.1. Taxonomy (GTDB): domain Bacteria; phylum Myxococcota; class Myxococcia; order Myxococcales; family Myxococcaceae; genus Archangium_A. Next base: position 3,269 of record CAYUZK010000236.1, read on the forward strand.
GAGAGCTGCGCGTCGCGGCCCTGCGGCAAGGGCGCGGCGACGCGCTGCGAGGAAGTGGACTGCGGCTGGCGGGTCGAAGAGACGACGGTCATGGTGGGCTCCTGTCTCTCATTGTCCGGCAGAGGCCCACGCAGGTTTCTTCGTGGTGGATCAACAGGTTCGAGAAGGGGCGCCGGAAAGGCCGCCCTGCTCTGTCAACGCGGGTGACAGTTCGCTCAGTTGATCTCCGGCTCGCAGGCGTTGGCCACGCACGCGAAGCCCAGGTCGCAGTCGGCGACCTGCTGGCAGGGCTGCCCCTGCAGGCCCGGGCTGCACACGCCGCTGACGCAGACGCCCGAGGTGCACTCGACGCCGGTGAGGCACGGCAGGCCCGCGCCGTTGGGAGGCCGCGGCAAGACGGGGGCGGTGCAGCTCCCGTCGGCGCCGCAGACGCCGCTGGCGCAGTTGCTGCCGAGGCGGCACGGCGTGCCCTGGGCGCCGGGCTGGCACACGCCGCCCTGGCACACGCCGGAGAGGCAGCCGCCCGACACCGCGCAGACGCCACCGGGCAGCTCGAGCAGCGGCTCACCGCCGAGGCCACC
>CAYUZK010000236.1:3949-9354 GCA_964449625.1 uncultured Archangium sp.
ACACCGCGCAGACGCCACCGGGCAGCTCGAGCAGCGGCTCACCGCCGAGGCCACCCCCTGCGCCGCTGCCACCGCCCGCCCCGCTGCCGCCGCCCGCGCCGTTGCCACCGCCAGTACCGGGCGTGCCGTCGCAGGGCGTGCCCTCGGTGCGCACCTTCTTGGTGTGGATGACGGGGCGCAGCACCCAGTCACCGCCGTTGCCGGTCGGGTGGTACCAGATGGACTTGTGGCCATCGAAGTCGAGCTGCACGGTGGTGATGGCGCACGAGTTGAGCGCGAAGGGGCCCTTGATCTTGATGCCCGACTGCACGCCGCTGGGCACCTTGAGGGGCTCGACCTCACCGCCAGGCAGCACCACGTTCTGCGTGCCGCCCTCCTTCAGGTAGAGGCGGATCTGCGAGATGCGCCCGGCGGGCAGGTTGCGGAAGCCCAGCTCCATCACGCGCGTCTTGAGGGTCAGCAGGTCCACCGTGACGGGGCCCTGGTTGAACACCTCGACCCAGCCCTCGACGTTGGAGTGCGCGGTGACGCGCTCGATGGTGACGTTGATTTCCCGCACCTGCCTGGCCGGCGCGTCGACCAGCTCGAGCTGCAGCCCCGCCCGGCCTGGCGCGAGCTGCCGCGAGTCAACTGGCGCAGCACACCCGACGAGAATGGTGAGAGCAGCGGTACAGCTCAGCAGCGAGCGCATCATGCGGCCTCCAGGGCAACGGGGTCACCGGCGGCAGTGCACGCCCAGTGCCGGAAGAGGTTCCGGCAGGTTGCAGGGCGCCAGTGGAGGTCGCGCACACCACCCGCTGGTGCACGCAGGCGCGGTGTGCACTGCAGTGAACACCTCTGTTCGCTGCTGTGCTCAGGGGCGAGGGCGCCTGCTAGAGAGCCGCCATGCCCACCGTCCCCGACGCGCTGGTCGAGCGGCTCCTCGAAGCGCGGCGCAAGCACCACCTGCCCTCGCAGATCCGCCCGCTGGCGCACGACTTCGCGCAGCGCGTGGTGGGCCTCCTCTTTCCCCACTACGCGCCGGCCGTGGCCTGCAACGAGAGCGCGGTGGTGGACGACGTCATTCAACTGGGTGACGCGCTCGGGCGCCTCGAGCGCGCCATCGGCACGCTGCACGAGGCGATGCCGGAGCACCTCGTCGACCGCTTCCTCGCGGCGCTGCCGGCGGTGCACGAGGTGCTCGAGGACGACGCCCAGGCCATCTTCGACGGCGACCCGGCGGCCAAGAGCCTCGACGAGGTGGTGCTCACCTACCCCGGCTTCATGGCCATCACCGTGTACCGCGTGGCCCACGCGCTCTGGCGCCTCAAGCTGCCGCTGCTGCCCCGGCTCCTCACGGAGTGGGCGCACGAGAAGACGGGCATCGACATCCACCCCGGGGCCACCATCGGCCGGCGCTTCTGCATCGACCACGGCACGGGCATCGTGGTGGGCGAGACGACGCACATCGGCACGGGCGTGAAGCTGTACCAGGGCGTCACCCTGGGCGCGCTCACCGTCGAGAAGTCGCTCGCCGACAGCAAGCGCCACCCCACCATCGAAGACGACGTCGTCATCTACGCCGGCGCCACCATCCTCGGCGGCACCACCGTGGTGGGCCACCACTCCATCGTCGCTGGCAACGCGTGGCTCACGCAGTCGGTGCCGCCCCACTCCATCGTCAGCCGGAGGAGCGAGGTGCGCCCCCGCGGCGGCCCAGCCAGCGCCGAGGAGCTCGACTGGGTCATCTGACGGCGGCCTTGCCGGCCTCGCAGTCATCCATTACAACGGAAGTTCATCCACCAAAACGGACAGGGAGCGACAGCCCATGCGCGCAGCGAACATCCTCGAGACCATCGGCCGCACCCCGCACGTGCGGGTCAACCGCCTCTTCGGCACCAGCCACGAGGTGTGGATCAAGCTCGAGCGGGCGAACCCGGGCGCGAGCATCAAGGACCGCATCGCCCTGGCGATGGTGGAGGACGCGGAGCAGAAGGGGCTGCTCACGAAGGACTCGGTCATCGTGGAGCCGACGTCAGGCAACACGGGCATCGGCCTGGCGATGGTGGCGGCGGTGAAGGGCTACAAGCTGGTGCTGGTGATGCCGGAGTCGATGTCGCTCGAGCGCCGCCGGGTGATGGCGGCCTACGGGGCGACCTTCGACCTGACGCCGCGAGAGAAGGGCATGAAGGGCGCCATCGCGCGCGCGCAGGAGCTCGTGGCGCAGACGCCCGGCGCGTGGATGCCGCAGCAGTTCGAGAACCCGGCGAACATCGAGGCGCACCGGCGCGGCACGGCGCAGGAGATCCTCGCCGACTTCCCCGAGGGGCTCGACGCCATCATCACCGGCGTGGGCACCGGCGGGCACATCACGGCGCTGGCCGAGGTGCTCAAGCCCGCGTGGCCGAAGCTCCAGGTCTTCGCGGTGGAGCCGTCGAAGTCGCCCGTCATCAGCGGCGGCCAGCCCAGCCCGCACCCCATTCAGGGCATCGGGGCCGGCTTCATTCCCGTGAACCTCAAGAAGGAGCTGCTCGACGGCGTCATCCAGGTCGAGCACCCCGAGGCCTTCGAGATGGCGCGGCGGGCGGCGAAGGAAGAGGGCCTCTTCATCGGCGCGTCGTCGGGCGCGTCGCTGCAGGCCGTGAAGCAGAAGCTGCCGGAGCTGCCCGCGGGCGCCCGGGTGCTCACCTTCTGCTACGACACCGGCGAGCGCTACCTCTCGGTGGACGCCTTCCTGCCCTGACGTCTTTTGAAGAGCGATGGGGGGCGCGCCGTTGCATGGTGCACCGCCATGAAGACCCGCGCCCTCGTCCTGTGTGCCGTCCTCGCCGCCACGAGCGGCTGCGCCTACCTCCAGCAGTTCCTGAAGACGGCCTTCCAGCAGCCGGCCTTCAGCTTCCGCAACATGGCGCTCAACGACATCTCGCTGGGCGGCCTCACCCTCGACACCGTGTGGGACCTGTCGAACCCCAACTCCATGGGGCTCTCGCTGGCCTCGGTGGACTACGCGCTCTTCATCGACGAGAAGCAGGTGGTGGCCGGGGCGCCGCCGCAGGGCCTCACCATCCCCGCGCGGGGGGCGACGGAGCTGCACTTTCCCGCCAGCTTCAAGTTCACCGACCTGGTGGCGGTGCTCGAGACCTTCCTGAACAAGGACACCGCGCAGTGGCGGGCCGAGGGCGGCCTGGGCGTGCAGACGCCGGTGGGCGTGCTGCGGCTGCCCATCGCGAAGTCGGGTGACTTCGAGGTGCCCAAGGTGCCGCTCATCGCCTTCGACAACCCGCGCATCAAGAGCGTGACGCTCACGGGCGCCACCATCGAGTTCCCGCTCAAGGTGACGAACCGCAACACCTACGCGCTGCCCATCTCCGGGCTCACCGGCAACGTGGTGATGGCCGGCAACAACATCGGCAGCATCTCCACGGGCGACTTCGGCCAGATGGCGGGCAAGGGCCTCAAGGAGGTCGCCCTTCCCCTCACCATCAACTTCCTCACGGCGGCCAACGCGGCCGTGACGGCGGCCCGGGGCGGCAACGCACAGGTGAGCTTCAACGCGCAGCTCCAGTCGGGGCCGCAGACGCTGCCCATCAAGGTCGACCAGCTCCTCACCTTCGTGCGCTGAGGCGCGGCGGCGCTCAGTGCGCCGGCATGATGAGCGCGCGGCGCGCGAGGGCGGAGGCCGGCAGGTCTTCCTTCACGGTGATGCGGCGGCTCGAGGCGAGCTGCGTGAACTCGAGGAGCAGCTCCTCGATGTCGTCGTCCACGAAGTCGCAGACCGAGCGGTCGATGGTGACCGCCGTGCCCGGCTCGATGGAGCGCAGGGCCTCCTTGAGCTGCGCCTTCTGGAGGAAGGTCATGTCCTTCGTGAAGCGGATGAGGGTGCGGCCCGGCTCGGCGATGACCGAGATGGCGTTCTTCTGCTGCGCGCGCACGGCGAAGACGAGGCCCACGGCGAGGCCGATGAAGGTGCCCTTGAGCAGGTCGGTGAAGACGACCGCGCCGATGGTGACCACGAAGGGGATGAACTGGGAGTAGCCCGCGCGCCACATCGACTTCCACAGCCCCACCGGCGTCAGCTTCGCGCCCACCACCAGCAGCACCACCGCCAGCGCGGCGAGCGGCACCTGGTTGAAGAGCGGCGCCAGCAGCAGCACCGCCACGAGGAGGAACACGCCGTGCACCATCGCCGAGAGGCGGGTGCGGCCGCCGGCCATCACGTTGGCCGAGCTGCGCACGATGACCGCGGTGATGGGCAGCCCACCCAGCAGCGCCGAGAGCATGTTGCCGGTGCCCTGGGCCACGAGCTCGCGGTTGGGCGGCGAGATGCGGCGCAGCGGGTCGAGGCGATCGACGGCCTCGAGCGAGAGGAGCGTCTCGATGCTGGCCACGATGCACAGCGTGACGGCCGTGGCCCACACGCGGCCGTCGGAGAGCTGCGAGAAGTCGGGCAGCACCACGGCCCCCAGCACGTCCGAGGCGGAGGAGAAGCGGGGCAGCGCCACGAGGTGCTCGGCGCTCAGCTTCGTGCCCGGCCACAGGAGCGCCACGAGCGCGCCGGTGACCACCGACATCAGCGCGGCCGGCATCATCTTGAGCTTCTCGACGCGCTTCTGCATCGCCACCCACGCGAAGTGCACCACGAAGCAGGCCACGCTGACGGCGATGGCCGCGGGGGTGAGCGCGCCCAGGGCGGCCCAGAGGGTCGAGAGCGCGGTCGAGCCGTCGGCGTTCACGAAGTCCAGGTTGCCCTCGACCTCCGCGTCGTAGCCCACCGCGTGCGGGAGCTGCTTGATGATGATGAGGATGCCGATGGCGGCCAACATCCCCTTGATGACGGAGATGGGGAAGTAGTGGGCGATGACGCCCAGGCGCGCCACGCCGAGGGCGATCTGCATGGCGCCGGCGAGCAGCACGGCCACGAGGAACGCGCGGAAGCCCAGGGTGACGATGCCCGAGGCCACGATGACCGCGAGGCCCGCCGCCGGCCCGCTGACGCTCAGCGGCGCCTTGCTGATGCTCGCCACCACCAGCCCGCCGACGAAGCCCGCGATGAGGCCCGAGAGGAGCGGCGCGCCCGACGCCTGCGCGATGCCCAGGCACAGCGGCAACGCGACGAGGAACACCACCAGGCCGGCGGCGATGTCGGGGCGCATCGACGAGAAGAGGCCGTCGCTGCTGGCTGGCACATGGGGTGCGACGGCGGGCGTTTCCGCAGTGGAACTCACCGGAACCCCCCGCTGATGCTGGAGAAACCGACGACGCCCCGGCGGGTGACCGGGGTATTCTGGGACGGGGCAAATTGGGACATCGAACCCGCCTTCTACCGCCAGCGGGCCCGCAAGGCCAACCCCCTCGCGTGGATCAGTCTGGGGCGGCTTCTCCGGCGACGGTGCCTTCGAGGAGCTCGCCGGCCAGCTCCATCATCA
>CAYUZK010000237.1:0-9303 GCA_964449625.1 uncultured Archangium sp.
GGATCGCGCTGCGGGCGCGCCCGCAGGCCGAGGCGGTGCGCTGAGATGGGCGTCGCTGGTAACGGCCTGCTGCAGCGGGCGCCCACCGCGCCGCTCCCGCCGCTGCTCGAGCGCCTCGAGGCGCCCGGCGACGCGCCTCTCGAGGTCGAGGTCGCCGTCGCCCGCGCGCTGGAGGCCCGCCCCGAGCTCGCGGCGCTCACCGCCCGCGCCGAGGGCGCCCAGGCCCGCGTGGCGCTCGCGGACAAGGGCTGGCTGCCGGACCTCGAGGTGATGGCCACCTACTCCTCGATGTGGATGGACCCCGCGCACCGCTTCATGGTGGGCGTGGGCGTGGAGCTCCCGCTGCAGCAGGCGTCGCGGCGCGGCCAGGTGGCGGAGGCCCGCGCGATGGCGAAGAAGGTCGAGCACCAGCAGACGCGGCTGCGCCACGAGCTCGCCACCGAGGTCACCGTCACGCGCGCTGAGCTGGACGAGGCCACGAAGCGGCTCGTGGTGCTCCGCGACCGGGTGCTCCCGGCAGCGCGGGCCCGCCTCGAGGCGGTGCGCACCGGCTACGTCACCGGCCGCGGGGGCATCGAGTTCGTCCTCGAGGCGGAGCGCACGCTGCGCGACGCCGAGCTGAAGCAACACTTCGCGCAGGCCGAGGCCTTCTCGCGCCGCGCCGCCTACGACCGCCTCCTGGGAGTCACGCCATGACCCGCCCCCTCGCCCGCACCCTCACCGCGCTGACCGTGGCCCTCGCGCTCCTGGCCGCCCTCCTCTTCCGCCAGCCGCTCGTCGCCTGGTTCACCGGCGACGACGGGCCCAGGCCCTCGGCGCACGCCGGCCACGCCCACGACGCGGGGCCGACGGCGCCCGCCTTCAAGTTCAACGACGGCGCGCGGCAGGCGCTGCTGGTGGCCTTCGCCGGCTACGAGCAGCTCCGCGCCGAGCTCGCGCGCGACGAGCTGCGCGCCGCGGCCGAGGTGGGCCCGGCGCTCGCCACCACGCTCGAGGAGGCCCTCGCCCGCGACCCGAACGTGCCCGCGGCGCTGGGGAAGGCGCTCGAGGCGAGCCGTGACGCGGCCCGGCAGCTCGGCGCCGAGAAGGACCTCGAGGTCGCCCGCCGCACCTTCGGCGTGGTGAGCCAGGGCCTGGTGCAGGCGGCCATGGCCGACCCGCGCGTGGCCGACGGGTGGTCGCTCTTCGAGTGCCCCATGGCCGACGGCTACAAGCGCTGGCTGCAGCCCGAGGCGCAGATGGCCAACCCCTACATGGGCAGGCGCATGCTCAAGTGCGGCTCGACGTTGAGCCTGGCCGCCGAGGCCGAGGCGCACCAGGCGCGCAGCACGAGCGGCGGCGACCCCAACGCCATCGCCTTCTTCACCTGCCCCATGCACCCGGGCGTCAAGCAGGCGACGCCGGGGCAGTGCCCGCTGTGCGGCATGGACCTGGTGCCGGTGACGGCGGGCGACCTCGAGACGGGCGTGGTGACGGTGGACGAGGTGCGGCGCCAGAAGCTGGGCGTGAAGGTCGAGGCGGTGAAGGCAGCGCCCTTCACCGTCACCGTGCGCACGGTGGGCGAGGTGAAGTACGACGAGCGCTCGCTCGCCGACGTGAGCCTGCAGGTCGGCGGGTGGATCCGCGGGCTCAAGGTCGACACCACCGGCCAGCCGGTGAAGAAGGGCCAGGTCCTCTTCTCGCTCTACAGCCCCGAGCTCCTCGCGGCGCAGCAGGAGTACCTGCTCGCGCTCAAGGCCTCGGCGGGCGACCCGAAGGCGCCGCTGCTCGCCGCGACGCGGCAGCGGCTTCGCCTGTGGGGGGTCGACGAGGCGCAGCTCGAGGCGCTCGCCCAGCGCGGCACCGCGGAGGAGACGATGCCCATTCGCGCGCCGGCCTCGGGCGTGGTGCTGGAGAAGGACGTGGTGGAGGGCGCCGCGGTGACGCCGGGGCAGAAGCTCTTCCGCATCGCCGGCGTGGACCGCGTGTGGGTCGAGGCGCAGGTGTTCGAGGCCGACCTCCCGTGGGTGAGCGTGGGCACGCCGGTGGAGGTGAGCCTGCCCTTCGTGCCGGGCGCCGCCTTCACCGGCAAGGTGGCCTACGTCTACCCCGCGCTGCAGGGCGCGACGCGCACCGGCCAGCTCCGCATCGAGCTCGAGAACAAGCAGGGGCTGCTCAAGCCGCAGATGTACGCCGACGTCACCTTCCGCATCGATCGCGGGGTGAAGGTGACGGTGCCCACCTCGGCCATCATCTACACCGGGCCGCGGCGGCTGGTCTTCGTGGACCTGGGCGAGGGCCGGCTGCGGCCGCGCGAGGTGAAGCTGGGGCTGCGCAGCGACGAGGGCTACGAGGTCGTCTCGGGCCTCGCGGCGGGCGAGGTGGTGGTGACGAGCGGCAACTTCCTCGTCGCGGCCGAGAGCCGGCTGCGCTCGGCCACCGAGTACTGGGGCGGGGAGCTCGACGCGGCGCCGGAGGCCGGCCATGTCCACTGAGCCCGCGAAGGAGGGCTTCCTCGCCAGGCTCATCGACCACACCGCGCGCAGCCCGGGCCTCACGCTCGCGCTGGTGGCCGGCCTGTGCGTGTTCGCCGTCGTCTCGCTCAAGGACACGCGCCTCGACGCCTTGCCTGACCTGTCCGACGTGCAGGTCATCATCTTCACCGAGTGGCAGGGCCGCAGCCCCGACCTCGTGGAGCAGCAGATCACCTACCCGGTGACGAGCTCGCTGCTGGGCGCGCCCAAGGTGAAGGCGGTGCGCGGCCAGTCGATGTTCGGCATGTCCTTCGTCTACGTCATCTTCGAGGACGACACGGACCTCTACTGGGCCCGCAGTCGGGTGCTGGAGTACCTCGCCAGCGCGCGCGGCAAGCTGCCCGAGGGCGTGGAGCCGCAGCTCGGCCCTGACGCCACGGGCGTCGGCTGGGTCTTCCAGTACGCGCTGGTGGACCGGGGCGGCACGCGCTCGCTCGCGGAGCTGCGCAGCCTGCAGGACTGGAACCTGCGCTTCGCGCTCCAGAGCGTGCCCGGCGTGGCCGAGGTGGCCTCGGTGGGCGGCTACGTGAAGCAGTACCAGGTGCAGGTCGACCCGCTGCGCCTGCGCGCCCACGGCGTCACCCTGCCCCAGGTGCTGATGGCGGTGCGCGACGCCAACGAAGACGTCGGCGGCCAGTCGCTGGAGATCGCCGGCCACGAGCACGTCATCCGCGGGCGGGGCTACGTGCAGCGCGTGGAGGACCTGGAGCAGGCGCCGGTGCACGTCGAGGACGGCACGCCGGTGCTGCTGCGCGACGTGGCCACGGTGAGCATCGGCCCGGCGGCGCGGCGCGGCCTGGCGGAGCTCGACGGCCTCGGCGAGGCAGTGGGGGGCATCGTGGTGATGCGCACCGGCGAGAACGCGCTGGACGTCATCGACGCGGTGAAGGCGCGGCTGGCGGAGGTGGCCCTCTCGCTCCCCGACGGCGTGACGGTGCAGGTGACCTACGATCGCTCGGAGCTCATCCGCGCGTCGATCCGCACGGTGCGCGACTCGCTCATCGAGGAGATGCTCGTCGTCAGCCTCGTCATCTTCGTCTTCCTGCTCCACGTGCGCAGCGCGCTGGTGCCCATCATCACGCTGCCCATCGCGGTGCTGCTCGCCTTCATCCCCATCATCTGGCAGGGGCTGACGGTGAACATCATGTCGCTGGGCGGCATCATCGTGGCCATCGGCGCCATGGTGGACGCCTCGATGGTGATGGTCGAGAACATCCACAAGAAGCTGGAGGAGTGGGACGGCCGCGGGCCGCAGCGCGAGGTGGTCATCGCGGCGATGAAGGAGGTCGGCCCCTCGCTCTTCTACACGCTGCTGGTGATGACCGTGGCCTTCCTGCCGGTCTTCACCCTCGAGGGCAGCGAGGGCCGGCTCTTCAAGCCGCTCGCCTTCACCAAGACCTACGCCATGGGCTTCGCGGCGGTGCTGGCGGTGACGGCCACGCCGGCGCTCGCGGCGCTCCTCATTCGCGGCAAGGTGGCCTCCGACGCCGAGCACCCGCTCAACCGCTGGCTGGTGGCGCTCTACACGCCGGTGGTGCGCCTGGTGGTGCGGCACCGCTGGTGGGCCGTGGGGCTCTCGGTGGCGGCGATGCTCGCCACGGTGCCGGCGTGGACGCGGCTCGAGTCGGAGTTCATGCCGCCGCTCAACGAGGGCACGGTGCTCTACATGCCCACCGCGCCGCCGGGCATGTCGATGACCGAGGCGGCCAACGTGCTCCAGCAGATGGACCGGGAGCTCAAGCGCATCCCCGAGGTGGTGTCGGTGTTCGGGAAGATGGGCCGGGCCGAGACGGCGACCGACCCCGCGCCCATCGGCATGGCCGAGACGACCATCGTGCTCAAGCCGAAGGACGAGTGGCGCGAGGGGCTCACCTGGGAGCTGCTCATCAAGGAGATGGACGACCGGCTCCAGGTGCCGGGCATGCCCAACCTCTTCTGGATGCCCATCCAGACGCGCACCGAGATGCTGGCCACCGGCATCCGCAGCCCCCTGGGCATCCAGGTCTTCGCCGACGACCTGGCCACCATCGAGCGCGCCGCCCTGGCCGTGGAGCAGGCGGTGGCCCGCATCCCCGGCACGCGCAGCGCCTTCGCCGAGCGCAGCACCGGCGGCTTCTACGTGGACTTCACGGTGAAGCGCGCCGAGGCGGCCCGCTACGGCCTGTCGGTGAAGGAGGTGAACGAGGCGGTGCAGGTGGCCATCGGCGGCATGGACGTCACCGAGACGGTCGAGGGCCGCGAGCGCTACCCCATCAACGTGCGCTACGCGCGCGAGTTCCGCGAAGACCCCGACGCCCTCTCGCGGGTGCTGGTCACCACCGGCGCCGGCGTGCAGGTGCCGCTCTCGCAGGTGGCCGACGTGCGCTTCGTCAACGGCCCCCCCATGGTGCGGAGCGAGGGCGGCAAGCTGGTGGGCTTCGTCTTCGTGGACACCGATCGCCCCATCGCCGACTACGTCGAGGAGGCGAAGGCCACCGTCGCGCGCGAGGTGCAGCTGCCGGCCGGCGCGCGGCTGGAGTGGGCCGGGCAGTTCACCTACCTCGAGCGGGCGAAGGCGCGGCTGCTGCTCGTGGTGCCGCTGACGCTCCTCATCATCTGCCTGCTGCTCTACCTGAGCACCCGCTCGCTGGTGGAGACGGGCATCGTGCTGCTCGCGGTGCCCTTCTCGCTCATCGGCGCGGTGTGGCTGTTGTACCTGCTCGACTACAACATGAGCGTCGCGGTGTGGGTCGGGCTCATCGCCCTCGCGGGGCTCGACGCCGAGACGGGCGTGGTGATGCTCCTGTACCTGACGCTCTCGCACCGCAAGGCCGAGGCGGCGGGGCGGCTGCGCACGAAGGCCGAGCTGCGCGACGCCATCGTGGAGGGCGCGGCGATGCGCATTCGCCCCAAGCTGATGACGGTGCTGACCGACGCCATCGGCCTCATCCCCGTGATGCTGGCCGTGGGCACGGGGAGCGACGTGATGAAGCGCATCGCGGCGCCGCTGGTCGGCGGGCTCGCGACGTCGTTCCTCATGGAGCTCACGGTGTACCCGGCGCTCTTCGCCATCTGGAAGGGGCGCGGGCTCCCGACGGGCGCGCCGCCGGCAGACACGGCGCCGGTCGGGCCCGCGGAGGCGAGCCCGGAGGAGGCGTAGCGGCGGCCCGCGCTCAGTGCAGCGCGGGCCGGCCGCTCCTGCCTACTTCGCCTCGGCGGCCTGGTGGCTCGCGTAGCGGGCGAGCAGCGCGTCGATGCCCAGCTCGGTGGCCTCGTTGATGACCTCGCTCTCGTTCTCGACGATGTCGGCGCCCATGGTGGTGCGCAGCGCGTTCTTGGCGACGGCGCCCACCGCGTAGGTGTCGCGCCAGATCTCCTGCGCGTCCTTGTCGAAGACGGTGAAGCGGATGATGGCCTTGGGGAACACCGTGGTGGAGCCCATGCCGCCGATGGCGAAGCCGCCGCGGTCACCGACCACGTAGCTGACCTCGACGACGGCCAGGGCGTCGACGCCGAGCGCGCCGGCGAGCTGCTGCCGGGCCTGCTGCGACATGCGGCTGGCGTGCGCCGGCGGGAGGATGCCCTCGACGTACTGGTAGCCGCCGCCCTTCCACATGCTGCCTGCCGCGCCGAGCGCCTGCGCGTACTCCGGCACCGCCGCGACGGCCTCGGGGGCCACCAGCTCCCAACCCAGGGTCGCGCCCGTGCGCTTGCCGAGCTCGGCGTAGCCGTGCGTCGCCTGCTCGCGGCGGCGCTCAGCCATCTTGCCGCTGAAGAGATCGTTCGCGCCCTTGATGGCGCCGATGGTGCCGGCGAGGCCCTTCTTCTGGTTCTGGTCCTCGAGCTGGAGCTGGCCGCCGTAGCCGACGATGGCGACCCGCTTCACCGCGGCCACCTTGTCCTTCTGAACGGTCAACGTGGCGCAACCCGACAGCATCGAGACACCGACAGCCAACGGCAGCAGCCTGCTCATGGAGGACCCTCCCCGGGTAGCGCGGCCAGGAAGTGACCGCAGCGCGCGGGGTTCTACCAGCGGTCGGGAGAGAGGTCGTGATCTCCGTCAGGGCCGAGGATGCGACTCAGGAGCACACGGCGCGCAGTGAGCTACTGGCCCCCCCGGGCGATGGCCGGCGCCGCATCGACGAGGGAGAGGATGGCGCGGGCGTGGGTCAGGAGCCGCCGGCCTGCGGCGGAGAGCACCATGCCCCGGGCGGTGCGGTCGAACAGGCGCGTGGAGAGCTCGGCTTCGAGCGCCATCACCTGTCGGCTCATGGGCGGCTGCGAGACGAAGCACCGTCGGGCCGCGCTGGAAACGGAGCCCTCCTCGGCGACGGCCACGAAGTAGCGCAGCTGCGTGAGGCTCATGGGGTCTGCATAGCCCAGCGGTAGATCAAAGCGGTATTGGTCACCCGCGCAGCCGCGCGGCATGTCTTCACCCATGAAGGGACCACCGCGCCTCGATGGTCGTGAGCTGGAGGCCATGCGCTTCGCCGGCCGGGTGGCCGCGCGCACGCTCGCCTTCGTCGGCGCGCAGCTCCGGCCGGGGCTCACCACCGGCGACGTCGATCGCCTGGTGCGCGAAGACACCGCGCGGCGCGGCGCCAGGCCGAGCCAGCTTGGGTACCACGGCTTCCCCGCGGCGGTGTGCACCAGCCGCAACGAGGTGGTCTGTCACGGCATCCCTCGCGGTGACGAGGTGCTCGAGCCTGGCGACATCCTCAATGTCGACGTCACGAGCGAGGTGAAGGGCTGGCACGGCGACACCTCGCGTACCTTCTTCATCGGCGAGCCTTCGCCTGAAGCCCGGCACGTGGTGGAGACAGCGCGGCGGTGCCTCGAGGCGGGCATCGCGGTGGTGCGCCACGGGGCGCGCCTGGGCGACCTCGGCGCGGCCATCGAGGCGCTCGCGCGGGCCGAGGGGTGCGGCGTGGTCTCCGAGTGGGGCGGGCACGGCATCGGAAGGCAGATGCACCTGCCGCCGCACGTGTCGCACGTCGGCCGCGCGGGCGAAGGGCTCCAGCTCCGCGCGGGCATGATCTACACCATCGAGCCTATGGTCACGCTCGGCTCGCCCGAGACACGCACGCTCGACGACGGGTGGACGGTGGTGACCACCGACGGGCGCTGGAGCGCGCAGTTCGAGCACACGGTGCTCGTGACACGTCGCGGCTCCGAGGTGCTGACGGTGCCTTGAGCCCAGGCTGGCTTGAGGGCTCCGGCGAGCGCGACCCACCGAGCAACGTCGGCCTGCGTCGAGTCGGCTTCCAGCCGCCATCACGAGGCCTACATGGCGCTGCCCGGCCCGGAGTACGGCGAGCGCTGCGAGCGCCCCGCGCGTCGGCTAGAGAGCGCCCATGTCCTTCGCCTACACGCCCCTGCTCCCGCTGCACCACGACGAGACGCCCTTCCGCCTGCTCACGAAGGACTACGTGAGCACCTTCGAGGCGAACGGGCAGACCTTCCTCCAGGTGGACCCGAAGGCGCTCACGCTGCTGGCGAAGGAGGCCATGCGCGACATCGCGCACCTGCTGCGCCCCGGGCACCTCGCGCAGCTGAGGAAGATCCTCGAGGACCCCGAGGCCTCGAACAACGACAAGTTCGTCGCCCTGGACCTGCTCAAGAACGCGGGCATCGCGGCGGGCGGCGTGCTCCCCATGTGCCAGGACACCGGCACGGCCATCGTCAAGGGCAAGAAGGGCCAGCTCGTGTTCACCGGCGGCGGCGACGAGGAGGCCCTCTCGCTCGGCATCCACCAGACGTACACGGGCACGAACCTGCGCTACTCGCAGCTCGCGCCGCTGACGATGTACGACGAGAAGAACACCGGCACGAACCTGCCCGCGGAGATCAAGCTCGCGGCCGTCGATGGCGACGAGTACTCGTTCCTCTTCATGGCGAAGGGCGGTGGCTCGGCCAACAAGAGCTACCTCTTCCAGGAGACCAAGGCGCTGTTGAACCCCGCCTCGCTGCTCAAGTTCCTCGACGAGAAGCTGCGCTCGCTCGGCACGGCGGCCTGCCCGCCCTACCACCTCGCCGTCGTCGTCGGCGGCACCTCGGCCGAGAGTGCCCTCGAGACGGCGAAGCTCGCCTCCGCGCGATACCTCGACGGCCTGCCCACGAAGGGCACGACGCTCGGCCACGGCTTCCGCGACGTGGAGCTCGAGGGCGAGGTGCACAAGCTGACGCAGCGCCTGGGCATCGGCGCGCAGTTCGGCGGCAAGTACTTCTGCCACGACGTGCGCGTCATCAGGCTCCCGCGGCACGGCGCGAGCTGCCCGGTGGCCATCGCGGTGAGCTGCTCGGCCGACCGCCAGTGCCTGGGGAAGATCACCAGGGACGGCGTCTTCCTCGAGGCCCTCGAGCGCGACCCGGCGAAGTACCTCCCGGAGATCGACGAGAAGAAGCTCGGCGGTGACGTGGTGAAGGTGGACCTGACGCTGCCCATGTCGGAGATCCGCGCGCTGCTCTCGAAGCACCCGGTGAAGACGCGGCTCTCGCTCTCGGGCCCGATGATCGTCGCGCGCGACATCGCCCACGCGAAGCTCAAGGAGCAGCTCGACGCCGGCAAGGGCCTGCCCCAGTACTTCAAGGACCACTGCGTCTACTACGCCGGCCCGGCCAAGACGCCGGTAGGCATGGCCTCGGGCAGCTTCGGCCCCACCACCGCCGGCCGCATGGACTCCTACGTGGACCTCTTCCAGCAGCACGGCGGCAGCTTCGTGATGCTCGCCAAGGGCAACCGGAGCAAGGCCGTCACCGACGCCTGCAAGAAGCACGGCGGCTTCTACCTCGGCAGCATCGGCGGCCCCGC
>CAYUZK010000238.1:0-3033 GCA_964449625.1 uncultured Archangium sp.
TCGGGCACGCGCGCCGCCAGCACCACGTCGAGCTCGCGCTTGATGAGCGGGCCCTGCCACGGCGTCAGCCGCGCCGCGAAGAACCACTGGCCCTCGCGGTGGGCCGACTTCACCAGGAGCCGGTGCCGGCCCTTCGAGAGCTCCAGCGGCAGCACGAGCTGATCCGCCACGCTGCGCTCGAGCTGCGGGGCGGCGAAGACGAGGCGCCCGTCGACCCACACCTTCACGGGGTCGGAGGTGGTCAGGCGCAGCGCGTAGCGCCCGTCGGCGGGCACCCGCAGCACGCCCTGCGCGAAGGCCGCGGCCCAGCGCGTGGGCGTCATGAGCTGGAGCAGGTCGTAGCGGCCGCGCGGGTCGGCCGGCACGTCGCGGCGCCAGCTCAGCGGCCCGGCGCGGCCCTCGTACTGCTGCTCGAGGCCCGGCCGCGTCTCCGCCGCCAGCTCGAGGTCGAAGCCCTTGCCCTGGTCGTTGTCCCACGTGCCGACCCACGCCAGGGGCACGCGCCCCTCCACGCCCTCGATGAGCGCGTCGCGCGTGGTGAAGTCGCCCTCGGCGTTGAGGAAGAGCGCGAGCTGCTCGGCGGCCACCGCGCGCACCTCGTCGGCCGGGTGCGAGTCCACCAGGGCCAGCAGGAGCGCGCGCACCGCGTCGCGCTGCGCCCACGTCAGCTCCAGGGCGTTGAGGAGGTGGAGGTGGAGGAGCGCCGAGTCGTTGCCGGTGTCGCGCAGCGCTGCGACGAGGTGCTGCACCACGCGCCCGTCGTCGGCCTGGAGCTGCGCGAGCCGCGCCGCGAGCTCGTGGAAGAGGGCCGTGTCGGGGCCCGCCGCCCGCGCCGCCTCGACGGCCGCCGCGAGCTGGGCTGGCGTCTGGGCGAGGGCGAAGGCCTCCGCGGCCGCGAGGAGCCGGGCCTCGTCGACGGCGCGAGAGGGGCCCAGCGCGGGCGTGACGGTGGCGCAGCCCGAGGCGAGCAGCGCGAGGAGGAGCAGAGCGGAGCGCATGGAGGCGACACCATACGCCGGGCGAGCGCAGGCGACGGGGGCCGTTTCCGACGGCCGGGGAACCGTGCGAGAAGGGCGTGGCGCATGCGCCTCTTCTCCGTCCTCCTCCTCGCCGTGAGCCTCGTCGTCGTCGCCGCCGCGTGCGGCAGCCCTCGCCGCTGCGACGCCGCGTCCTGCAGCGGCTGCTGCGACAGCCAGGGCGAGTGTCAGCTGGGTGGCTCCAACCTCGCCTGCGGCGCCGGCGGCATCGCCTGTCAGCCCTGCGGCAACGGGCAGAGCTGCAACCTGGGCCAGTGCATCAACCTCGTCGGCGGCGCCGGCGGCGGCGGGAGCACCGGCGGCGGAGGGGGAAGCACTGGCGGTGGCGGCGGCACCACCGGCGGTGGCGGCGGGAGCTCCACCTGCAACGCCAGCTCGTGCCCGACAGGCTGCTGCACGGGCTCCACGTGCAACGCCGGCACCAGCGTCGAGAGCTGCGGGGCCAACGGCGCGGCCTGCGTCACCTGCGGCAGCGGCCTCTCGTGCCAGGCCTCGGGCTCCGGGCGCGCGTGCCTGGCGACGGGCACCGGCGGTGGCGGCGGGGCGACCGGCGGCGGTGGCGGCGCGACCGGAGGCGGCGGCGGCACCACCTGCGGCCCGTCGAGCTGCGCGGGCGGCTGTTGCTCCGCGACCGGGGCCTGCATCACCCAGACCTCGCCGTCGCGCTGCGGCAGCAGCGGCAACGCCTGCGTGGCCTGCACCACCGGCAACACCTGCGTGGGCGGCAATTGCACGCCGTGCACGGGCTGCGTCAACTTCGCCACGGGCCTGTGCGAGAGCGGCACCACCACCAGCGCGTGCGGCCGCAACGGAGGCTTCTGCAACGCCTGCGACACCGGCGCCGGCCAGAGCTGCCAGTCGGGCGTCTGCAGCGGCGGCAGCACGTGCAACGGCACCTCGTGCCCCACCGGCTGCTGCGACGGGAACACCTGCGTGCAGTCGAGCAGCTTCACCAACGCCCAGTGCGGCCAGGGCGCCGGCGGCGCGGCGTGCGTCGCCTGCACCGGCGGCACGACGTGCAGCCAGAGCCAGCAGCGGTGCGTCGCCAGCGGCGGCGGCGATGCGGGCCTGCCCTCCGACGCGGGGCTGCCGGGCCTGTGTGACGCGACGACGCCCTGCCCCACCGGCCAGTGCTGCGACGAGTTCCTCGCCTTCGGCATCTGCGTCGAGGGGCTGCAGGCCTGCACCTTCTCGACCGGCGTCTGCAACCCGCTGACGCGGATGTGCCAGTAGCCCGCGCATGGCCCGGCTGACGCCGCTCCTCACCGCCCTGCACCGCTACGACAAGTCCCTGTCCACCCGGGGTCGCGGCCAGGGCACCCTCATCGAGGCGCCGGTGCTGGCGTGGCTGGTGGAGACGAAGCAGGGCCGGCTGCTCTACGACGTCGGCTGCGACGAGAAGAAGCTCGCCGACGCGGCGCTGCGCGAGCGGTACTACGCGGGCTTCGCCTTCGGGCCGCCCAGCATGACGCCGGCGCAGCGGCTGCCCGCGCTCCTCGCGACGCTGGGCCTCACCCCGCTCGACGTCGACCTCGTGGTGCTCAGCCACCTGCACTTCGACCACGCCGGGGGCCTGGGCGAGGTGGCGCACGCCGAGGTGCACGTGCAGCGCGCCGAGCGCGAGGTGGCCCTCTCTGGCGAAGACCCGGCCTGCTTCGACGACGAGGTGCGCGGCCCCTTTCGCTGGGTCGAGATGGACGGCGGCTACGCGCCGATGGCGGGCGTGACGGTGCTCCCGTCGCCGGGCCACACCGCGGGGCACGTCTCACTGCTGCTCGAGCGCGACGCGGGCGCGCCGGTGCTCCTGTGCGGCGACGCGGCGGACCTCGAGGAGAACCTCGTCGACGAGGTGGCGCCGGGCCTGTGCTGGCGCGACGACGCGGCGCTGGCGCTGGCGAGCCTGCGGAGCCTCAAGGAGGTCGCGCGCGACACGGGCGCCGAGCTGTGGCCCAACCATGACCTCGAGTTCTACCGTCGGCGCCTCGCGCGGTGACGA
>CAYUZK010000238.1:3133-9263 GCA_964449625.1 uncultured Archangium sp.
GTCCGTGCTGACGAGTCCGTGCTGACGAGTCCGTGCTGACGAGTCCGTGCTGACGAGTCCGTGCTGACGCCCTGTCGTGCGGAGCGCCGCACCGCGGCCGCGCGGCACCGACGTCAACGAGCCCGCGCGTCACGGCGTGAAGACGGCCACGTCATCGAGCCACCGCGTCTGCGTCGCCGCGGCGCCGGCCGTCAGCACCGTCGGCAGCGCGAGCCGCTGGAACGGCGCCGTGCCCGTCGCCACCCCGTCGCGCTCGAGCACCGCGCGCCCGTCGACCCACAGCCGCACCACGCCGTCGGCCTGGCCCGCGGCGCTCTCGCGCGAGAGGAAGAGCGTCAGCCGGTGCCACGCCTCCGGCGCGAGCGCCCCCGGCGCCCGCGTGTCGAGCTGCGCGGTCTGCGCGAGCGACAGCGCCCCCACCCGCACCACCCACGCGAGGGCCGCGCCCACCTCGCGCACCTCGAGCGTCACCTGCCCCGGCGCGTCGTTGAGCCGCGAGAGCACGAGCTCCGCCGACGCCACCCCGGCGCCGCCGCAGTGCGACGCGGGCTGCACGAAGCGAAAGCCGCTCGACACCCGGAAGGTCACCGTCACCACGAGCGCGGGCACGTCGCCGGCGAAGCTCTTGGCGATGAAGGCCTCGGCGTCCTCGCACCCGCCGTCGGCCGCGTAATCCACCCGCAGCGCGCCGCCCCCGAGCGAGAGCGCCGCGCGCACCTGGCGCGAGTCTGGGTACGCCGCCAGCAGCCCGGAGGTGTCACCGTAGCCGTCGAAGTCGTCGGCAAAGAGCACCGCGCTCGAGTGCCGGGGCTCGGCGGGGCCCGCGTCGCTCCCGCCAGCGTCCGCGACGCCGCCGTCTCCTCGCCCGGCATCGACCAGGCCCCCGTCGGGGGAGCCGCCGTCTCCAGCGCCCCCCGCATCGCGCGCGCTGGGCACGCCGCCACAGGCCGCGAGGAGGAGCAAGACGGGGACGACGCACCGCACCGGGGCTAGCGCCTCGCGCTCGAGGGCCGCGTCTCGACGGGGCCGGGCGCCGTCACCGCGACTCGCCGAACCGGGTCGCGATGAGCGCGGCGATCTCCGCGAGGCAGGCCTGGCCGCCCTCGCCGGTGCACTTCACCTTCACCTTCATGCCCTGCGCGGCCGCGAGCATCAGCACGCCCATGATGGACTTGCCGTTGACCGCCTGCCCCTCGCACTCCAGCTCCACCTCGCAGGCGTAGCGGTTCGAGGCCTTCACCAGCTGCGCCGCGGCGCGCGCGTGCAGGCCCAGCGCGTTGATGATGGTGTACTCCCCTTCAGCCGTCTCCACGTCCTTCTCCCTCTCGTCGGACTCCCGACGCTACCAGAGCGCTCCCACCAGCGTCGCCACCGTCGCGGCCACGTACACCACCGCCAGCGGCGACACCCGCCGCGTCACCGCCAGGGCCGCCAGCACCCCCACCAGCAGGCACCCCACGGCCCACCACCCCGGCACCTCGCCGAGCCGCTCGCGGCCCATGGCCAGCGCCGCCCCCGCGACGCCGACGCTCACCGCGGCGAGGGCCCGGAGCCGCTGGCTCCACAGCGGCACCTTCACCTCGGCCACCGCGAGCGCCACGCCGTCGCCGAGGGCGTAGCCGAGCAGGAAGAGCCACAGCCGCGTCGAGAGGTGCACCAGGTTGTAGGCGACCAGCAGCACCGCCGGCGCCCAGACGCCCAGCAGCGGCACGAGCGCCACCGAGAGGGCCCCGGCCGCCGGCCGCAGGCTCAGCCAGTAGAAGCCGTCACCCAGCGCGGCCAGCGGCCCCATGAGCGTCTGCTTGAAGTGCGTGACGGCCTCGGGCGTGCCCTCGCCGCGGGCGAGCCGCAGCTCGTGGAAGAGGATGCCGCCGACGATGGCCGCCGCCGCGTAGGGGTGCGTGTTGAAGGGCAACAGGTGCCGCCGCAGCGCCTCCTCGCGGCGGGCGGCGTCGGGGTAGAGCCACGGCCAGGCGGGCTCGAGCGCGTAGAGGAGCCCCAGCGTCTGCATCGCCTCCGGCGAGAAGCCCGCCTGGATGAAGAGGCTCCGCAGCGCCACCCGCGTGACGACCCACCAGGGCAGCGACGGCGCGGCCGCGGCGCTCACGGCGAGGCCCCCGCAGAGAGCCACCACAGCGCGAGGGCCGTGCCCGCCGCCGTCAGCGCGGCGAGGGGGAACCGGTGCTGCGCGTGGGTGCCGTGCACCGCCACGCCCGCCGCCGCCGCGCCCACCGCCGGCCAGGCCCACGCGAGGCCACGCACCACCGCCGGCGGCAGGAGCAGGAAGCCCTGCCCCAGCGTGGGCCCCAGGGCGGCGGCCAGGCCACACCCCAGGGCGACGAAGACGAACTGCGGCCACAGGGCCCGGAGGTTCTGCCGCGCCACGCGAGGCAGGTTGCCCGCGTCCACCGCCGTCAGGGCGCGGCCGTAGTACTTGCGCGCGCGGGCGTCGAGGCGGTGCTCGAGGTGCAGACCCAGGCGCCCCAGCGGCGCGGCGAGCAGCACCGCCAGCGTCCACAGCGCGGGCGAGGCGCCCAGGCCCGGCGCGTGGCCAGCCCCCGCGGCGAGGGCGACGCCGGCCACCGCCGGGAACAGCTCGTGGTCGGCGTGCGCGCCGCCCA
Organism: uncultured Archangium sp.; assembly: GCA_964449625.1. Lineage (GTDB taxonomy): Bacteria > Myxococcota > Myxococcia > Myxococcales > Myxococcaceae > Archangium_A. Next base: position 5,755 of record CAYUZK010000238.1, read on the forward strand.
GCGACGCGCCGCCCAGGTGCAACAGCTCGAACACCAGCCCCACGTAGAGCCCCGAGAGGACGTCGTCGAGCAACAGGCCCGTCACCGTGCCCGCGACGAGGGGCCGCGACACCATCGCCTGGAGAAAGGCGCGGCGCTCGAGGGCCAGCAAGCCCCCCCACACGCTCGTCACCAGCGCCTGCGTCAGCAGCACGGGGCGGATTTCGCCACGGCGCGCGTCGCCGCGCTGCTTTTCTGCGCTCGTCGCCCGCTATTCCCTGCGCTGACGGCCGGTGCTACAGGCCCAGCCTCCACCCGCGAGCGGCAGGGGAAGTCGCCCGCACTATCAAAGCCGGTACCTCCATGATGAAGACCTTCATGCTTCGGGGAACTCTCCTCGCGGCAGCCTTGATGTTTGCGGCCTGCGGCGGTGGCGCGAAGAAGTGCACCAGCAACGCTGACTGCAGCGCGGGAGAGAGCTGCAACGCGATGTCGGGCACCTGCCAGATCGGCGGCACCGGCGGCGGCGAGGGCGGTGGCACGGGCCTCGGCGGAGGGACGGGGACCGGCGGCGGCGGCGGCACCGGCGGCGGGACGGCCACGGGCGGCGGCGGCGGCAGCACCACCGTCACGGGCGGAGAGACCTGCGAGCTGGCGGCCGACATCGGCGCCGGCAGCACCGCGGGCACCACCGTGGGCGCGGCCAACCACTACTCGCCCCCCTGCACGGGCTACCTCAACCCCGGCCCCGACGTCGTCTACAAGGTGAGCGTGCCGGCTGGCCAGCGCGTGAAGGTGACGGCGACGCCCGGCGCGGCGATGAACTCGCTTCAGTACGACCTCTCGCTCTACCTCGTGCGCGCCCCGGCGGCGAACTGCAACGCGGTGGGCGCCGACGGCGGCGCGGCCATCATGTGCCTGGCGGGCGCCGACGACGACACGCGCCTCGACGCCGTGGAGACGGGCTCCTGGTACAACGACTCCACCGCGGCGGTGGACATCTTCATCATCGTCGACTCGGGCTTCGGCATGACCGAGGCCGCCACCGACGGCGGCATCGGCGTCGCCAACGAGGGCCCCTTCACCCTCGACGTGGCCTTCTCTTCTCCGGCCGCGGGCGACCGCTGCGATACCGCCATCACCCTGGCGTCGGGCACGGCGCTCACCAACCAGGACCTCGCCGACTTCGGCGACGACTACCAGGGCGCGGGCACCCAGTGCGACGGCTCGCGGTCGCCCGACGTCGCGTACGTGGTGACGGTGCCGGCGGGCCAGGTGCTGACGCTCACCGTGACGCCGAGCGCGATGTTCGACCCGGTGGTGTCCATCGCCGACGGGGCCGCGGCCTGCGACATGACCTGCCTCGACAGCGCGGACAACGCGGGCTCCGGCCGCGACGAGAGCCTCATCTACAAGAACACGAGCAGCGCGAGCCAGACCATCTACGTGGTGGTCGACGGCTACAACGGCAGCACGGGCACCTTCAGCATCCTCGCCACGGTGGCCACGCCCCCGGCCGACGACGTCTGCTCGGGCGCCACGACGCTGACGGCCGGCACTCCCCTCTCGGCCCAGACGACGGTCGGCTACGCCAACGACTACGAGAGCGGCACCGGCACCGTGGGCTGCGCGACGTCGGGCACCGTCGGCGGTGACCGCGTGTACAGCCTCCAGGTGCCGGTCGGACAGCGCGCGGCGGTGACGGTGACGCCGGCCCCGGGCGCCGACGGCGGCGTGGGCTCCTTCTCGCCCAGCGTGAGCCTCGTGGCGGCGCCCGCGGCCACCTGTGACGCCATGCCCCGCGCCTGCGTGGGCGGCATCTCCGCCGGCAGCACCCCGCGCGTGGCGACCTTCTACAACACGGGCTCGGCGGCGGCGGGCCTCTTCGCCATCGTCGACTCGGCCTCGACGGCGGGCGGCAGCTTCAGCATCGGCTTCACCGCGGCCACGCCGGCCGCCGACGACACCTGCACCACGGCCACCACCACGCTGACCGCGGGCACCCCGCTGGCGAGCCAGGACCTCGCGAGCTTCACGCTCGACTACCCGACGGGCACCGGCTGCGCGAGCAACCTCTCGGGCGTCGAGCGCGTCTACCGCCTCGCCGTCGCCAACAACCAGACCGTCACCATCACGGCCACGCCCACGGACACCAGCACCACCGCCGGCCCGAACCTCGCGATGAACCTCTACGCGTCGGCAGCCACCTGTGAGGTGGCGCCCCGCACCTGCGTCGCCAACGGCAACAGCACCGGTCGCGGCGCCGTGGAGACGATCCGCCGCACGAACGTGTCGGGCGCGACCGAGAACCTGCTCCTCGCGGTGGCCGACACGGTCGCGGGCACGGCGACGCGCACCTTCGCGCTGTCGGCGACCACGGCGGCCGTGATGACCGGCGAGGTCTGCCAGGTGCCGCAGGCGCTGACGGGGGCCGGCACCACCGCCGGCCTCGACTGGGCGGGCTTCTCGCGGGACTACGTGGTGGCCTTCGCCAGCACCACCTGCGAGTTCTACTCGGGCCCGGAGCGCGTCTTCTCCATCTCGGTACCCGCGGGCCAGACGCTGACGGCCACCGCGACGCCTGACACGGGCTCCATGGCCGACCCGGTGATCAACCTCATCGATGGGCCCGCCTCGAACTGCACCAACACGCCGACGTGCCTCGACTCGTCGGACGACCCGCAGAACGACCAGGCGCCCGAGACGGTGACGTTCCAGAACACCACCGCCGCGGCGAAGACGGTCTTCATCGTCGTCGGCTCGTACTCCACCGGGCCCTTCAGCCTGACGGTGGCGCTGCAGTAGCAGCTGGCCCTCCCGGGCCGCACGCGGCCGGTCGACGCCCAGCGCGTCGGCCGGCCGTCGTCTTTTCCAGAGGCGCGCCGTGAAGGTTCCATGAAGGAGCCGGGGCCGCGCGCTGGCATCGTGGCGGGCGTGTCGGTGCCCCGCCTCCTCGTGACGTTCGCCCCGCGGGCGGGCTTCGCCCTGCTGCTGCTCACCCTGGCGGGCGTGGCGGCGCTGTCGGTGCGCGAGGCCGCCGCCGGACACGAGGCGGTGGCGGCGGAGCGCGCGCGGCTGGAGCGCGTCTCCACTGCGGCCTTCCGGAGCGACCTCGAGGCCGCCTTCGACGTGGCCCAGGCGCGCCTCGAGGCGCTCGACGCGCTGCCGCTCCTCGACGAGCGCGGGCTGGTGCGGGTGCGCGGCGGCGTGCAGCTGGCGCCCCGGCTCGCAGCGCAAGGGGTGCTCCCGGCGCCCCTCTCGCCGCTCCTGCGCGCCGCCCTCGACGCGGTGGTGACCCAGGCGGCGCCACGGCTCGAGGCCGCCCAGCGCGTCGTGGTGCTGGAGGCGTCGACCCGCGGCGTCCCTCCCGTGCTCCCGCGCCCGCTGCCGCCCGGGGCGAGCGCGGCGCTCGCAGCCACGCTGGAGCACGGCGCGCTGCCGCCTCTGGCGCGCCTGGCGTGGCTCGAGGCGCTGCTCGCTGACGTCACCGGGCACGCCGCGGTGGCGCCCGGGGTGCGTGAGCTGGCGGG
>CAYUZK010000239.1:0-9070 GCA_964449625.1 uncultured Archangium sp.
TGGGCGAAATCTCGGACGCCATGCGCGCGGTGTTCGGGCAGCACACCGAGCACGTCGTGCTGTGACGCGCCCGGGCCCCGAGGGTGAGACCCCCGGGGCCCGCGCGCGCCCCCCCCATCACTGCCAGGCGCTGGTGGTGTGCAGCACCGTGCCGCCGCTGCCCACCGCGAAGAAGTTCGTCGAGGGCGACGCCGCCACGCCCACCCCATAGAGGATGGCGGCGGGGCCAGGCGTGTAGCTCACCAGCGTCGTCCAGCTGAAGGTGGTGCCGCCCGACCAGGTGCCCTTCACGATGCGGCCGTCGGTCATCACGAGGAACCAGTCGCTGGTGCCCGGCCGGTGCGCGCACTCGACGACGTTGACGCCCGTGAGGCCGGTGTTCACGACGCTCCAGCTCGTGCCGTTGGTGGTCGAGAAGTACACCGCCGAGCCGCAGGCCATCACCTGGCTGCCGCCGGAGGTCGCCACCGAGTTGAAGCCGTGGCTCGAGCTGATGACGCCCTCGGCTGACCAGGCGCCCGAGGTGGAGTCCCACGTGCGGAACCCGCCGGAGGCCCCGACGACGACCGCGCGGTTCGGCGTGCCCGACCAGGTGACGACGCCCTGGTAGGCTTGGCCCCCGCCGCCCAGCACGCTCGTCCACGTGCCGTCGCTCGTCGTCACGTTCGACGACGAATACGAGAGCACCGTGCCCGAGTCGCCCACCGCGAAGCAGGCCAGCGCGTTGCTGCCCGTCGACGAGCGGCACGAGATGCCGCGCAGCGTCTGCCCGCCAACGCCGGAGTTGGCGTGCAGCCCCACCGTGCCCCCGGTCGTCTTGCGCGCGATGACGCCCGCTCCGCCGACGGCCATGACGTAGGTGCCGGCCAACACGTTCGCGACGTGCACGCCCAGGAGGCTGTCGACGGTGGGGTTGCTCACCTGCCAGGTGGCCCCCGAGTCCGTCGTGCGCGCCATGGCGCCCTCGATGCCCACGGCCCAGGCCTCCTGGCCGTTGGCGGAGACCGAGACGTCGTAGAAGTCGAAGCCGTCTGCGGGGTTGACGTCGGCCATCGCCGTCACGCCGGTGTTGGCGCTGTAGCTGACGGAGCCGCGCACGCCGACGGTCATCACGTGCGTGGAGCTCAGGCCCGCCACCGCCTGCTCCCGCTCGGGGTTGTTGGTGAGGAAGCTGGTGACGCTGGTCGCCGACCCGGCGGGGAAGCGGCGCACCGCCCCGCCGCTGACGGCCAGCACGGTGGCGTTGTCGGCCGTGAGGTCGAGGCGGTTGACGCCGATGCTGTTGAAGGCCGGCAGCGCCCCCCAGGTCGCGCCGCCGTTGGTGGAGCGCCACACGCCTGCGGCGGTGCCCGGGTTGCTCACCGAGAGGTAGAACGTGTTCGTCCCCGGCACGGCCACCACCGACGAGAGGCTCGCCGTCCCTCCGACGCTCACGAGGACGCCGGTCCAGGTGAGGCCGTCATCGATGGTGCGCAGGACGGTGCGGTTGTCGCCCACCGCGACGGCGACGCCCTGTGCGTCGCATGGTGCAGACGTCGCGCCCGCGCAGCGCGCGATGCCGCGAAGCTGCGTGAAGGCGGGCTGGGCCACGATGTCCCACGCGGGGGCCGAGGTCGGCGTCACCACGCGCCGGAGGATCTGCCCCGTCGCCGTCGTCGCCAGCGTCGTCTGGCTGGCCGAGGGGGTCGTCACCGAGGTGGACACCGCGAGGTCGGTGATGGTGAGGCTCGCGACGGCGGGCGTCACCGGCTCGAGCGAGAAGGAGAGGCCGTCGTCCTCCGAGCGGGCGACGTGGCCGGCGGCACCGACGACCCAGGTGGTGGTGCCGAAGCGCGAGACCGCGCGGAGCGTGCGGTCGGTGAGCGCGTCACGCCGCGTCCAGGTGGTGCCGTTCGGCGCGGTGAAGACGGCCCCGTTCTCGCCGACCAGCATGAAGCGCGGGTTCGCGCCCTGGTCCGTGAAGGCCTCCACGTCGTTGAGCCCGGTGGAGCTCGGCACGCGGTAGCGCCAGTGCCAGGGAATGGGGTTGGTGCGCGTCACCTGCGTGGAGGGTGCGCTCACGTTGCCCGCCGCGTCGACGGCGCGCACCACGGCGAACACCGCGACGCCGTTCGACCAGGGCACGAAGGGCGAGGTCGTCGCTCCGACGTCGGCGTACGTGTACGGCCCGCCGCTGGCCGTCGAGGTGCCCGCCTCGTAGCGCCCCACGCCCGAGCCGCCGGTGTCGGTGGCTGCGGCGTAGCCCAGCGTCACCCCGTGGTTGCCGCCCGCGATGGTCAGGGCCGTCGGCACGCTCGGCGGCGTCAGGTCGTAGAAGCAGTCGGCCGTCGCCGGCGCGGCGCTGACGAGGCCGGCGTTGTCGCGCAGCCACACGTGCACGCGCTTGTCGGCCTCGCCCGCTGGCGACGACGAGACGTCGACGACGGTGCTGGCCGAGAAGGCCGTGAAGCAGGGGTCTGCCCCGCCGGCGGGCGGCGTCACCGAGCCCGAGACGAGCGACTTCTTGAGGCACATGGCCGAGATGCCCGAGGTGTCGGGCGCGGCGGTGATGGTCAGCGGCGCCATGGCGCTGTTGAGGGCCCGGGGCAGGGTGAGGGTGGCCGTCGGCGGCACCCGGTCGAGGGTGATGGTGGCCGTCACCGGCGCCGAGCGGTTGCCCGCGGCGTCGTACGTGCGCACGGTGACCGTCTTCGCGCCGTCGGCGCCAGCCAGCGTGAGCGCGAGCGGCGTGGTGAAGGCCTGGAGCGCCCCGAAGGTGACGCCGTTGTCGGTGCTGACGTCCATCTGCGTGACGCCGGCCGCGTCGGTGGCCGTGGTGCGCACGGTGACCGCCGTCGTGGAGGTGGCCACGGCGCCGTTGTTGAGGGTGACCGCGCTGATCACCGGCGCCGTCTGGTCGAGGTAGATGTCGTCGTTCGAGGTGGTCGAGAAGTTGCCCGCAGCGTCCTGCACGCGGACCCAGGCCAGCTTGATGCCGTCACCCGCGGCGAGCGTCACCGTCGGCGTCGCGGTGAAGGGCACGCAGTTGGTCGGCGGGCTGGTGGTGCCCGTGCAGACCTGCGCGAGGCCCGAGGTGGCGTCGGTGGCGGTGATGTTGAAGGTCGGCGTCAGCGAGCTGGTGGACCCCGCGCCAGCGGCGAGCAGCGCGCTCGAGATGGTGGGCGCGGTGCGGTCGAGGGTGATGGTGTCGGTCGCCGCCGCGGCCGACACGTTGCCCGCGACGTCACGGAACCAGGTCGAGACGGTCTGGCTGCCGTCGCCGGTCGGGAGCGTGAAGGCGGTGGTCGCCAGCGTGACGAAGCACGCGTCTGACGGCGCCGGCGCGACCGGGGTGCCGCTGCGCGAGCAGTGGTGGGTGACGCCCGGGTCGCCTGGCGTCAGCACCAACGTCACCGCGAGCTGGTTGGTGAAGGCCGGGTTGCCCGCGTTGATGACGAGCGTGCCTGTGGGGGGCGCGGTGTCGAGGGTGATGGTGTCCGTCACCTCGGTCGACTCGTTGCCCGCCGCGTCGCGCACCCGGTAGCCGACCGTCTTGAGCCCATCACCGGAGGACAGGAGGAGCGAGGTCGCGGCCGTGTACGGCTCGTAGGCCCCGAAGGCGGCGGGCTGCACGCGCGACGCCATCTGCGCCAGGCCGCTCGCGCCGTCGGAGGCGACGAGGAGGGCCGTCACCGTCGTGGAGTTGGTGTGGCTGGCGTTGCTGTTGAGGGTCACGCTGGTCAGCACCGGCGCCGTGGTGTCGAGGCCGATGCTCGCCGGCGAGGGTGCCGAGACGTTGCCCGCCGCGTCCTCCACCGTGACGTTGACGCTCTTGGCGCCCTCGCCCGTGGTGAGCGACACCGCGAAGCTCCCCGCGGCCCAGGGCAGGCAGCGCGGCGAGCCCTGCACGTCACCCGCGAAGCACACCTCCACGGGGCCCGAGCCCGCGCCGTCGGTCGCCGTGACGCTGACCGTCGCCGAGGTGGAGTTGGTCCACGCCGCGCCGCCGTTGATGGAGACGGCGGAGAGGCTGGGCGCGGCCCCGTCGCGGAGGATGGTGGCCGTGGCCGTCGCGCTGTTGCCCGCGCTGTCCGTCACGCGCAGCGTCACCGTCTTGGCGCCGTCGCCCGTCGAGAGCGTCCACGCCGCGGGGCTCGCGCTCACGCTCGCGAAGGTGGAGCCGTCGTTGGCCGCCGCCTGGCTCGCCACGCCGGAGCCCTGGTCGGTCGCCGTCCACGAGAGCGTCACCGCGCCGCTGCCCGTGGCGGTCGCGCCGCCGTTGACGGCGAAGCCCTGGATGCTGGGCCCCGTCGTGTCGAGGATGACGGTGTCCACCGCGAGGCCGGTGTTGCTGGCCGCGTCGGTGAAGCGCACCGTCACCGTCTTGAGGCCGTCGCCGGGCGCCAGGGCCCAGCCGCTCTTCGTCGTGGCGAAGGGCTCGGGCGCGCTGAAGGTGCTGCCGTCGTTGGAGAAGGCCATGGAGCTGATGGCGCCGCCCGTCGAGGACGCCGAGAGGGCGAGCGTGACGGTGCCGCCGTTCACCGCCGCCGCGCCGCCGGCGATGCTCACCGTGCCCGCCACGGTCGGCACCTGCAGCGTGAAGGCCGCGTTTCCGCCATTGAAGGCGACCCACGGCCCCTGGGCACCCTGCGCGTCGACGGCCCGCGCCTGCCACTTGTAGGTGCCCGGGGTGAGGGAGCTCAGCGGCAGCGTGACGACCCCCTCCGCGGCCAGCGGCGTCGACTGCGTCGCGGTGCCGGTGAAGGCGGCCGTGCTCGAGGCGAGCTCGACCTCGAGTTGCACCTGGGCGTTCTCCGGGTCGTCGAGGGTCACGCGCACCTTCGGGGTGACGGTGAGGGTGGCGCCGGACGCGATGAGCTGGTCGGCGAGGTCGAGCTGCTCGAGGTTGGCCACCGTCGGCGGGCTGTTGCCCGGCGGCGTCACGGTGACGGTGAACATGCGCGTGTCCGACAGGGTGCCGTCGCTCGCGGTAATGGTGAGGGTGACCTGGCCCGCTGCCGTCGGCGCCAACGTCAGCTGGTTCGCCGCGAGCGTGGCCCAGTTCGGCAGGGTGCTGCTCGAGAGCGTCACCGTGTCACCGTCGGGGTCCGTCGCCGAGAGCGTGAGCGTCTGCGTCGCGCCCACGGCGAGCGTCACGTCGGCGATGGGCGCGAGCTGCGGCGCGCGGTTCGTGTCGGTCACCGTCACGGAGAGGGTGGCGTCGACGGCGTTCGTGCCGTCGGTCACGCGCACCGTCAGCGTGTAGGCGCCGGCGCTCGAGAAGTCGGGCGCGAGGGCGAGCACCGCGCCGGACAGGCTCGCGAAGGCGGGCGGCGAGACGAGCGACCAGGTGAGCGGGTCGCTCTCCGGGTCCGTCGCCGCCAGGGTCACCGACTGGGTCATGCCCTCCGCGACCGTGACCGCGGCCAGCGGGGTGATGACGGGCGCCTGGTTGACGCCACCACCGCCAGTGCCGGTCCCACCGCCGGTGGTCGTGCCGCCGCCGGTCGCCGTCCCGCCGCCGGTCGCCGTCCCGCCGCCGGTCGCCGTCCCGCCGCCAGCCCCACCACCGACCCCTGCGTCCGGCTCGACCGCCGGACCGCACGCGAGACACACCATGAGCGAAACGGCCGTAACGACGAGACGCATGAGTCCTCCCAGTCGCGGCGCAGGAGTGGCCGCGCCCCTGAATGCAGCGAGCCACCGCTTTGGATCACCATGCGCTACGGTGCCCACGGTCCATGGTCGGAGTCCTGGTAGCGCTCGTCATGATGGAGGCGCCTCTGGCGAGGCCGACCGCGCTGCAGTGGGACGCTCCCCCGGAGTGTCCGGGGCGGGACGTCTTCGTCGCGGCCCTCGCCTTTCGTACTGAAGCGGCGCGCGTCGTCGTGGAGCCAGAGACCCCTTCGGCGTGGATCGACGCGCGCATCCAGCGGCGTGGTCGGCGGCTCTTGGGGACGCTCGCTCTGCGGCTCCCCAGCGGGGCGACGGTGCGGGAGCTCAGCGGCACCCACTGCCGCTCACTCCTCGAGGCGCTCAGCCTGGTGGCGGCGCTCCTCATCGACCCCGAGCGAGCACGCCTCGGGCCCCTGCCCGCAGCCCTGCCGCCTCCGGCCGCGCTGCCGGAGGTGCATCCCCCGCCCGCCGTCGTCGAGGTGGCGTCCCCCGAGGCGTCGCCGAGCGTCGCGGTCGCCCCTGCACCAGCAGCCGTCGTGACTTCACCCGCGCCGAGCCCGACGCTCCAGCCGGCGCCCGAGCGCCGCTGGCGGGTGGGCGCGGCGCCGCACCTCACCACCGCCATCAGCGGCCTGCCCGACTTCGGTGGCGCGGTCTCGCTGTCCTTCCAGGTCCGGTCGCTGCTCGTGCGCGCGTCCTTCGGCGGCGGCGGCGGCTCGACCCCGACGATGGAGGGGCGGCGGGCTCGCTACCCGTTTCACCTGCTCGGCCAGCTCGAGCTCGGCGCCTTCGCTGCGTGGCGGGTGCTGCGCCTCGAGGCCGGGGTGGCGGCGCAGGTGCTGGGCTTCGGGGTGACGGCCCCCGACGCGCTCGAGCCAGTACAGGCGTGGCGCTGGCTCCCGAGCGTCGGCCCGTGGGGGCAGGCCCAGGTGCAGCTTGACGACTGGAGCCTGGGGCTCGGTCTCCTCGTCGGCCTCAATCCGCGCACCGACACCTACTTCATAGACCCCGAGGGCCCAGTGTTCTCGAACCCTTCTGTCTTCGTCCAGCCCTCGCTCACCGTCAGTCGAGCGCTCTGATCCATTGCGCCACCTCGAGGCATCCAGCTCGTGTTGATCCTCTTCGCCAGCGTCGAAGCCGCCGCCGTCGCCCGTCGCGGCAGGGCGCTGAGCTCGGCCCAGCGAACGCGGCTTCGCGAGCTCTTCACCGCCCACGCCGACCTCGTGTGGCGGCTGCTTCGGCGCCACCGGCTGACGGTGGCGCAGGCCGACGACGGCTTGCAGCAGGTGTTCCTCGTCGCGCTCGACCGCCTCGACGCCATCACGCCGGAGGGCGCGCGGGCCTTCCTGTGCTCCACGGCCGTCCTCGTCGCGCGGCGGGCCGGCACCTGGCGAGAAGACCTCCCCGGGGAGCTCCCCGAGGCGCCCTCCCTGGAGCGCCCGGACGACGAGCTCGAGCGCACCCGGCGTCGGGCCCTGCTGCAACTGCTCCTCGGCCAGCTCGAGGAGGACCTCCGGCTGGTCCTGGTGCTGCAGGACATCGAGGGCCTGTCCAAGCGAGAGGCCGCTGAGGTCCTGGGGATTCCCGAAGGCACGGTGGCGTCGCGCACACGTCGAGCGCGTGAGGCCTTCAGGGCGTTGCTCGACCACCACCTCGAGGGGGCGCCATGAGCGAACCCGATCGCGACAAGTTGGCGGAGGCGCTGTTTCAGGCGGCGCGTGACGAGCGCCCGTCGGAGGCCGTGAAGACCCGCGTGCTCACCGAGCTCCTTGCGACGCCGCCGCCTTCGTCAGGCACGGGCGCCGTCGCGGTTCGCCGGTGGACGACGTGGGTGGGGTTCGCGCTCGTCGCGAGCGTCGGACTGTTCGCGTGGACGCGCGCCCCCGTGGCTTCTGAGGTCGAGCCGCGGCCGCTCGAGGTCGCAGGTCAGGCGTCAGGCGCGAGCGGCGACGCGCGCGCACCGGCCGAGGGGGCGGTGACCGCGCTGCAGGCCCCTCACCCCGGAGTGAGCGCGCCACCCATCGTGACGCCTGCGCCCCAGGTCGAGCCGGCGCTCGAGGAGAAGCCGCGGCCCGTGGCCCCGGCGCGGCTACCGGCTCACTCGCCGAAGGGAGACGACACGGATCGCCTCGCGAGGGAGGTGCGCCTGGTGGACGAGGCGAGGCGCGAGCTGGGCGCCTCGCCGACGGCGGCGCTGCGGGTGCTCGACCTCTACGCCCGCGAGTTCGCGACAGGAGCGCTCCACCGGGAGGCGGCCCTCGTCCGGGTGGAGGCGCTCGTGAAGGCCGGCCGACGAGCAGAGGCGGTTCGGTTCAGCCAGAAGCTGGTGGCTGCCGATCCCGCTGGGCCCTTCGCCTCGCGCGTACGCGAGCTCCTCGAAAGAGATCGGCCCTGAACGCCGGCTGCCGTTTCCTGCTCGCGCTGCTGCTGGCCAGCGCCTGCCAGGAGAACGTGCTCATCGGCATCAACCTCCGCGCCGATGGTGGCAGCGTCGACGGGGGTCTCACGCAGGACGCGGGCGGGAGCGACGCCGGTGGAGTCGACGCCGGTGGAGTCGACGCCGGTGGAGTCGATGCCGGTGGAGTCGATGCGGGGGCGGCCGACGCAGGTGAGGTCGACGCTGGCGGCGCCGATGCTGGCCAGGCCGACTCAGGAGCGGGCGACGGGGGCCCGCCTGAGGTCCGCGTCGGCTTCAGCGTCCCCCTCTGCGCGGAGCGCGGTGAGACGGCGCCGCTTCAGGTGGAGCTCGAGAACGTCGGGGGGAGCCCGGGGCTCGCGCTCTGGGCGACGGTGCGGCTTCCGGTGGGCACGGTGGTGCTCGACGCGGGGAGCTGCGTGCCGACGGCCGCCGACACGCTCTCGTGCGACGGCGGCTCGCTCGGCGGGGGCGCGCGCCTCGAGCTGCCGCTCATGGTCACCTTCAGCGTCGTCGCCGCGGGCACCCAGCACTACGCCGTGCAGGTCACCGGGGGCGGCGTGACGGCGGACGCCGGCACCGTGGAGGTCGTCACCGCCCTCACTGGCCTCGGCCTCGCGGTGTTCGACCCGCAGGGCGCCCCGCTCGATGGTGGCTCGTGCGTCGGGGCTGGCATCACGGACTTCTCCCAGTGCACCGTCGGCTCGCTCCTGCGCGACACGCTCTTCCTTCTGCCCGACGCGAGCGTGGTGAGCGACGACGGCGCGCCGGTGCGGTGGCACCAGTCTCCGACGCGGCGGAACCTCTGCCTCCAGTCCTTCGGACCGACGGGAGGGGTCGTGCTCTGGGGCGCTTCCACCTCGCCAGCCTGCGTCGAGGGCCAGCTCGACGACTGGGTCAGCCGCCAGAACGGCATCGGCGCCTGGCAGGTCTGCTTCTGACCTCGCGCCGGCTCAGAGCGCCGGCGGCGGCATCGGCGGCGGCGTCATGTCACCGGGC
>CAYUZK010000240.1:0-3505 GCA_964449625.1 uncultured Archangium sp.
CCGTCGTCGTGCCGCCCGTCGTCGTGCCGCCCGCCGTCGTTCCGCCCGCCGTCGTTCCGCCCGTCGCTGAGCCGGCAGTCGAGGTGCCACTTGTCGCGGTGCCACTTGTCGCGGTGCCACTTGTCGCGGTGCCACTTGTCGCGGTGCCACCCGTCGCGGTACCACTTGTCGCGGTGCCACCCGTCGCGGTACCGCCCATCGCGGTACTGCCCGTCGTCGTGCCTCCCGTCGCGATGCCACCGGTCGCGGTGCCGCCACCGGTGGCGCCGGAGGCCACGACCGCGCCCACGCCGCCGTCCGCCAAGCGCGCCATGGGCACCCGCTGCGTGCCGCCGCCCTCGACCGGCTTGTCGACGTTGATGCCGCGCCGGGTGAGGTCCTTCTCGCCCCGGGCCACGGCCTGGGCGCAGCGCAGGCCCTCTGAGAACAGCCACGTGCGGTAGTTCGCGTACTCGCTCTGCGCCTGGCTCGCGAGGCGGGCGATGTCCATGCGCGCCTGGGCCTGGCCGAAGAGGGTCGAGCGCTCAGTCGCAACGCAGCTGGCCACCTCCGGCGGGCGCTCGGCCAGGCCGCTGCGCTTGGGCTTGTACTTCACGCCGAGGAAGGGTCGCTCGAGGTCAGCCAGCGTGTCGAAGAGGAGCTGTCGCCCCTCCTCCGGCACCGCCGCCTTCGCGGCCTCGCAGCTCGTGATGGCCTTGGCGCAGTCGCCCGTCGGCTCGAGCTTCGCCGGGAGCTTGCCATTCACCGGCCTGTGCCCGGCGGTCCACGCGCCGCCGGAGTCGAAGCACCAGGTCGCCACGCTGTCGAGGCCGACCGAGAGCGAGCCCGACCGCTGGGCGAAAGCACTCAGCGGCGTCACCTCGCGAACGGGCGGCGCCTCACACTCAGGCGGCAGCTCCGGGGCGAGGAGCACCAGGGCGGCAACGAGCGACAACACGGCCCGACTCTCTCACGAATCGGTCGCGCCGGGTCACGCCGCGTCGAAGGCCGCCTTCAGATCGTCGATGAGGTCGCCTGCGTCCTCGATGCCCACGGAGAGGCGGATGAGCCCGTCGGTGATGCCCAGCTTCTCGCGCGTGTCCCTGGGGATCGACGCGTGCGTCATGATCGCCGGGTGCTCGATGAGCGACTCGACGCCGCCGAGCGACTCCGCGCAGGCGAAGACCTTCACCGTCTTCAAGAACCGCCGCGCCGCCTCGAGGCCGCCCTTCATGTCGAAGGTCATCATGCCGCCGAAGCCCGTCATCTGCCGCTTCGCCAGCTCGTGCTGCGGGTGCGAGGTGAGCCCCGGGTACGTCACCTTGTTCACCTTGGGGTGCCCCACCAGGAAGTCGGCCACCTTCACCGCGTTCGCCGCGTGGCGGTCCATGCGCACGTGGAGCGTCTTCACGCCGCGCAGCACGAGGAACGAGTCCATCGGCCCGGGCACGCCGCCGGCCGCGTTCTGGAGGAAGTAGATCTTCTCGGCCAGGGCCGGATCGTTGGTGGCCACGAAGCCGCCCACCACGTCCGAGTGGCCGTTCAGGTACTTCGTCGTCGAGTGCGTGACGATGTCGAAGCCGAGCTCCAGCGGGCGCTGGAAGTACGGCGTCATGAAGGTGTTGTCGCAGACGCTGACCAGCTTGTGCTTCCTGGCGATCTCCGCGGCGCCGACGAGGTCGACGAGCTTGAGCATGGGGTTCGTCGGCGTCTCGACCCAGAGCATCTTCGTCTTCGGGGTGATGGCCTGCTCGATGTTCTCGAGCTTCGTCATGTCCACGAACGAGAACGTCAGCCCGTGCCGGGTGAAGACCTTGTCGAAGAGGCGGAAGGTGCCGCCGTACACGTCGTCGCTGCACACCACGTGGTCGCCGGCCGACAGCGTGTGCATGAGCATGTCGCTGGCCGCGCAGCCCGAGCCGAAGGCCGCGCCGAACTTCGCGCCCTCCAGCGCCGCGAGGCAGCCCTCGAGGGCCCCCCGCGTCGGGTTCTTCGTGCGGCTGTACTCGTAGCCCTTGTGCTCGCCCGGCCCGTCCTGCACGTAGGTCGAGGTGAAGTACACCGGCGTCATGATCGCGCCGGTGCTGGGGTCGGGCTGCTGGCCTGCGTGGATGGCGAGGGTGTCGAAGCGCATGGCGCGCCATTCACCACAACGCCGCCCGGGGCGAAAGCCTCAGTTCCCGAGGAGCTCCCGCACCAGCCCCGGCGCCCCCTCGACCTCCTCCAGCAGCCACAGGAGGTAGCGCACGTCGGCGTTCACGTTGCGCGCCACCTCGGGGTTGTAGCCAAAGTCGTTGGCCACGTTCTCCCAGACGCGGTCGAAGTTGACGCCCACCAGGCGCCCCTTGCCGTCGATGGTGGGGCTGCCGGAGTTGCCGCCCGTGGTGTCGCAGTCGGCGAGGAAGTCCACCGGCACGTCCTTGAGGCCCTTGTCGTGCCAGCGGCTCGGCTTGCCCGCGGCGTGCGCGTCGCGGATGCGCTGCGGCACGTCGAAGGGGTCCGCCCCGGTGTGCTTGGCGATGGCGCCGGCGAGCGTCGTCTGCGGCAGCATCAGCACGGCGTCGCGGGGCGAGTAGCCGCTCACGCGCCCGAAGGTGACGCGCAGCGTGGAGTTGGCGTCGGGCGCCACCGGGCGGCCGGCCTCGGCGAGCACCGCGCGGCGCCACTGGGGCCGCAGCTTCAAGATGCGGCCGGCGTACGCGTCGCGGCGATCGCGCAGGGCGCGGCGCTCGGCGTCGAGGGCGAGCCCGAAGTCCAGCAGCGGGTCTTGGCGGGCGGCGAGCTGCGCGGGCGTCTCGTCGAACATCTTCTTGCGCTCCTCGAGCGCGTACACCTTCGTGCCAAGCAGCAGCGCCTTGAGCCGGCCCAGCACCTGCGCGTCGCTCTTCGCGGGGCCCAGGAGCGCGTCGACGGAGGCCAGGCGCTGGTCCGCCGGGAGCTTCGCCCCGCGCTGGAGCCAGGAGAGCAGGAGCGAGAGGTCGACCGCGGCGTGGAAGCGCTTCTGGTCGCGCTCGAGCTGGTCGCGCAGGCGGGAGAGGTCGCGGTCCTGGTAGCCGGGCTCGCGCTCGAGGTCCGGCCGCTGCGCCTCGACGCTGCGCCGGGCGATCAGCAGCGACCACGCCAGGGCGCGAGGCCCGCGGGGGCTGACGTCGAGCAGGAAGTCGCGCTCCCACGTCGCGGTGCGCTCGACGAGGAGCGCCTCCAGGGCGGCGTGGGCAGCCGCGGCGTCGGCGAGGGCCGGCGTCTTCGCGGCGAAGGCCTTCACCCGAGCCTCGGCGGCGCGCTGCTTCTCGAGGATGCGCCCGCGCGCGAGGCCCGCGAGCTGCCCCTCGGCGTTCTTCTTGGTGTTGAGGAGGCTGCGCGCCTGGTCGGCGACGGCGATGGCCGCCTCGGGCGAGCGCTTCGACTCCTCGTCCATCAGCGCCAGCCACTCGGCCGTCAGCGCGCGAATGGCGGGGAACCAGCGCTGCTCCCGCTCGGCCATCTCGTCGGCGAGCTGCGCGCGGTAGCTCACGCCCGGGTAGCC
>CAYUZK010000240.1:3605-9067 GCA_964449625.1 uncultured Archangium sp.
GTGCAGCGGGTGCCGGGCTGCTGCTCGCACGCGGCGACGAGCTGCTTCTGGGCCCGCTCCACGGCCTTGTAGCGGCCGAGATCATCGGCGTCGGCGGGCACGGCGGCGAGCACCTCCTTCGTCACGTCGCGGAAGGCCCGCGGCACCTGCACGCGGTACGCCTTCGCCGGCTTCTCCTCGGCCGGCGCCCGCGCGAGGTACCCGGCCTTCACCAGGTTCTGCTCCGGCGTGGAGTGCTCCTGGAGGATGCCCACGATGCAGTGGTGGTTGGTGATGAGCAGCCCGTCTTTCGAGACGAAGCTGCCCGAGCAGCCGGGGAGCTGCACCGCGTTGGCGAGCAGCCCGCCCTGGGCCTTCTCGCTCCACAGCTTGTCGAGCGGCAGCGCGAAGCCCTGCTGCTTCACCCACGCCGGGCCCTGCTGGAGCACCTGCTGGGGCGTCCACTTGCCCTCGGCGGCGAAGGCGGAGGCGGCGACGAGGGACGAGAGGAGCAGGGTTCGCATGCCCCTCCCCTACCTCACGAGAGGTGCGCGGCGCACGCGCTTGTGGCACTGGAAGAGCCGTGGCGACCGACTTCGAGAACCGCCTGCGCAAGAACGCGAAGCAGCGCTTCGCCTGGGCCGCCAAGCAGGGCCTCACGGCGTTCCGCCTGTACGATCTCGACGTGCCCGAGTGGCCCTTCGCGGTCGATTGGTACGACGGCCACGCGCACGTCATGGAGTACCCGCGCCGCAAGCAGCTGCGCGACGGCAGCCTCGAAGCAGCCCGGGCCGAGGTGGTGCGCGCCATCGGCGCGGTGCTCGAGCTGCCCGCCGCGCGCATCGTCACCAAGACCCACGAGCGCCGCCCCTGGGGCCAGGCGCCGACCGGGCGCCAGGGCGGGGCCTCGACGCTCGTCACCGTGAAGGAGCACGGGCTCGCCTTCGAGTGCAACCTCACCGACTACCTCGACACCGGGCTCTTCCTCGACCACCGCGTGACCCGGGCCCGCGTGCGCGACGAGGCGAAGGGCACGCGCTTCTTGAACCTCTTCGCCTACACCGGCTCGTTCAGCGTGTACGCGCGCGCTGGCGGCGCGGCCCAGAGCACCACCGTCGACCTCTCCAACACCTACTGCGAGTGGGCCGAGCGGAACCTGGCGCTCAACGGCTTCACCCCGAGCCCCGAGCACCGCGTGGTGCGCGCCGACGCGCTGGCGTGGCTGGAGACGGCGCAAGGGCCCTATGACCTGGTGGTGCTCGACCCGCCGAGCTTCTCGACCTCGAAGAAGATGGGCCGCCGCTTCGAGGTGCAGCGCGACCACCGCTGGCTGCTCGAGCGCACGCTGGCCCTGCTCGCGCCCGGCGGGGTGCTCTACTTCTCGAACAACTTCCTCGGCTTCGAGCTCGACCCGCGCTTCTCGTGGGGCACGGAGCTGACGCCCGGCTCACTTCCCGAGGACTTTCGCCGGGGCGTCCACCGGTGCTTCCGCTTCGTCGTCGAGGAGCGCCGTGGCAGTGCGCCAGGTCGCGTAGAGCGCCAGCACGAAGACCACCAGCGCCAGCAGCGCCCGCGTCGACCCTGAGTCACGGGGCGCCTCCGATGCGTAGGAGCTCAGGCCCAGGGCCTCGCTCACGCCGCCGTACTCGCCGGCGTGGCGCGCGAGGCGGAAGAACTCGCTCGCCATCGAGCCCAGGCCCGTGACGCTCACCGGCTCGCCGCGCTGGGGGTCGATCACGCGCAGCGGGGCCTGCTCCGCGACGTCGCACAGGGCGCGCACGGCCGCCTCGAGGAGCTCGGTCTTGTCGCTCAGCGGCACCTTGACCTCCAGGGCCAGCCAGGCGCCGTTCTCCAGCATCGGCCCCAGCTCCAGCTCGCCGGCGGGCAGCCGCCACGCGCCCCGCCCGTGCTCGTCGAACCGGGCCCCCGCGGCGGTGAGGGCGGCCACGGCGGCCTCCCGGGGAAACGGCTCGCCGGGCTCCCGGGACTGCACGAGGAGATCGTAGGTGCGCAGCACGGGGCGACTGTATCCCTTCTCGCCGGTGACGGAACGCTGCCAGACTGCGCCCACCATGGCGCTCACGCTGGGTCCCTTGACGGTTCACCCGCTGGTCGAAGGACACCTCGCCATCGACGGCGGCGCGCTCTTTGGCGCCGTGCCCCGCGCGCTCTGGGGCCGCCACTACCCGCCCGACGAGCACAACCGCGTCGCGCTCGTCTCGCGGGTGATGCTGGTGGAGGTGGGCAAGCGCCGCGTGCTGGTCGACGCGGGCATCGGCAGCCGGTGGGACGGGCACCACCGGGCGCTCTACGGCTTCGAGCCGGGCTCGCGCCTCGACGCTGCGCTGGCCGGCCTGGGCCTCGGCCGCGGCGACGTGACCGACGTGGTGCTCTCGCACCTGCACTTCGACGTGGCCGGCGGCCTCACCCGCGAGGAGGGCGGCGAGCTGCGCCCCAGCTTCCCAAACGCCACCGTGCACCTGCAGCGCCGCCACTGGAAGTGGGCGCACCACCCCAGCGACAAGGACCACGGCAGCTTCCGCCAGGAGGACTTCTGCCTGCTCGAGCGCAGCGGGCAGCTCCACCTCCTCGAGGGCGCCACCGAGCTGTGCGAGGGCGTGCACCTCTTCGTCAGCGAGGGGCACACCGTGGGCATGCAGCTGGTGCGCCTCGAGCACGGCGACGAGACGCTCGTCTTCTGCGGCGACCTGGTGCCCACCACCGCGCACCTCCACGCGCCGTGGGTCTCGGCCCTCGACCTCTACCCGCTCACCTCCATCGAGGAGAAGAAGCAGGTGCTCGCCCAGGCCGTCGAGGAGCGCTGGCGCCTGGTCTTCGCCAGAGATCCGCTCGTCGCCGCCTGCACCGTCAAGGACGATGGGAGTGGACACGTCGTCGTCGATGAGGTTTTGGCCGCCACGTGACCAGCCCGACGGTGCGCATCAGCAGGAAGGGGGTCGACCGCTGGAAGGCCGGCCACCCGTGGATCTACGAGGCCGACGTCGAGAAGAAGCCCGAGGGCCTCAGCGGCGGCGAGGTGGTGCGCGTCGAAGACGGCCGCGGCTGGTTCATGGGCCTGGCCTTCTTCTCTCGCGACTCGAAGATCACCCTGCGCTGGCTCTCCTGGGAGGACGTGGCCGTCGACCGCGGCTTCTTCAAGGCGCGCCTGCTCGCCGCCGACGCGCTCCGCCGCCGCGCCGCGCCCGACGAGACCACCTACCGCGTGGTGCACGGCGAGGCCGACCTCCTGCCCGGCCTGGTGGTGGACCGCTTCGGCGACTTCCTCTCGGTGCAGTTCCTCCACAAGGCCACCGAGCAGCGCAAGCAGGTGCTGGTGGAGCTGCTCGTCGAGCACTTCGCGCCCCGCGCCATCGTCAACCGCAGCGACGCCAACGTGCGGCGCCTCGAGGGCCTCGAGCCCGAGAAGGGCGTGCTGCACGGCGAGCTGCCGGGCCCGGTGACCTACCGCGAGGGGCACGTGGTGCTGGAGGCGGACCTCCTCACCGGCCAGAAGACCGGCGCCTTCCTCGACCAGCGCGACAACCACGTGATGGCCAGCGAGTGGGGCCAGGGCGAGGCGCTCGACTGCTTCAGCTACGCCGGCGGCTTCGCGCTGCAGCTCGCGCTCTCGGCGAAGCGGGTGACGGCCGTGGAGATCTCCGAGCCCGCGTGCGAGCTCATTCGCGCCAACGCGAAGCGGAACCAGCTCGCCAACGTCGAGGTGATCGCGGCCAACGCCTTCGACTTCCTCCGTGACGCCTTCGACGAGGGCCGCCGCTTCGACACCATCGTGCTCGACCCGCCCTCCTTCGCGAAGAGCAAGACCGCCGTGGAGGCCGCCGTGCGCGGCTACAAGGAGATCAACCTGCGGGCCATGCAGCTGCTCAACCCGGGCGGCATCCTCATCACCGCGAGCTGCACCCACCACGTCGACGAGGCGCGCTTCGAGGCGATGCTCGACGCGGCCTCGGCCGACTCGAAGCGGCGGGTGCAGATCATCGAGAAGCGCGGCGCGGGCAAGGACCACCCGGTGCTGCTGGGCCTGCGCGAGACGCGGTACTTGAAGTGCTTCGTGCTGCGCGTGCTCTGACGACGGCTCAGGCGTTGGCCAGCGGCGGCAAGGCCGAGCTCTTGCGCAGCCCGAGGAAGAGCGCGAGCAGCAGCAGGTACGAGAGCGGCAGCGCGGGGATGAGGCCCACGAAGCACAGCAAGAGGCCCGCCAGCACCACCGCGCCCGAGACGAAGGAATAGCCGAACAGCCGCAGCCGCTGCCCGCTGCCCAGGTTCCACGCGCGGGTGATGGCCTCCATCGCGGAGCACTGGCCGACGACCAGCTCGGGCACCGCGAAGAGCGTCACCGGCAGGAGCACGATGGCGCCCACGAGGATCACCAGCATGAAGAGGAAGAAGAAGCCGAAGAGCTGGGGGTTGAGCAGGCGCTCGAAGTCGCTCGCCTGGAGGTGCTGCCAGTCGATGCCCGCCGAGCGCAGCGCCGCGAAGCCCAGGGCCACCACCGCCGCGAGGAGGGGGATGGTGAGGGCCACGAAGAAGATGAGCTGCATCACCAGGTAGCGCGGCAGCAGGTGGAGCTGGCTGAACATGCGCGCCAGGTCGGCCTTGCGCCCCAGGAGCACGTCGACCAGCACCCGGTAGAGGCCCACCAGCGCGATGCCCTGCGCCACGATGCTCACCAGCGTGCCGATGAGCTGCCCCACGATGACCGAGGCCACCAGCCGGGGGATCGCGCCCAGCGGGTCGCTGGAGTCCACCTCGAGCCCCATCACGGCGTTGACCACCTGGCTGATGACGTTGGAGACGAGGCCGCCGGCCATGCTGATGGCGAGGAAGATGAGCACCGCCACCAACAGCATGCCCAGCTCCCGCTGCCAGGCCGCGACGGCGTAGCCCCACATGGCGCTGAAGTCGCTGGTGGCGTCGAGGGGGAACTCGCCGCCAGAGAGCGCGCGGCAGCTCGGGCACTGGGTCGCCTCCCCGAACTCCGCGCAGGTGGCGCACATGAAGTTGCCGCAGCGACTGCAGGTCGTCGTCGCCGCGATGCCGACGTGCACGGCGCAGAGCGCGCCCACTGGAGCTGGTTGCATGATGAAGTGCCCCTCCACAGAGCCGTGACGTCAACGCTACCCGACCCCGAGCTGAACGAAGCGCAATTGCGCACGGCCTGGCGCCGCGCGGTGACCGAGACGCGGGCGGTGCTGGCGCGCGCCAGCGAGGCGTGGCAGCGGCACGGGTGCCCGGGCACCGCCGAGTGCTGCCAGCTCGCCGTGACGCGCCGCGAGCCGTGGCTGTGGCCCAGCGAGTGGCGGCGACTGACCGCGCACCTCGGTGAGTCGCGGCGCGCGCTGCCGCCCCCGCGGGCCGACGGCGGCTGCCCCTTCCTCGACGAGGCCGGGCGCCGCTGCACCGTCTACGAGGCGCGGCCCTTCGGCTGCCGCACCTTCTTCTGCCACCGCGTCACGGGGCCC
>CAYUZK010000241.1:0-9037 GCA_964449625.1 uncultured Archangium sp.
ACTCACCCGATTGCCGCGAGCGACCGTGTCTTGACAGACGGGGAACACTACAGTCTATTCGGCTGGCTTGGATGGTCTCTGCGCACATGAACCAGGACTCGGAGCGCCCGCATCGTGGTTCGGTCATCTCCGTGCGAGGCAGCGTCGTCGACGTCTACTTCGCGGACCGACTCCCGCCCGTCTACTCGCTGCTGCGTGCGGGGCCCGAGCGCCGAATCGTCATCGAGGTGCTGGCCCAGCGTGACGCGCACCGCGTGAGGGGGATCGCGCTGACGCCGACGCAAGGCCTCGCTCGCGGCATGGAGGTGGACGACACGGGGGGACCGCTGATGGCGCCCGTAGGCAAGGAAGTCCTCTCGCGGATGTTCGACGTCTTCGGCAACGTGATCGACCGCGAAGCTCCGCTGACCGACGTGCAGTGGCGTTCCGTGCATCGGGCTCCGCCCCCGCTGGCCCGACGGTCCACCCGCGCTGAGGTCTTCGAGACGGGCATCAAGGTGATTGACGTGCTGCTGCCGCTCGAGCGTGGCGGCAAGGCTGGACTCTTCGGCGGCGCGGGCGTGGGCAAGACCGTCCTGCTCACCGAGATGATCCACAACATGGTGGGGCTCCACCAGGGCGTCAGCATCTTCTGTGGCATCGGCGAGCGCTGCCGCGAGGGCGAAGAGCTGCACCGCGAGATGAAGGCCGCCGGCGTGCTGCCGAAGATGGTGATGTTGTTCGGGCAGATGAACGAGCCGCCCGGCTGCCGGTTCCGGGTGGGGCACGCGGCGCTGACGATGGCCGAGTACTTTCGCGACGACGAGCACCGCGACGTGCTGCTGCTCATCGACAACATCTTCCGCTTCATCCAGGCCGGCATGGAGGTGTCTGGCCTGATGGGTCAGATGCCGTCGCGCCTGGGCTACCAGCCGACCATGGGCACCGAGCTCTCCAGCCTGCAGGAGCGCATCGCCAACACCGACACCGGCGCCATCACCTCGATCCAGGCGGTCTACGTGCCCGCGGACGACTTCACCGACCCGGCGGCCGTGCACACGTTCTCCCATCTCTCTGCGTCCATCGTGCTCTCGCGCAAGCGAGCGAGTGAGGGGCTCTACCCGGCGATCGACCCGCTGCAGTCCAACTCCAAGATGGCCACGCCGAGCATCATCGGGGCGCGTCACTACGGCCTCGCGCAGAAGATCCGCCAGACGCTCGCGCAGTACGCCGAGCTCAAGGACATCATCGCCATGCTCGGCCTCGAGCAGCTCTCCCCCGAGGACCGTCAGGTGGTGGCCCGGGCCCGCCGGCTGGAGCGCTTCCTCACCCAGCCCTTCTTCACGACTGAACAGCTCACCAGCCACAAGGGGAAGCTCGTCAGCCTCGAGGACTCGCTGGACGGCTGCGAGCGAATCCTCGGGGACGAGTTCGAGGACTCCCCCGAGAGCGCCCTCTACATGATCGGAGCGATCAGCGAAGCGAAGCGCAAAGCGAAGCCCGCGGCGAACTCGGAGGTCCGGCATGCTGCTCATGACACTTAAGGTGCTGCTGCCCTTCCAGGTCTTCGCCGAGAAGCCGGGCGTCTCGCGCATCGTGGCGGAGACGCACGACGGCTCCTTCGGCGTGCTGCCGCGCCGGCTCGATTGCGCGGCGGCGCTCACGCCGGGCATCCTGACCTACGAGAGCGAGGCGGAGGGCGAGGTCTTCCTGGCCGTGGACGAGGGCGTGCTCGTCAAGGTCGGCGCGAACGTGCTCGTCTCCGTGCGCCGGGCGATCCTCGGCACGGACCTCGCTCGACTGCGCGACTCGGTGGAGCAGGAGTTCGAGGCGGCCGACGAACATGAGCAGAGCGCTCGCACCGTCATGGCGAGGTTGGAGGCGGGCTTTCTCGACCGCTTCGCGGCGTTCCAACATGAGTGACGAACGGCCGCCCAGGCCCGCGAAGGCCGGTTCGACCCTCGCCGACCGGATCGGCGGCCGGGCGGCGCGCAAGCTGAAAGCCCGCAAGTCGAAGCAGGGGGTGTGGTTTGGGCTCGGCATGATGGGGCTCATCGGCTGGTCGGTGGTGATCCCGACGCTGCTCGGAGCGGGCCTCGGCCACTGGCTGGACGAACGATACCCGGGCAAGCACGGGTGGACGCTGGCCCTGCTGGTGGTCGGCCTCACGCTCGGGTGTCTCAATGCCTGGCATTGGATCGCCAAAGAAGACAAGGCCATGCGCGCGGAGGACGGCGATGAATGACGTGCCCGGACTGATCCTGGCCTGGTTCGGGGGGGCGCTGCTCGGCACCGGCTTCTTCGGGGGCCTGTGGTGGACCGTGCGCAAGACCGTCTCGTCCGGGCACCCTGCACTCTGGGTCCTCGGGAGCGTGGTGCTCCGGATGAGCGCCGTCCTCGCCGGCTTCCACTTCGTCTCCGGGGGGCGTTGGGAGCGCCTGCTCGCCTGCCTGCTCGGCCTCATCGTGGCGCGGCTGCTCGTGGTCCGGGTGACCCTGACGGCGGAGCGACGTCATGCGGCTTAGCCCAGACACGCTGATCTACGCGCAGTGGGGCTTCTTCAAGCTCAACGCCACCATCGTGTTCACCTGGGCCCTCATCCTCGTGCTGACGGTCGGCGCGAAGCTCATCACCCGCAAGCTCTCGACGGGCCTGGAGCGCTCCCGGTGGCAGAACCTCCTGGAGATCGTCGTCACTGCCATTCAGAAACAGATCGAGGAGATCGGGCTCAGCACCCCCGAGCGCTACCTCAGCTTCCTGGGCACGCTCTTCCTCTTCGTCGCGACCGCCAGCGTCTTCACCATCGTCCCCGGCTACGAGGCGCCCACGAGCTCACTCTCCACCACCACGGCGCTGGCGCTGTGCGTGCTCGTGGCCGCGCCCGTGTTCGGCATCAAGCAGCAGGGGCTGGGCGGCTATCTCAGGACCTACATCGAGCCGACGTTCGTGATGTTGCCCTTCAACATCATCAGCGAGGTCTCGCGCACCCTGGCGCTGGCCGTGCGCCTGTTCGGCAACATGATGAGCGGCGCGATGATCGTCGGCATCCTGCTCACGATCATGCCCTTCGTGCTGCCCGCGGTGATGACGGTGCTCGGGCTGCTGACCGGCCTGGTCCAGGCCTACATCTTCGCCATCCTGGCCGCCGTGTACATCGCGGCCGCCACGCGAGCCCGCAAGACCGACTCGAAACACGCAGACAAAGCAGCCCTTACGGCGCCCACCTGAGAGCACGCTGAAACGAGCAAAGGAAACCCCATGGACAGCATGACGATTGTCGCGGTCGCCTCCATCTGCATCGCCGGCATCACCACCGGCTTCGGGACGATGGCCCCCGCCTTCGCGGAGGGCCGCGCGGTGGCGACGGCCCTGAGCTCGCTGGCCCAGCAACCGGATGCGTCGGCGACGATCACGCGAACGTTGTTCGTCGGCCTGGCGATGATCGAATCGACCGCGATCTACTGCTTCGTGGTCTCGATGATCCTCATCTTCGCCAACCCCTTCTGGAACCACTTCATCGGCCAGACCGCGGGGAAGTGACCCATGCTGATCGATTGGTTCACCATCGGCGCGCAGGTGCTCAACTTCGGGCTCCTCGTCCTCTTGATGAGGCTCTTTCTCTACAAGCCCATCCTCGCGGCCATCGACGCGCGGGAGAAGAAGATCGCCGCGAAGCTGGCGGACGCCGACGCGCGGAAGGCGGAGGCCGGGAAGGAGCGCGAGGACTTTCGGCAGAAGAACGAGTCGTTCGACCAGGATCGCGCTGCGCTGATGGGCCAGGCGAGAGACGAGGCGAAGGCCGAGCGCCAACGGCTCCTCGAGGAAGCGCGGCAGGCAGCGGAGGCGCTGAGCGCGAAGCGGCAGGCGACGCTCGAAGACGACGCGACGCGCCTCAACCGGGCCATCGTGCGCAAGACGCAGACGGAGGTCTTCGCCATCGCCCGCAAAGCGCTGACGGATCTCGCCGCGGTGAGCCTCGAGGAGCGCGTCGGCGAGGTCTTCACCCGCCGGCTGCGGGAGCTGCATAGCGAGGCGAAGGAGCGCCTGGGCGCGGCACTGAAGTCGCAGCCGACCCCGGCGATCGTCCGCAGCGCCTTCGAGCTGCCGCCCGAGCAGCGCGCCGCGATCCAGAACGCGCTCAATGAGACGTTCTCTGACGAGGTCCGCGTTCGCTTCGAGACCGCGCCGGACCTGGTGAGCGGCATCGAGCTCTCCACCGTTGGGCAGAAGCTGGCCTGGAGCATCGCGGACTACCTCTCGTCCGTGGAGAAGGTCGTCGCTCAGCTGCTGAAGGACAGCCACAAGCCGCCCCCTGCCAAACCGGAACCTGAACCGGAGGCCAGGGCCGGGCCAGCGCCCGAGGGTCCGAGCGCCGAGGCGAAGAGTTCTTGAGCCCTCCCACCGCCAGCCTGCAGGAGGTCTTTGACGAGGCGTTTTCGGGCCTCCGCCAGAGCCGCGAGGTCTTCACGCCGCAGCTCACGCCGCGTGAGGTGGGGACGATCACGGCGATCTCCACGGGCATCGCCAGGGTCGCCGGGCTGGAGAGTGTCGGCTTCGAAGAGCTCGTGGCGTTTCCCGGCGGCGTCTTCGGCATCGCGTTCAACGTCGACGACGACGAGATTGGCGTGGTGCTCCTCGGTGAGTACTGGCACCTCCAGGCGGGCGACGAGGTCGAGCGCACCGGCCGGGTGATGGACGTGGAGGTGGGCGAGGGCCTGCTGGGCCGCGTGATCGACCCGCTGGGGCGCCCGCTCGACGGAAGTGGGCCCGTGGCGTCCAGCGAGCGGCTGCCCATCGAGCGTCCGGCGCCGCCGATCATGGCTCGCGCGCCGGTCTCGGTGCCGCTCCAGACCGGCCTGAAGGTGATCGACGCGCTCATCCCCATCGGGCGTGGCCAGCGCGAGCTGATCCTGGGCGACCGACAGACCGGCAAGACCGCCATCGCGATCGACACCATCCTCAATCAGCGCGCTCAGAACGTGCTGTGTGTCTACTGTGCGATTGGCCAGCGAGCGTCGGCTGTCGCAAAGGCGGTGGCCACGCTGCGCGAGCGGGGCGCGATGGAATACACCGTCGTGGTCGTGACCGAAGGCAACGACCCGCCCGGGCTCGCCTTCATCGCCCCCTACGCCGCGACCAGCATCGCCGAGCACTTCATGGAAGCCGGCCGCGATGTGCTGATCGTCTACGACGATCTCACGCATCACGCGCGCGCCTATCGGGAGCTCTCCTTGCTGCTGCGCCGGCCGCCCGGCCGCGAGGCCTTCCCCGGCGACATCTTCTACATCCACTCGCGCCTGCTCGAACGTGCCACCCACCTCCGCGCGGACCTCGGCGGTGGCTCGCTCACCGCCCTGCCGGTCATCGAGACCGAGGCGCAGAACATCTCCGCGTACATCCCTACGAACCTGATCTCGATCACCGATGGGCAGATCTACCTGTCGCCTTCGCTGTTCGAGCTGGGCGTGCTGCCCGCGGTCGACGTCGGCAAGTCAGTCTCCCGCGTCGGCGGCAAGGCGCAGCGGGCGGCCTACCGGGCCGTGACGGGCGACCTCAAGCTCGCCTACGCACAGTTCGAGGAGCTCGAGACCTTCGCCCGGTTCGGAGCCCGGCTGGACGAGGAGACTCGCAAGACGATCGAGCACGGGCGCCGCATCCGGGCCTGCCTCAAGCAGCCGGAGCTCTCGCCGGTGTCGGTGGCCGGGCAGATCACGGTCCTCCTCGCGTTGACCGCCAGCCTCTTCGACGAGGTTCCGATCAGCGCGATGAAGGACGCCGAGCGCGCCACGCAGGAGGCGGCGACGCAGATACCGGAGGAGCTCCGCGCCCGCTTCGACACGGCCGCAGAGCTGAGCGACGAAGACCGAGAGGCCATCATCGAGATCGCCAGACGCGCGCTCGCATCGTTTCAGCCGGAGGCCGCGCCCGGGGCCGAAACCACGCCCGAGCCGAAGCTGGTGCGCAAGTCATGAGCGACACTCGCGCCAGCCTGCGACGCAAGATGGCCAGCGCGGGAGATCTCCAGTCCGTCGTCCGCACCATGAAGGCCCTGGCGGCCTCCAGCGTGGGCCAGTACGAGAAGTCAGTGCAGGCGCTGGGCGACTACGATCGGGTCGTGCAGCTCGGGCTCGGCGCGTGCTTTCGGCAACGCGGAGCAGCGCCGCCGCGTGGCGGGCACCAGCGCCCCGCCAGGGTGATCGGCGCCGTGGTGTTCGGTTCTGATCAGGGCCTGGTCGGTCGGTTCAACGAGGTCATCGTCGAGCATGCGAGCGAGGCCCTCGCTGCGCTTCCCGGTGAGCATCGGATCTGGGCGGTCGGCGCGCGCGTCTCCTCGCGGCTCACCGACGCACGGCTGCCGCTGCAGCAAGTCCTCGTCGTGCCGACCTCAGTCAAGGCCATCAGCCCGCTGGTGGGGCGCATCCTCGTGGAGACTGAGGCGAGCCAGGCGCCTGGCGAGGTCGCCGAGCTTCACCTGTTCTACAACCGGCCGACCGCGGGAGGGGCCTATGCGCCCGTCAGCCAGCGCTTGCTTCCTCTGGATGACGCCTGGCGAGCCGAGCGTGCGGCCACCCCCTGGCCCGGGAAGGCCCTGCCCGAGGTGCTCGGCGACGGCGCGACGGTCCTGCGCGCGCTCCTTCGCGAGTACCTGTTCATCTCGCTCTTCCGCGCCTGCGCCGAGTCCCTCGCCAGCGAGAACGCGAGCCGCCTCGCGGCCATGCAGCGCGCCGACGAGAACATCGACGACCTGCTCGAAGGACTGCACCGAACGTTCCAGCGCCTGAGACAGAGCGGCATCGACGAGGAGTTGTTCGACGTCGTCTCCGGCTTCGAGGCGCTGACCAGGGAGAAGCCACGATGAAGATCACGCCCGCCGAGTTCCGTGTGCCGCCGGGAATGACGGTCGACCTCGAGAAGTGGCCGACCTCGGTGAAGCCGCTCTACAAGTCGAAGAAGCACTACAAGAAGCGCCTCCGGGAGCAGGTCGAGGAGCTCAGCGAGCTTCAACGCCTGCACTACGCCTCGAACCGGTACTCGGTGCTGGTCATCTTCCAGGCGATGGACGCCGCGGGGAAGGACGGCGCCATCCGGCACGTGATGTCTGGGGTCAACCCGCAGGGTTGTCAGGTCTTCAGCTTCAAACACCCGAGCGCCACGGAGCTCGACCACGACTTCCTGTGGCGCACCAACCAATCGCTCCCGGAGCGCGGCCGCATCGGCATCTTCAACCGCTCCTATTACGAAGAGGTGCTGATCGTCCGGGTGCACCCGGAGATTCTCCGCGCCCAGGGCTTGCCGGAGGAGCTGATGCGCGACGAGAGCGCCGTCTGGAAGCAGCGGTATCGCTCGATCGTGAACCTGGAGGAGCACCTCCACGACAACGGGACGCGGGTGATCAAGCTCTTCCTGCACTTGTCCAAGAAGAAGCAGCAGAAGCGCTTCCTGGACCGCATCGACGACCCCGACAAGAACTGGAAGTTCAGCCTCGCTGACATCGAAGAGAGAAAGTTCTGGGAGGACTACATGAAGGCCTACGAGGCGTGCTTGAGCGCGACCAGCACCCGGGTCGCGCCGTGGCACGTGGTGCCCGCGGACGACAAGAAGAGCGCCAGGCTGATCGTCGCGGAGATCATCCTCGACGTCTTCAAGAGCCTGAAGATGCGCTACCCGAGGCCCAGTGAGAAGCGGCGCGAGGAGCTGCAGTCGATTCGACAGAGGCTCGTGAGGTCCGCCCGATGAGGACGCGGACTCCTGGCCTGCGCGGTTGGTGTCGAAAGGTCGGTCGCCCGAGTTGAGAAGCCGCGAGTCATTCGCGCTCTACCAATGAGCTACGGGGCCTCAGTTGGCCCCGGCAGGAATCGAACCTGCTGCCTCGTCCGGTTCAGGGATGGTTGCGTGTAGGGCCTCTCGGGCCGGGCGACCTGCCGCGGGTGACGGGCGCGCGAGAGAATTCCTGACGAACGCGGGGAGCTGCCCGTCACCTGCGCGCCGTGAGCCCCCTCAGGCGGGCTTCACGCGCTCGACCACCATGTCCACCAGCTTCACCGAGGTGAGGCCCTCCGACTCGGCGGTGAAGTTGGGCAGCACGCGGTGCCGCAGCACCGGCCGCGCCAGCGCGCGCACGTCGTCCACCGAGGCCGCGAAGCGCCCGGCCAGCACCGCCCGCGCCTTGGCGCCCACCACGAGGTACTGGCTCGCGCGGGGACCCGCCCCCCAGCTCACGTTCTTCGCCACGAAGTCGAGCGCCCCCGGCTCTTTCGGGCGCGTCGCCCGCACCAGGTCCACCGCGTACTTCACCACGTGGTCGGGCACCGGCACGCGGCGCACGAGGTCCTGCAGCGCGAGGATCTGCTCCGGCGAGAGCACCTTCGACGGCGCCGCCCGGGCCGCGCCGGTCGTCTGCTTGACGATCTGCACCTCCTCCTCGGCCGACGGGTAGCCCACGTCCACCAGGAACATGAAGCGGTCGAGCTGCGCCTCCGGCAGCGGGTAGGTGCCCTCCTGCTCGATGGGGTTCTGCGTGGCGAAGACGAGGAAGGGCTGCTCCAGCGGCCAGGTGCGCCCCGACGCCGTCACCCGGTACTCCTGCATCGCCTGCAGCAGCGCCGCCTGCGTCTTGGGCGGCGTGCGGTTCACCTCGTCGGCCAGCACGATGTTCGCGAAGAGCGGCCCCTTCATGAAGCGCAGCTCGCGGCGCCCCGTGGCCCGGTCCTCCTCGAGAATGTCCGTGCCCGTGATGTCACTGGGCATGAGGTCCGGCGTGAACTGGATGCGGTTGAACGAGAGGTTGAGCACCTCCGCCAGCGTGCTGATGAGGAGCGTCTTGGCCAGGCCCGGCACGCCCACGAAGAGGCAGTGCCCCTTCGAGAAGAGGCTGACCAGCAAGTGGTCGACCACCTCGCGCTGGCCCACCACCCGCTTCTCGATCTGCTCCAGCACCGCGGCTCGCGCCTGCGCCAGGGCCTCTACCGCCTTCAGGTCTTCTCCGGTGACGTCGCTCATGTCGGGGGCCACGTTGTAACCGCGCCCCCGCGCAGCGTCACCTGCTCCGGTGTCAGGG
>CAYUZK010000242.1:0-8974 GCA_964449625.1 uncultured Archangium sp.
ACTGGTACAAGGCGAACCACCCGGTGTGGTTCCAGTGGCTGGAGCTGTGAGGGCGCCCGCGACCGCACCCCAGGCGTGCGGGGTAGGGAGCGGTGTCTGTCGCGTCAGCGGCTGGCGCTGAGGTAGATCAAGCGCTCGACGGCGGCGGCGCGCAGCTCGTGTCCCGGAGTGCCCCGGTCGAGCAGCTCGCGGCAGAGCGGCTCGTAGCGGGCCCACGCCTCGGGCAGCGCGTCGGCGTACGCCCGCGCGCGCTCGGGCGAGGTGAGGAGGCCCTCGCGCTCCGGCTCCTCGAAGTAGCGGTGACCGATGACATCGAGCGCGCCGGTGCGCGAGGCCGCCTCGGGGCCCATCAGCCACGGGGCGAGGGCGAGCGCGGCGCGCCACTCCTTCTCCACCATCCACCCCGACGCCGCTCGCAGGAGCGAAGGGCTCGCCTCGTCAGCAGCGCGGCGCACGAGGGCGGCCTCGTCGAGCACCAGGTACGTCCACTCGCCGGCGACCTGCAGGAGGTTGCCGATGGCCTCGGGGAAGACCTCGACCCAGAAGATGCGCTCGAGCGTCGCGGCATCGAAGCCCGACTGCGCGCAGGCGCGGGCGACGTGGGGCACGTTCCAGCGCACCTCGGTGTCGAGGAAGAGGTCGCTCATGGCCGCCCAGAGCGGCCGGCGGCGCTCGAGCTCCTCCTTCGTCACGCGAGGAGCGCTGCGCCGACGAGGCCCGAGTCGTCACCGAGGGTCGCCAGCTCGACGCGGACGACGGCCCGCGCGGCGACCCCGGCGCGGCGGTGCACCACGTCGCGCAGCCGCGCCACCATGCCCGGGCAGCGCAGCAGCACCCCGCCGCCCAGCACCAGCACCTCGGGGTTGAGCACCGTCACCTGGTTGGCGACGGCGAGCGCGAGCTGGCCCGCGGCGAAGTCGTAGAGCCGCCGCGCCGTCGGGTCGCCGCTCGCGGCGAGGCCCTCGAGGTCGGCCGCGCTGCCCGCGAGCCCCTCCTCCTGCATCCACGCCTGGAGCCTGGCGCCGCCGACGTACGCCTCGAGGCAGCCCTCGTCGCCGCAGCCGCACGCGCGGCCGCCCTCGGCCACCACCTTGAGGTGCCCGAACTCACCGGCGACCTGCGCCGCGCCATGGAGCAAGCGGCCCTCGGTGATGATGGCGCTCCCGACGCCCGTGCCCACGAAGACGGTGAAGGTGTCGCGGGCGCCGCGGGCCGCGCCGACGCAGAGCTCGCCCCAGGCGGCGGCAGACAGGTCGTTGACCAGGCGCACGTCGCGGCCGACGGCGCGCGAGAGCGGGGTGCCGAAGTCGACGTCGCGCCAGCCGAGGTTGGGGGCGTTCACCACCACCGGCCCGCGCAGCATGCCCGCGAAGCCGACGCCGAGGGGCGCCACGGGAACGCCGTGGGCGCCGGCGAGGTGGTTCACCAGGGCGGCCGTCTCGCGCACCACGGCCTCGGGCGAGCGGTCGCTCCAGGCCGACTTCTCGACGGCGATGACGCGGCCCGAGGCGCGGTCCACCACCGCGGCGCGCGCGGTGGTGCCCCCCAGGTCGACGCCCAGCGCGAGGCTCACCCGCCGAGCTCCTGCTTCGCCTCGTGAATGGTGCCGTCGATGAGGGCCTGGATCTCGGCCAGGCGCGCCTTCGACTTGGCCTCGTAGCGGACCACGAGGATGGGCGTGGTGTTCGACGCGCGGATGAGGCCCCAGCCGTCGGGCCAGGTGGCGCGCACGCCGTCCACGGTGACGAGCTCGAGGCCCTTCGCGCGCAGCTTCTCGGTGCAGCGCTGCACGAGGGCGAACTTCTTCTCCTCCACCGTGTCGAAGCGCAGCTCGGGGCTCGAGTACGTCACGGGCACGTCGGCGAGCAGCTCGGCGAGCGACCGGGTCTCGTGCGAGAGGATCTCCAGGAGCCGCGCGGCGGTGTAGGGCGCGTCGTCGAAGCCGAAGAAGCGGTGCTTGTAGAAGATGTGCCCGCTCATCTCGCCGGCCAGCGCCGCGTGCGTCTCCTTCATCTTCGCCTTGATGAGCGAGTGGCCGGCCTTCCACATCACCGGCTTGCCGCCGTGCTTCGCGATGTCGTCGTACATGGTGAAGCTGCACTTCACCTCGCCGACGATGGACGTGCCGGGCACGGCCTTCAGCACCGCGCGCGAGAGGAGGATCATCAGCTTGTCGCCCCAGAGGATCTCGCCGGCGCCGTCCACCACGCCGATGCGGTCGGCGTCTCCGTCGAAGGCGACGCCCAGGTCGGCCTTCGTCTCCTTCACCTTGGCGATGCACAGCTCGAGGTTCTTCGCGACGGTGGGGTCGGCGTGGTGGTTGGGGAAGGTGCCGTCGGGCTCGCAGTAGAGCGGCACCACCTCGTAGCCGAGCCTCTCGAGCATCGGCACGGCGACGATGCCGCCGACGCCGTTGCCCGCGTCGACGACGACCTTGAGCTTCTTCGGGCCGCGCTTCACCGTGCTGGTGACGAAGTGCAGGTAGGGCGTGATGGCGTCGAACTGCGACACCAGGCCGGGGCGATCGCTCGTCTCGAAGTCGCCCGCCTCGATGAGCTTGCGCAGCGCCTGGATGGTCTCGCCGTAGAAGGTCGTCTTGCCGACGCCCATCTTGAAGCCGTTGTACTCGGCCGGGTTGTGGCTGCCGGTGATGCAGGCCAGCCCGTCGACGGGGAGCGTGTTGGCGGCGAAGTAGACGATGGGCGTGGGCACGATGCCGACGTCGATGACGTGAATGCCCGTGGAGGTCGCGCCCTTGAGGAAGGCCGCGTTGAAGCGGGGCCCCGAGGTGCGGGCGTCGCGGCCGACGACGAGGGTGGTGCCGCTGGCGCGCTTCACCATGGTGGCGAGCCCGCGGCCGAGGTTCTCGACCACCGCGTCGGTGAGGTCCGTGTCGACCAGGCCACGCACGTCGTACTCGCGGAAGATTTGGGGGTTCATGCTGAAGGCGTGTACTCCAGCCGGGCCTGAGTTTCAGCCTCCGGAACCCGGGGCTTCGGGGAGCGCGGCGAAGAGCCCCACCAGCGGGGGGCCGCGATCGTCCTCCGTCTCCCAGGCGGCGTCGCCCGCGTACTGCGCCGCGTCGCCGGCCGAGGCGAAGTCGCGCACGACGACGCGGCCATCGGGCTCGAGCACCACCACGCGGGTCTGCCCGGGCCCCAGGGGGCCGTGCGCGCGCGCGTGGTGCGCGAGGTGCGCGCTCACCAGCTCGTCCTCACCGGGCGGCCCTCGTCGTAGCCGGCGGCGCTCTGCACCCCCACGAGGGCGTTGGCGTGGAAGGCGGCGAGGTCGGGCGCGCCGGCGTAGGTGCAGGCGCTGCGCACGCCGGCGACGACCTGGTCGATGATGTCCTCGACGCCGGGGCGCTGGGGGTCCAGGTAC
Organism: uncultured Archangium sp.; assembly: GCA_964449625.1. Lineage (GTDB taxonomy): Bacteria > Myxococcota > Myxococcia > Myxococcales > Myxococcaceae > Archangium_A. The sequence continues at coordinate 3,382 of CAYUZK010000242.1, forward strand.
ATGCGCGAGGTGCTGATGCCCTCCTCGAAGAGCTCCTTGCGCGCGCGCTCGAAGAGCGAGTCTTGCCGGGTGCGGTTCTTCACGGCCCGCTGCGAGGCCATGCCGAAGTTCTCCTTGTACAGGCGCCCGTCGGCGTCGCGCAGCACGTCGCCGGCGCTCTCGTAGGTGCCCGCGAACCACGAGCCGATCATCACCGTGGAGGCCCCGGCCGCGAGCGCCAGCGCCACGTCGCGCGGGTAGCGCACGCCGCCGTCGGCGCAGACGTGCTTGCCCAGCTTCGTCGCCTCCTCGGCGCAGTCGAGCACCGCCGAGAACTGCGGGCGGCCCACGCCGGTCATCATGCGCGTGGTGCACATCGCGCCGGGGCCCACGCCCACCTTCACCAGGTCTGCGCCGGCGGCGGCGAGGTCGCGCACGCCCTCGCGCGTCACCACGTTGCCGGCCATCACCGGCACCTTCGGCGCGAGCTTTCGCACCAACTCCACGGCCTCGAGCATGCGCTGCTGGTGGCCGTGCGCCACGTCGATGACGAGCAGGTCGACGCCCGCGGCCAGCACCGCCTCGGCGCGCGCCTTGACGTCGCCGGTGATGCCCAGGGCCGCGGCCACCTTGAGGCGACCTCCCGCGTCGAGGGCGGGCTTGTAGAGCGTCGAGCGCAGCGCGCCCTTGCGGGTGACGACGCCGACCAACTGCTGCCGCTCGAGCACCGGCGCGCAGTGCACGCGGGCCTGGCTCATGCGCTCGAACATGGCCTCGAGCGGCGTGCCCGCCTCGAAGGAGAGCAGCTCGGTGGACATCACCCGCGAGAGCTGCGTGTAGCGGTCGACGCCGGCGCCGTCGTGCTCGGTGAAGATGCCCACCGGCTTGTCCTCGCCGTCGACGACGACCACCACGCCGTGGGCGCGCTTGTGGATGAGGTTGAGGGCCTCCTGCACCGTCTGCGTCGGCTGGAGCGTGATGGGCGTCTCGTAGACGGCGTGGCGCGACTTCACGTAGCGCACGTTCGACTCGACGATGTCCACGGGGATGTCCTGCGGCAGCACCGCGATGCCGCCGCGGCGCGCGACGGTCTCGGCCATGCGGCGCCCGGCGACGGCGGTCATGTTGGCGACCACGATGGGGAGCGTGAGGCCCGTGCCGTCACGCGGCGTCAGGTCGACCTCCATGCGGCTGGCGACCTTCGAGCGCGACGGCGCGAGGAACACGTCGCTGTAGGTGAGGTCGGTGTCGGGGCGGCGGTCGTCGAGGAAGCGCATGGGGCGGTTTGTAGCAGGGCCATTCCCCGGGGGGGCGGCTCGGGCCTCGTGATGGCCAGTGGCGCCGTGGTAGTTTCGGGGCATGGCGCGCAAGGTCGAGCTCAGTAATCCCGACTTCGAACCCACCGGCGAGGAACTGCAGGAACTCTCGCGTCGGGCGTTCGCGGGGGTGGCCGAGCGCTACGCCGCGGCGGTCGCGAAGCTGGAGCAGGAGTCTGCGCGGCGTCGCATGGAAGTCTTGGCGCGAGTCGAGGCCGCGCTCGCAAAGGCGACATGAGACCCGCGCTGTTGGTCATCGCTGGGCCGAACGGGTCTGGCAAGACGACGCTCACCTCACGGCTCCGCACGGAGCACTGGAGCGATGGCGTCGAGTACCTGAATCCCGATGACGTTGCCCAGGAACGATTCGGGGACTGGAATTCGCCGCAGGCCGTCGTCGCGGCGGCCCGGTGGGTCACGGAGCAGCGAGAGGCGTTGCTCGCTGCGGGCCGGGGGATCGCCTTCGAGACGGTCTTCTCCGCACCTGACAAGGTCGACTTCCTGATTCGTGCCCGCGCCGCAGGCTACTTCATTCGAGTCTTCTTCGTCGGCACGCAGGACCCGAGGATCAACGCTGTCCGCGTCGTCGAGCGCGTGATTCAGGGTGGCCACACGGTGCCGATCGAGAAGATCGTCTCTCGGTACTACCGCTCGATGGAGAACCTCGCCGCGGCAGTTCGCCTGGCGGAACGCGTCTACATCTACGACAACTCGGTCGACGGCACGGAGGCGCGCCTCTGTGCGAGGACGCAAGATGGTCAGGTGCGGAAGCTCTACGGCCCCTTGCCGCCGTGGGTCGAGGTCAGCCTCGATGGGCTCGCGCGGCACGCCTCGTTCGTCGACCTGCGTTAAGGCGCCGGCTCGAAGCGGCAGCCGGGCTGGCTCACCTTGCCCACGCACACCAGCCGGTAGCCCTGCGCCCGCTCGTCGTCCGAGAGGCACGAGTCGTCGGGCACCTCGATGTCGCCCGACAGCAGCTTCACGCGGCACACGCCGCAGGCGCCCATCTCGCAGCCGGCCGAGAGGCCCAGCTTCGCCGTGCGCGCCGCGGCCAGCACGTGCTCGCCCTCGTGCACGGGGAAGGTGCGCGTCTTGCCGTCCATCACCAGCTCCACGTCGACGCTGGCGCCGCCGTGCGACTCGGGCGCCGCCGAGAACTTCTCCTCCAGCACCGCGACACCGGGCCAGCGGGCCTGCGCCGCCTCGCGGGCGCCGTCCATCATCGCCTGCGGGCCGCACATGGCCACGAGGTCGGGCTGCTCGCGGCTGGCGAGCAGGCTCGTGAGCACGTCCTTCGTGGGCGGCCCCTGGTGCGCGCCGTTCGCGCCGTCGTCGAGCACCTGCACCAGCTCGAACTTGCCCCCGCTGCCGGCGGCGAGCGCCTCGAGCTCGGCGTTGAGCACCTGCTCGGCCGCCAGGCGGTGCGCGTTCACCATCACCACCGACGTGGGCCAGCCCTGCTTCGCCAGCGCGTGCAGCTGCGAGAGGAAGGGCGTCACGCCGCTCCCGCCGGCGATGAACACCGCCTTCGTCGCGCTCGCCGGCAGCACGAACTGCCCGTAGGGCCCCTTCACCTCGAGGGCGTCGCCTTCCTTGAGGGTGCCCGTCACGTACGTCGACACCAGGCCGCCGGGCACGAGCTTGATGGTGAGGCGCAGCGGGTCTCCGGGCGCGCGGCTGAAGGAGTAGGCCCGCCACGGCAGCTCCGCCGTCGGGCGCAGCAGCACGAACTGGCCGGCCTTGAAGTCCATCGCCGCGTCCACCTCGAGGCTCACCGTCGAGGGCGTCTCCTTCGTCACCTTCGTCACGCGCCACGAGAGCGCGGACGGGCCCCGGGAGCTCGCGGCCGGCGTGCTGCCCCCGCGCGTGATGAAGAAGACGACGATCGCCAGCACGGCGACCACGGCGATGACGATGACGATGGGCGACATGGCGGGGCCTCTTTCGCGCCTTTGGGGCGTGGCGTCGAGCCTCCTTTGCGCGCTATGGGCCCGCCCCATGTCCATGCTGCGCACCGCCCTCGAGAACCTCGCCTCGCCCGCCACCCTGCGCGCGCTCTGGAGCACCCTGCGGAGCGTGCCCGGCGGCGGCGTCGTCATGGGCCGGCTCGTGGGCCGCATGGCGCCGTACACGGCCACCATCCGCCCGGAGGTGCTGGCCCTCGAGCCCGGCTTCGCCCGCGTGCGCATGGCCGACCGCCCCGCGGTGCGCAACCACCTCAAGTGCGTGCACGCCATCGCGCTGATGAACCTGGGCGAGGCCACCACGGGCCTGGCGATGATGGCCTCCATCCCCGACGACGCGCGCGGCATCGTCACGCACCTGGGCATGGACTACCTGAAGAAGGCCCGCGGTCCGCTCACCGGCGAGTGCACCGCGCCGCTCATCTCGTCCACCGAGCGCAAGGCCTACGACGTCGTCGCCGACTTGAAGAACGAGGCCGGCGAGGTCGTGGCCCGGGCCACCGCGCGGTGGATGGTCGGCCCGCGCTAGAGGCCGCCGTCAGGGCGTCGGCTCGGCTTCGTTTCCAGCCCGGCTTCCTTCGCCACGACGGCCGCGGCCCGGTCGAGCGCGCGGTCCACCTCGACGCACGAGAGGATGTCCCACTCCTTGCGCAGCTTCTCGAGCAGGTGGTCGATCTCCGGCCTGGGCATCCGCTCCTTCGCGAGGCGCTCGGCGATGGCCTTGAGCTCCTTCTCGAGCGTGACGCGGCGCGCGCAGTCGAGCGTCGCGGCGTCGAGGCGCCCGCACTCGGCGATCCACGCCTTGCCCAGCTTGTCCTTCGCGTCGGGCACTTGCTTGAACAGCGGGGTGCGCTCAGACCGCTGCTCCCGCGCCGCCCACGACTCATAGACGGGCGTCCACAGCTCGGGGCACGAGTGGGGAGCCGCGGAGAGCACCATCGCCAGGAGCAGTGACATGCGCGCAGCGTAGACCAGCCGCGGCGCCTCGCGGGAACCCGCGGCCACGGCCACTGTCTGGTGCCCCAAGTCCTCTCTCGAAGGGTCCTCCATGACATCGAAGGTCGAGCCGCGCGGCGAAGCGCTGTGTGTTCGTGTGCTGTGGGGCGAGCGTCGCCTCGCCACCCACCTGGTCCGCGAGGCGCCGCTGACGGTGGGCGACGGCCCCGCGCCGCTGCGCTTCGACGCCGCGCCGCGCTTCGGCGTCGCCTTCGCTGACGGCGTCTCGGGAGAGCTCCTGCGCAACGGGCAGACGCCCCTCTCGCTCGGCGACGCGGTGCATCGGGGGTTGGCGGTCGAGACGGCCCACGGCTGGCGCCTCGAGGTGGGCCGCCGCGACGTGGTGCGCCTGCGCCGCGGGCCGCTGCTGGTGGAGGCCCTGCGCGTGCGCGCCCCGCTGCGCGCCACGGCCACCCTCGACGATCGCCTCGACTACCGCTTCTTGAACGCGCTCCTCGTGTGCTTCGCCGCCAGCTTCGGGCTCCTCGCGCAGGCCCGCTTCGACGTGGAGGCCTACGACGACGACGGGCTCAGCGACCGGCAGCTCGCCACCATGCGCCGCGTGCTGGTGAAGCCAGCCCTGCCGCCGCCCCCGCAGCGCGGTGAGGTGGTGCCCGAGAAGCTGGCCGTCATGGTGCCGCGGAAGACGCCTCCGGCCGAGGGGCGCCCGAAGGCCCCGGGCACGCCGCGCAAGGACACCGGCGGCAGCCGCGTGCAGGCGCTGACGAAGGGCCTCTTCTCCGGCGCGGGCGTCCAGGGCGTGCTCGGCCGGGGCGGGCTGGGCGCCGAGCTCGAAGGTGCCCTGGGCTCGGTGGTGGCCGCGAAGGGTGACGGCCTGGGCGGCTGGTCGCTGCGCGGCAATGGCTCTGGCGGGGCAGGGGGCGAGACGGTGCGCATCGGCGGCATCCCCACCTCGGGCGTCGCCACGCGCGGCGAGTTCGGCGCGCTCTGCGGCGGGCCGGGCCCGTGCAAGCAGTCGCTCAAGCCCGTCATCGACGTGAGCGACCCGGTGGCCTGCGACTCCTCCGACGCGCGCCCGTGCATGGACAAGGAGCTCATCCGCAAGGTCATCGCCTCGCACCGCGACCAGCTCCGCTTCTGCTACGAGCTCGCGCTCCAGGCGGCCCCGGCGCTGGCGGGCAAGGTGGCCTTGTCTTTCTCGGTGGCCCCCTCGGGAGACGTGGCCGCGGCGGCGGTGCAGAGCTCCACGCTGGCGAGCCCGGCGCTCGAGGCCTGCCTCGTCTCGCGCGTGCGCACCTGGCACTTCCCCGTGCGGGCCCGCGGGGCGGGCTACCGCGTGACGTACCCCTTCCTCTTCAAGCCGCCGCAGCCCTGACG
>CAYUZK010000243.1:0-8941 GCA_964449625.1 uncultured Archangium sp.
CTCGGCGGCGCGGGCGGCGCAGGGGGCATGCCGGGGGCCGGCGGCGGGGGCATGTCCATTCAGCTCTGGCGCATGGCGAAGATCGACTGCCACATGCTCCAGCAGATGGTGCCCGAGTACGACGAGAAGGGCGCCCCCATCGGCCCTGCCGGCAAGGGCAAGAAGTTCGACTTCGACGACGAGATGCCGGAGCTCGCGCAGGCGCAGTCCACCCGGCGCTTCGGCAGCTTCTCGGGCTGCTTCGACACCGTCATCACCGACGAAGAGGAGCGCATCAACCTCAACAAGCTCGACTCGCCGCAGCTCACCGCGCAGATCCTCCTCGCGCAGCTCGTGGCGACCCTGGGCGACAAGAAGTACGAGTTCCTCTTCGAGAAGGAAGACAGCAACCGCGTCAAGGTGACCCCGACGGAGCTCATCACCGCGCTGCGCGACTGGATCGACGAAGACGAGACGGGCTCGGCGCTCAACTTCTCGGGCCAGGGCGACCCCTTCGCCCGCGGCTTCTCTGACGAGAACGGCGGCTACGTGAAGTACGACCCGCCCTACCGCGCGAAGAACGCGCGCTTCGACAGCCTCGACGAGCTCTTCATGGTGCACGGGGTGAACGACCGCTTCATGGCGGCCTTCAAGGACAAGCTGACGGTCTACCCCGACGTCAACTCGCGGCTGAACATCAACACCGACGACCCCATCCTCCTCGAGGTGGCGATCCGCTCGGTGGCCGACCCGCTGCGCCCCGACCCGCGCTTCGCCGACCCCATCTTCATGGACACGCTGATCAAGAAGATCCGCGCCGCCCGCGTCTTCGCGCTCTTCGGCATGAGCGCCGCCGACTTCATCAACCTCATCGCCGCCGCCGGCATCCCCGTGAACCCCGCCATCGCTCAGAACGTGCAGGGCAACCGCGCCGTCGGCGACAAGAGCCTGACCTACCGGGTGCGCGTCACCGGTCAGGCAGGCGACGTCTCGCGCACCATCACCACCGTCATCCGCCTGGACGACGGCCTGGGGCGCCTCATGTACTGGAGAGAGGAGTAAGGCATGGCTCGCGTTCTCGGCCTCGACCTGGGCAGTCACACCCTCAAGGGCGTCATCGTGGAGACGACCTACCGCGGCGCGGCCGTGAAGGGCTTCGTCAGCGCCCCCGTGCCGCCCGACGGGGAGCGCCACGACCGCCTCAAGGCGGCCCTGGCCCAGCTCACCGCCGGCGCCCCGCTGATCGCCGACTCGGTGGTGGTGTCGATGCCGGGCACCGGCCTGGCCACGCACCCCATCGCGCTGCCCTTCTCGGACCCGAAGAAGATCGAGTCGACCCTGGGCTTCGAGGTCGAGAGCCAGCTCCCGTACGATCTCGACGAGGCCGTCTACGATCACCAACTCACCCACGCCGACGAGACGGGCGCGAGCCTGCTGGTGGGCGTGGCGCGCAAGGCCGAGCTCGCCCCGCTCCTGGCGCTGCTGGCGGAGTCGAAGCTCGACCCGCGCGTCGTCACCCACGCCGGCCTCGTGTACCAGAACGTGATCGCCGCGCTGCCCGCCGACACGGTGCCCGCCGAGGCGAGCGTGGCCATCGTCGACCTCGGCCACGAGCGCTGCAGCCTCGCCATCGGCCGCCCCGGGGGCACGCTCGAGTTCGCGCGCACCTTCGCCGGCGGCGGGTGGGCGCTGACGAAGGCGCTCAGCAACGAGTTCAAGGTCTCCCTGGCCGACGCGCAGGCGTGGAAAGAAGAGCACGGCGCCGTGGGCGACGAGGTGGTGGGCGCCGACGCCGAGCGCGCCGCCGGGGCCTTCATGCGCGCCCTGCAGCCGGTGGTCCGCGAGCTGCGCTCGAGCATCAAGTCCTACGCGACGCGCTCGAAGCGCCCCATCGGGCTGGTGCTCCTGTGCGGCGGCACCGCGAAGCTGCGGGGCCTGGCTGCTCAGCTCGCAGGCGACCTCTCGCTGCCCACCCAGCTCCTCGAGCTCCCCGCGGACACGCGCGAGGTGCTGGGCGTCGGCAAGCCGGAACTCGCCCAGGCCTGGGCCCTGGCGCTGCGCGGCTCGGCCACCGGCGCGAAGGCCCCGCGCTTCAACCTGCGGCGCGGCGAGCTCCAGTTCAGGAGCGACTTCGACTTCGCGCGCGACAAGGTGGGGCAGCTCGCTGCCTTCGCGGTGGTGCTCTTCGTGCTGCTCATCGCCAGCGGCATCGTGCGCAACTCCGTGCTCGAGCGCCGCGAGAAGCAGGTCGACGCGGTGCTCTGTGACGTGACCCAGCGCATCCTGGGCAAGTGCGAGAAGGACTTCACCATCGCGCTCGCGCTCCTGCGCGGCCAGGAGAGCCCGGCCTCGGGCATCCCCAGGCGCTCCGCGGCCACGCTGCTCGCCGAGCTGACGGCGCACGTGCCGGCCGACATGCCCGTCACCTTCGACCAGGTGGTGATCGATCTCGACCGGGTCGCCGTGCGCTGCGAGACCGACACCAGCAAGCACCTCGAGGAGCTCATCGCTGCCCTCAAGAGCTACACGTGCTTCAAGGAAGTCACCGAGGGCAAGATCGAGAAGTCGAAGGACGGCACGAGGGTCCAGAGCCGCCTCGACATCCAGGTCGAGTGCCCCGACGAGGCGGAGGCCAACCAGGGATGAGCGCGCTCACGGAGCTCCAGACGAACCTCCAGACGTCCTTCGCGGCCCTCTCGGCGCGCGAGAAGCGCATGGTGATCGGCGCCAGCCTCGCGGTGAGCGTCTTCATCGTCTTCATGGTGACGCTGAGCTTCTCCAGCAAGGCCAACGCCATCCGTCGTCGCACGGCCGACAAGGTCGCCAAGATGGAAGAGGTGCAGACGCTCGCCGCGGGCTACCGCGACGCGAAGGCGAAGCAGGACGCGCTCGAGGGCCAGCTGCGGGCCTCCAACGTGCGCCTGGTCAGCTACCTCGAGGACAAGGCGAAGCCCGCGGGCCTCGAGCTGCCGTCGATCAACCCCAAGGCCGACGTGCCGCTCGAGGGCTCGAAGATCGTCGAGAGCGCCGTCGAGCTGACGCTCACCGACGTGCGCCTCGACCGGCTCCTCGAGTTCCTCCGGGCGGTGGAGGCGGGGCCGGGCATCGTGAAGGTGAAGTACCTGCGCCTCGAGCCCCGGCCCGCGCAGGAGACCGTCACCGCGTGGCTCACGGTCGCCACCTACAAGCTCAAGTGACCCATGGCCGAGAAGAAGACCAGCCTCTGGAAGCGCATCGTCGGGTACCTCCTCTTCAGCCTCGCGGCCGTGGTGGCGACCTTCTTCATCTCGTTCCCCTACGAGGCCCTCCAGGACCGGGTGCGCCTCGAGGCTGACGCCGCGGGCTACTTCCTGCGCATCGGCTCGCTGGGCCCGGGCTTCTTCGCGCTGCGCGCCACCGACGTGCAGCTCAGCAAGAAGGCCGACACCGACCCGCCCCCGGAGGCGCTGCAGCTCGACTCGGTCAGCCTGGGCCCCACCCTCTTTCCCCCGGGGCTGGGCGTGAAGGTGAAGCTGCTGGGCGGCACCGTCGCCGCGCGCGTCTCGGGCCTGTCCACCACCCGCGTGGTGCTCGACGTCGACGATCTCGATCTCTCGAAGGGCAACGTGAAGGGCTTCTCGGGCATCGACTTCTCGGGCGCCCTCGACGCGCACGTGGACCTCTCGGTGCCGCGCGTCGCCGCCGCGCCCAACGCCCCGGCCGAGCCCGACCTCGCCCAGGCCAGCGGCACCGTCACGCTCAGCACGCGCGCCCTGGCCGTCAACGGCGGCACCGCCAACATCACCATCGCCCAGTTCGGCCCCGACCCCACGCCGGTGGACCTGCCGAAGATCGTCCTGGGTGACATCACCGGCCGCGTGAAGCTCGAGAAGGGCGCGGCCACCATCGAGGAGCTCAAGTCGAACAGCCCCGACCTCGAGCTCAACGTCACCGGCACCCTGAAGCTGGCCCGGCGCCTCGAGTACTCGGAGCCCAACGTCGAGGTGCGCCTCAAGCCCGACGCCGAGTTCCAGAAGCGCCTCGGGCTGCTGGGCAGCGCCCTGTCGATGGTGGGCTCCGACCCCAAGGACCCCACCTGGCGGCTGGGCCGCCTCACGGGCTACCTCGGCCGGCCGCAGTTCCGCTGAGCGCCGCCGCCGCTCACGGGCCCCCAGGCGGCGCCGGCAGCCCCGCCCCGTCGTCAGCCTGCTCCAGCACGGCCACGGCGAGCTCCGCGCCCTGGCGCTTCGAGAGCACCCGCACCACCCGCCCGCCGCGCACGAAGACGCCGGGCTCGCGCTCCCTCCACCCGCCCGACGGCAGCACCTGCCGGTAGAAGTCGATCACCTCCGCCTCGGTGGCCTTCGCGGTGAAAGACAGCGCCGTGGCCAGCTCCACGTCGAAGACGGTGGGCCCCTTCGCGCCGGGGAACACCGGCAGCTTCACCCCGCCCGCCTTCGCCGTGCGCCCCTTGAGGTCGGCCGCGCCGAGCACCAGCGTGGTGCTGCCGTCGGCCTCTGGCCAGCCGTAGACGAGGAAGCTGACGAGCCGCTCGGGGTCGAGGGCCACCAGCCGCGGCAGCTTGAGCCCCGGCAGCCGGCCCAGCTTCGGGGGAATGAAGTAGCCCTGCCCCAGGAAGCGCTCGGCGTAGTGCAACAGGAGCCGGTCGAGCTCCCACGACGAGCGGGCGAGGAACACCACCATCGGCAGGCCGTCGTGCTCGAGCCTCTTCCCCACGGGCACCAGCTCGAGCTGGCCGGGCACGTCCCACGAGAAGGGCGCCGCGCCCGCGTCGGCTGGCCCGGCCGCGAGGCAGGCCACCAGCGCCCAGACCGTCACGGGCAGCCCTTGCCGAGGAAGCAGCGCGGCCGTCGCCGCAGGGCGCTGGTGTCGGCGCGCTGGGTGTCCATGTCCTTCACCATGCCCGAGCCGGCCCCGCCGGTGATGAAGGTGGGCTCGCCCTCGCCCCCGACGAAGTCCGTCATGTCCGACTCGATGCCCGAGTAGCTGAACTCGAAGCGGTTGGCGTCGGTGGGCGGGGCCCCGGCGAACTCGCTCGCGAAGGCCGCGCCCGCGCCGCCGCCGCCCGCCCAGAGGCGCTCCACCATGCCGCGGTACTTCGAGTCGGCGCAGGTGTTCTTGCACTCCTGCGTCTCGTCGTTGGCCAGGCCCCAGTCGTTGGTGAGGAGCGCGAGGCGGCCGCGGCACGCGCCCCCCACGGGCAGCCCCATGCCGCAGACCCGGAAGGGCGACTCGCGCACGACGTTGGCGCTGAAGAAGCCGTCAGCCGTGAGGAAGCGGGTCGGCACGTTGATGACGCGCACGCGCGCCGACGCCTCGCAGGCGATGCCGCCAGCCTCGTCGAGCACCGGCCGCGCCGTGGGCGACGCCTCGAAGCGCAGCGAGTCTTCGCGGGCGCAGGAGACGCGCAGCCCGCTGCCTTCAGTCAGCGCCCGGGCGATGACCGCGCCGTTCGAGGTGCCCGTCAGCCCGTCGAAGTCCGCGTAGCGGCGCTCCGCGCTCGAGGCCACGCCGGTGCTGTCGTCGAGGGTGCGGCGGAAGGGGTTCAGGTCGGTGGTGCCGTCGAGCTTGCGCGTCTGCACCCGGCGGCCGGCGGCCTCCCAGGTGGCGAAGGTCTGGGCCTCCTGCACCTTGAGCGAGAGCTGCGCGTACTCGGCCAGGTGAATGCCCGCCAGGAGCACGCCCACGAAGACGACGCTGCCCAGCGCCAGCTCCACCGTCGCCTGGCCGCGCACGGGCCGCATCAGTGCAAGGCCTCGTAGCCCTGGCTGCGGAGCGCCTGCCAGGCGTCGCGCTGCCAGCGGTGCCCGGGGGCGCCGAGCACGCGGCGCACGTCGTTGGGGCCCGTCTGGTCCACGTCGTGGGCGGCGAGGGTCGCGCGCCAGAAGGGGTTGAGCAGGTTGGGGAACTCGTCCCAGTGCTCGCGGCGGTGGTAGTAGGCGATGCCCGTCGCCAGGGCCGTCTGCAGCGTGATGTTGAGGCCGTTGCCGGTGGCCCCCTGCAGCCGGTGACCGCGCGCGTCCCACGCGGCGGCGTCGCCGGTGGCGCTGAAGGGGAACTTGAAGTGCAGCTCCCAGGGGAACTGCCGGGCCGCGAGGTCGCGCTGGAGCGCCACCATCACCTTGGGCTGCCCCCACGCGTCGGTGACGTCGTCCACCGGCTGGAAGCCGATGGTGCGCACCCACACCGAGGGGCACAGCGGCGAGCAGTCGCCCATGGTGTGCATGACGTCGGGCAGCGGGTCGGGCGTGGGCCCCGTCCGTCGCGGAAACCAGGAGTGCTCGTCGTCGTTGTCGAGCAGGTGGGTGGAGCGCACGTGCGAGGTGAGCGACACGGTCTGGGAGCAGTTCCCCGCGTTGACCGTCACCAGGCCGTCGTCGTCGGCCCACGACTCGGTGGTGCTGGCGCCCCGGCCGTGGCTCTTGCGCGTCGACCAGTACCCGCTCCCCGACTTGCCGGACGTCGCCACCGACACGGCGTCGTAGTTGCCGGCGATGGCCGCGAGGCGAGCGCTCACCTTGCCGGGGAGCTCGGTGCGCCCCGTGAGGAACCGGTGCCCGCGGGAGCCCATGGCCGCCCGCAGCATGTTCTCGTTCCACGTCGCGCGCAGGCACAGGCCACCGCCGGCGGGCGTGGGCCCGTTGAGGGGCTCGTCTCCCGCGCCGCCGTAGTCGCAGTCAACCTCGCGCATCGAGACCTGGGCGGCTGTGTTGGGCGCCCGCCCCGCCCCCTGCTCGATGATGGACACGTCGTCTTGCCGTGAGAGGGCGACGATCTGCCGCGTGAGCTGCTGCGTCTGGAGCTGGCGGAAGAGCTCGTCGCGGACGCTGTCGGGCGCCGCCGTCACCACGCCCGGTGAGAGCTCGAAGCGCAAGGCGGAGATCTTCCCCTGAATGCCCTGGGCCTCCTTGCCGGCGGCGGTGTCGAGCTGCCCCCAGAGGGACCGGCGCCCGCCCCCCCACTCACTCCCGAGGTAGCCGCCGACCTCGGCGCGGAACCTCCGCAGCTGCAGCTGCACGTCTGGCCGCAGCCGCCGGCCACACTGCTGCGCGAGGATCTGCTCGGCCCCCACCATGGTGCCGCTCGCCATGGCGTGGCCGTAGGAGGTCCACGAGATGAGCGACTGGTCGGCCGCCATGGCCACCCAGTACGAGACCTGGAGCCGGTTGATGAGGGCCATGTTGTTGAAGGCCCGGGCCGTCATCACCGCGTTCGAGTAGGCCGCCGCGTCGGCCAGGGCCTGGAGCTCGCGCTTCTGCCGAATGCGCAGCCCGAGCCCGAGCGTCATCGTCACCATCAGCACCAGCAGGAGCATGGTGAGCGCCAGCAGCACCAGGTTCTGCCCGCGCCTGCGCAAAGGCCGCCGCGCGCTCATGGCGTGGGCTCGCAGTTCTGCCGGCGGAAGAGCGGGCGCCGCGGCGGCGACATCATCTTCATCGCCGCCGTGCCGCTGACGGGGAAGACGTACTGCTCCTGCGCGTAGCGGCGCAGGAACTCCACCCGGAAGCCGTCGAGCGAGCGGGCCCCCGCGTGCGTCCACCGGGCCTGCCGCGCGGGCATGAGCGGGTTGACCCCGTTGAAGTCGGCGAGGCCGAAGTAGGCCCGGTACATGGTGGCGATGGCCCAGTTCGCGAAGGGGATGCGCAGCGGGTACCAGTAGACCACCTTGAGCTCGAGCCGGTAGCCGTCGGTGTCAGGGTCGTCGAAGTCGTCCTCGGCGTCGGCGGTGACGTCGGCGCTCCGCGGGAAGGGCCGGTAAAGCCACGCGACGGCGCCGTCGTGCCCGTCGTCGGCGCCCGGGTGGTACTGGTTGCCGAAGGGCTTGTTGCGCGTGCGCAGCGCGAAGGCCTCACCGAACTTCTCGGCCGGGGTCGCCCCGGAGGTCGCCTGGCCCAGGTACGAGGTGAAGCTGGGCAAGAGCGCCGCGATGGCCGCCTGGGTCATGGCCGCGCAGTCGCCGTGCCGCACCGAGCCCACCCGCACGGCCGTCGCCGCCGCGTGCTCCGCGAAGAGGCGGCCCTGCAGCAGCATGAAGAGCTGCAGCGTGCCCAGCACCATGAACAGGGCCAACGGCATCGTCAGCGCCGTCTCTACGGCCGCCTGGCCTGCCTCGCCTCGAGTCACGCTGCCGAGTCTCCCCGCCCCCGCCCGCGGACTCCATCGGACAGTGGGCCGCGGCCGAGCGCGTGTGTGCCTTGGTGGGCCCCACGCCTTCATGGTAGGGGCGCGCCCATGCCAGAGCTCGTGTTCTTCCGCCGGGGGGAAGAAGTCCTGCGGGTGTCGATGGGGAGTGATCGCCTCGTGCTGGGTCGCGGGGAGCGCTGCGACGTGGTGCTGCCCGACCCGGAGATCTCGCGTCACCACGTGGCGCTCCACCTCGAGGGCGGCCGCTGCCGCCTGCAGGACCTCTCGGGCAAGGGCACGCTGGTCGAAGGCGCGCGGGTGACCGAGGGCGAGCTGCGCGACGGGGCCGACCTGGCGCTCGGGCAGTGGCGCGCGCTCTTTCGGGCCACGGCCGCGGGCGACGACGTCGCGATGACGGACCCCGGGCAGCAGACCGAGCTGCACCAGGCGGGCCCCGGCGAGGCCGAGCCGCGGCAGCCGGCGCAGGTGCGCGTGCGCCACGGCGCGCAGGAGTCCACCTTGAGGTTGCAGACCGAGACCTTCACGGCCGGCAAGGATGCCGGAAATGACCTCGTGCTGACGCAGCGCTTCGTGTCGGGGCGTCACCTCAAGGTGACGCGCCAGCACAACCGCTTCCTCGTGAGCGACCAGCGGTCGACCAACGGCACCTGGGTCGGCACGGTGCGCGTCTTCGAGGCGGAGGTGCCCTTCCACACCACGCTGCGCGTGGGCGAGGCCGAGCTGGTGCTCGAGCCGGCGGCCGCCCCCGGCCCGGCGAAGGCGCCCGGCAAGGCCCTGGGCATCATCGGCGCCGACGGCGCGGTGCGCAGCCTGCTCG
>CAYUZK010000244.1:0-8865 GCA_964449625.1 uncultured Archangium sp.
GGGGCCACGGCTGCGCCCACGACCTTCAGCGCGTCCGACCAGGTCGAGCCGGCGACGGCGGTCCTTCGGCGCTACGAGGCCGGGCTCAACCGAGGCGACGTCGCGGGCATCGTCTCGCTCTACGCCCCCGACGCCGTCTTCATGGCGCAGCACCGAAGCCCGGCGGTCGGCCAGGCGCAGATTGAGACGGCCTATCGTGAAATCTTCGGCGCCATCCGTCTCGATATCCGGTTCGAGATCGACGAGGTCGTCGTGGTGTCGCCGACGGTCGCCTACGCCCGAACCCGCAGCGCGGGAACCACGACGATTCTCGCCAACGGCGCCCACGTCTCCGAAGGGAACCAGGAGCTCTTCGTGCTCGTCCGCCCCGAAGACGGCGGCGAGTGGCGGATTGGCCGCTACATCTTCTCGACGACCCAACCGCGAGGATGACGGCATGAAGGCCTGGAGACTCCACCAACCTGGCGGCCCTGACGCCTTCGTCCTCGAGGAGATTCCGAGGCCCACCCCAGCCGCAGGGGAAGTGCTCATCGAGGTCCGCGCGTTCGGGCTGAACCGCTCCGAGTGGTTCACGCGTATTGGCGAGTCGCCGACCGTGAAGCTACCGCGGGTCCTGGGCATCGAGTGCGTGGGGACCGTCGTCAGCGACCCCAGCGGTGCGCTCGCAGCAGGGCAGCGCGTCGCGGCGATGATGGGCGGCATGGGGCGACAGTTCGACGGCTCGTATGCCGAGTACACGAGTGTGCCGTCGTCGACCGTCTTCCCGCTCGAGACGAAGCTCCCCTGGGAAGGGCTCGGCGCACTGCCCGAGATGCTGCAGACGTGTCACGGCTCGCTTCACACCAGCCTCGAGGTGCAGGCCGGCGAGACGCTCTTGATTCGCGGCGGCACGTCTTCCATCGGCCTCGCGACACTGGCGATGGCGAAGCACGCGGGGCTCGAGGTCATCTCGACCTCGCGAAGCGAAGCGAAGGCGCACGTGCTCAAGGCGGCCGGCGCCGACGAAGTCGTCATCGACGGCGGGAGCGTCGCGGAGCAGGTCCGTGCGTTGCGTCCCCAGGGGGTCGACCGTGTCCTCGAGTTGTTGGGCACCACCAGCTTGCTCGACTCGCTGCAGTGTGTGCGGCCGGGCGGCGTCGTCTGCATGACGGGCATCCTGGGGGGGCAGTGGGAGCTCCCGTCGTTCCGCCCGATGGACGACATCCCGAAGGCGGTGCGGTTGACGTCGTACTCAGGCGGCGCGGGCGACATCTCGCGCGAGCAGCTCCAGCAGTACGTCTCGATGGTGGAGAGCGGGCTGCTCGAGATCCGCCGGGGGCCCACGTGGTCCTTCGAGCAGCTTCCCGCGGCGCATCAGGCCATGGACGAAGATCGCGCGAACGGAAAGATGGTCGTCGTCGTCCGCTGACCTGTTGCCCGTGTGCGCTGGCCCCGGACCTCCGAGGGGATGGCCGCTGGGCGTGGTTGTTGGTGGGCGGTTCTCCCACTGCGGCTATCGGGCTCAACCCGCATCATCACTGCTGGCGGTGGCTCCGTTGCCTGCCCACTTCGCCTTTCGGCGCTCGAGCACATCCTGAAGAACGACCTGAATCGCGCCCGCGATCGGCAACGAGAGGAGGGCGCCCAGGACTCCGGCCAACGAGGTACCGACAATCATGACCATCACGATGAGGAGCGGGCTCATCTTGATGGTCTTGCGTTGAACCAGGGGCTGGAGCAGGTGGCTCTCGAGCTGCTGATACGCGATGAAGATGACGAGCGCGATGACTCCGGCTTTGGTGCCAGAGGCCAGGAACGTTGTTCCAACAACAAGCGCCCCGCCGACGACACCGCCGATGAAGGGAACGAGCCCCAACAGCATCATCGCCAGGCCCAGAGGCAGAAAGTACGGGACGCCAAGAATGGCGGTTGCCACGGCCGTAACGACGCCTCCGATGAGGGCGATGAGGAGCGACCCGCTGACATAGCCAGCGACGGAGCGATGGATACGCCTCGAAAGCGTCAGGTAACGCGGACGCCTCGAAGGCTCGATCCACTCCAGCCCAGTCTCGAAGAGCCGGCCCCCAAACAGGAGGAGGAAGACCGTCAGGAAGACGACCGTGATGGTTGCCAGGATTCCGGCAAAGGCGCCTCCAACAATCTTGAACAGGGGGCCCGCAGCGTCCCCGGCGTTCTCGGTCAACTCCCGCTTGGCGCCATCAATCAAGTCGAATTTCGCGTCGGCCCACTGAAAAGCCGAATGCTCCCGCAACGTCTCCAGCATGTCGGGAGCGGCCCTGACCAGGTTCCGCCCCTGCTCCAGCAGGACCGGCACAATCGTAGCGACCAGCAGTGTGATGAACGCTGCCCCCAGCGCGAACACGCTCAAGACAGCAAGCCCTCGTCGGAAACCCTTGCGCACGAGCCAGGCGACCGCAGGGTCAACGGCCAGGGCGATGAACAGCGCCACCGCCATCCAGGCGAGGACCTGGCGGGTTTGATGAATGATCAGCACCACACCGGCCATCGCCAGCACGTTCAGTCCGATGACCCAGACCGTCCTGGGGACTTGCGAACCCATTTCCGCGTTCATTGGTTACCCCCCCAGACGCGGTGATAACGAGTCGGGCTGGGCGACGCCGTCGATGACGAACTCGGCGTTGAAGAGCTTGTGCCGGCAGTGCTCGCTGCATGGCCGAGCGGCTCCTCGCAGCGGCGGACGCGGACCCCGAGGTCAAGCGCCTGGGCCGCAGCGCGGTGCTGCGCAAGGCGCTCTTCGACTCTCTCCGCCGCAAGCGACGCGCCGAGATCTCGGCGGCCTACGCGCGCGCCTACGCCCGGCCCGCTCCCGACCTCGACGACTGGACCGCGACGGGCGGCGGGCGCCGTGAAGCCGTCGACCCTCATCACGGGCGTCAGCCGCGGCCTGGGGCGTGCGCTCGCTCACGCGCTGGCGAAGCAGGGGCGCGCGCTGGTGCTCACGGCGCGCGACGCCTCGGCCGCCGCGTCCCTCGCGGAGCAGCTGGGCGAGGCGCACCTCGCGTTCCCGCTCGACGTGGCACAGCCCGCGCAGGTGCAGGCCCTGGTCGACGAGCTCCGCCGCCGCGGCGTCACGCTCGACTGCGCGGTGCACAACGCCGGCGTCTACGCCCGCGACGCGAGCCCCGACACCGCGCGACGAACCTTCGAGACGAACGTGTTCGGCACGCTGCGCCTCGACGACGCCCTCGCCCCCGTGATGACCGACGCTGCGCGAGTGGTCTTCGTGTCGAGCAACCTGGGGCAGCTCGTCGGCTACGCCCCCGAGGTGGCGGCGCGCTTCGAGCGCACCACCCACACCGTGGAGGTCCTGGCCCTGGCCCACGAGTTTCTCGCTGGGCGCGAGGGCTTCGCCGCCGACCCCTACTGCGTGTCGAAGGCGCTCCTCAACGCGCTCGCCCGCGCCCGGGCGCGCGAGTTCCCCGGGCGCACCGTCGTCGCCGTGAGCCCGGGCTGGGTGCGCACCGACATGGGCGGCCCGGAGGCGCCGCTCTCACTCGACGAGGGCGTCGCCAACCTGCTGCGCGGCGTCACCGGGCGCGTGACCAGCGGCTGCTTCCTCCCCGCGTGAGCCACCACCCGGCCCCGGCTACCGGCGGGCCTCGAGGAAGCGCTCGTCACCGGGGGCTGCGGGGAGACTGAGCCAGGAGCGGCCGTACGCGCCCTCCTCCGCACGTCGTTTGGCGTCGGTGATGGTGGCGAGGTGCGAGGCCAGGAGCGGCGCGGGGTCGAGGGCCAGCAGCTCCACGAGGCGGCGCACCACCGGCTCCGCGGCCTTGATGCGAAGCATGCGCTGCCCCCACTGCTCGTCGAGGAGCGTGTTGCCCTTCTCGGGGTGGTCGTTCTGGCGGACACCGAGCTCCTCGGCGGCGGCGACGGTGGCGCGAAGCGGCGGCTCGCCCGGGACGCCGGTGAGGTGCGCGACCCAGGTCAGCTCGCCCGACCAGGGCTGGGTGATCGCCGCATACGCCTTCCACTCGAACCGCTCCGGCGCCGGAACGGAGAGCCCGCGCTTCACCTCCGCCTGCTCGTGCAGGAAGGCCTCGTGGCGCGCCTTCAGCACCGGGTCGTCCACCCAGCGCAGCTCCTGCGTCGTCTCCTTCTTGACCGCCCCGGGAATGACCTGCCGCGCCGAGTCCACGTACACCGTCTTCTTCGTGCGGGTCTCCAGCCGCTGCACCCCGTAGTTCTTCGTCGCCTCGAGGTCCTTCACGATGGACTTCTCGCGCTCGAGGAGCCGGATGCGGTTCGCTTGAAACGCCGTGTACGCCGCCGTCTCGACCTTGCCCTTGCGCTGGCCGGCGCCGACCTGCTTGCCCGACGCGGTGGACGTCTCGACGATCTCGACCGCGACCGTGCCGCCCTCCACGACGACCTCGACCGCGGGGAGCCGCGCGCGGATCAGCTCGCGCAGCAGCTCAGCGTGCGCTTGCGGCACCCGCACAGCGCGCGCGAAGGGCGTTCCGACGAGCGCCTCCGGGCCCTGACGCCCGTGGGTCAGCCTGCGCAGCGCCGTGGCCGCCGTGAAGGGAAGCCCGGCCTTCTCGAGGTGCTCGACGCGCGCCCGGGTGGCGTCGGCGTCGAGGGCGAGTTGCCCGAGCACCGGCTGCCGCGCCTGCAGGTCGTCCGTCGGCATCGCGCCCAGCTCCGCGAGCCAGTCGGCGCGCCTGGCCTGCGCGAGCGCCACGAACGAAGGCAACAACGCCTTCGCGGTCGGCTCCATGGCGAGCAGCTCCGGCCACCCGTCCACGAGCGGCAAGAGCCTCGACAGCGGCCAGCGCTCGTCCTGTGCTCGGGTGAGCATGGCGGGGAGCAACCCGCGATCGAAGAGGACCCTCGGGTGATCGTCGGGGAGGGTGAGCCAGCCCCGGCTCAACAGATCAGCGGGGCCGACGATGGCGGCGTACGGCTTCTTCTGGCTCTTGTCGACGACGACGAACAGCCCGGGATGATCCGTTGCATGGAGCCTGGACAGCGTGTGCGGCACCCGACCGACCTCGGCCCTTGGCGTGAGGAGGTGAAACGTCCCCTGCTCGTGTGCAGGGGTATTCGTACGATGCCGGACTCCCGTCACCACGAAGAGGCCCAGACGCCTGCGCCCGTCCGCGCCGCGAGGCGCGTACGCAAACGCCCGGTCGTAGGTGACGTCCCAGGAGACGCCCGTCTTGAGTTCGACGAAGGACCCGTCGTCCGGCTGGCTCGGCAGGTCCACGAGGAACTCCAGGAGCCCGAGTGGCCTGGCGAGGTCGAACGGCGGGTGCGGCCCCTTCGAGAACAGCTCCTTGAGATCGTCCGACACCGGGTCCCCGGGAGCGAGGCCACGCAGCGTGGTGGTGGGGCCGATGACGACGTGGTCGCGCTTGATGAAGGTCGCGCAGCCGGTCGCGATCGGCGCGAGGGCGAGCGCGAGGAGCGTGACGGTCAGTCGCGGGCGATGCGATCGATGCAGGCGCATGCGGCACTCTACCTTCGGCAGCGCGCCGCCGGGGTCGCTGCACGATGGCAACTTCGGCCGCTACGGGCTGCGGCCCTCGGAGTTCGAGGCGTGGCAGGCGCTCGGTCTTCGAGCAGGCCCTTGAGCGCGTTGCTGCCCTGCAGAGCGCGCGTGTCGCTCAGAACTGAATGGTGCGCTCGGCCACGCTGGTGCTCGAGAAGTCCTTGCCCGCGTAGAACTCGCGCCAGAGCTTGAGGTACCCCTCGGTGACCTGCTCCGGCGTCAGCTGCGCCGGCTGGAAGACGCAGTTGGCGTCGTTGTAGCGGCTCCAGGTCCGGTCGAGGATGCGGTCCTCCTGCACGAGCCGCGTCCACGCCGGGGTGCCGGGGTACGGGGTGAAGATGGCGAACTCGGCCTTGGTGATGCCGCTCTTCGACGCGAAGTCGAGCATGCGGTCCACCGTGCCCTCGTCGTCGTCGTCGTTGCCCAGGAGGAACGAGGTGTAGGGCTCGATGCCCGCGTCGAGGCTCTTCTTGATGGCGTCGAAGGCGCGCTGCAGGGCCTGCGGGTCCTTCCCGGTGAAGGCCTTCTTCGTCACCGGGTCGAAGCCGCCCACCAGGTAGAACATGTCCACCCCCGCGCGCTTGGCGAGGTCGAGCATCGGCTTGCCGGTGGCGAGGATCATCGGCATCGAGATGCCGATGTAGCTGATGGTCGCCGGCGCCCCCTGGGCCACGATGGCCTCGAACAACGCCTTGAGCTTCCGCGCCGCCGCGCCGGGGAACCAGCTCGTGTCCTCGGTGAGGCAGGCGCGCTTGCCTGACTTCGCCAGCTGCGTGAGCTGCCCGATGACGTGGTCGAGCGGGAAGTCGCGCATGTTCTTCGTCATCGACGTGGGCAGCGCGCAGGCCTGGCAGTTGAGCGGGCACCCGCGCGAGAGCTGCACCGGGTAGTCGTCGGGCTGAAACGCGCCGGCCTCCTTCGCGAGGTAGAGGTCGACGCGGGGCAGCGGCAGGCCCGAGAGGTCCTGCGGAACCTGGTGGTCGTACCGCTTGCGCAGCGTGCCCTGGCGCGCGTCGGCCAGCACCCTGGGCCACACCGGCTCGCCTTCGCCCACCACCACCGCGTCGAAGACCTCCTCGCACAGGTGCGGCATCATGGTGGGGAAGATGCCGCCGGCCACCGTGCGCTTGCCCTGCTCGCGGAAGTAGCGCCCGAGCTCGAGGCCCCGCGAGGCGGCCGCGGTGAAGAAGCTCAAGCACACCAGGTCGGCGTCGGTCGGCCGGTCAGCCGGCGAGAGCCGATCGTCGCGGAACTCGAGCTCGATGTCGTCGGGCGTCATCGCCGCCATCATCGCGATGCCCAGCGAGGGCGAGCCCAGGTACTCGTTCATCGGCACCCACTGCTTGAGCTCGGGGTGCGCCTCGGCGTGGCGAGAGAAGCGCGGGTAGACGAAGAGGATCTTCACGGGAGCTTTCCTTCGACGATGGCGGACACGAGGTCCGCGATGGGGCCTGCGTGGAACGGGGTGGCGTGGGTGACGCGCAGCGCCTCCTCGAGGAGGTGCGCCGCGGCGGCGCGCTCGAGGTGCGACGACGCGGCCCGGTGCGCGGCGATGGTGGCGTCGCGCCACATCACCGCCCGGCCGAGGTCGCGCTGCGCCACGTGCTGCTGCAGGCCACGCAAGCCACCGATGGCCTGGCGCCGCGCGTCGACCGCGTCGAACAGCGGCTGGAGCTCGGGCATCGCAGGCGCCGGGGCGGGCCGCATCAGCTCCCCCAGGCCCGCGTGGGTGAGGAGCACGTCGTTGGCGCCCTCGAAGATGCGGGGCACGCGCGCGTCGCGCAGCATCACCGCCACGCCGGTGTCCTCGATGTAGCCGGAGCCGCCGTGGAGCTGCACCGCCAGGTCGCACAGCTCCCACGCGCCCTCGCTGCAGAACACCTTGGCGCTGGTGGTGAGCCGCGCGAGGCGCTCGGGGTCGTCTTCGGCGTGGGCCGCCAGGCGCACCAGCGCCTGCATGCCGAACAGCCGCGCCGCCGCGTGCGCGAGCTGCTGCTGCACCACCTCGAGGCGCACCAGCGCCCGGCGGAACTGCACGCGCTCGTGCACGTGCGCCAGCGACCGCTGCAGCGCCGCGCGGGCCGTGCCCACCGTGCCCGCGCTGAGCAACAGGCGCCCCCACGACAGCACGTGCGCGAGCTGCTTGGCCCCGTGCCCCGGCTCGCCCAGGAGCGCGTCGTGGTCGAGCTGCACGTCGTCGAAGATGAAGGCCGTCGTCGACGAGCCGCGCAGGCCCAGCTTGTGCTCCTCGGGCTGCAACAGCACGCCCGGCGTCTTCGGGTCGACGAGCAGCAGGCTCGTGCCCTTCTGCGCCCCGCCCAGCCCCGGCGTCGACGCCGTGATGGTGAGCAGCGAGGCGAAGCCGCCATTGGTGACGTAGATCTTGTTCCCCGTGAGCGTGAGGCCGCCGCCTGGTCGCTCCTTCACCAGCGAGGCGATGGCCGAGAGGTCGCTGCCCGCGGCGGGCTCGGTGGTGGCGAAAGCGGCGATGGCGCTGCCCGCGGCGAGGCCCGGGAGCCAGCGCTCGTGCTGATGCCGCGTGCCCCAGGCGACGAGGCCGCGCGTGCCCAGGCCCAGGTGCAGGCCGACGGTGGTGGCCACCGAGCGGTCGTGCTCGGCCAGGGCCGCCACCACCTCCGTGGCCGCGAGCGCCGAGAGCCCCGCGCCGCCGTACGCCTGCGGCAAGGTGACGCCGAAGAGGCCCAGCTCCGCGAGGCCCTCGAGCACGCCTGAGGGGATGCGGTGCGCCCGGTCGATCTCCAGCGGGCGGAGGTGGTCCTGCGCGAAGGCGCGCACGCTCTGGACGAGCGGCCCCACGACGTCGTCAGCGATCATCAGGCGCTCCGCAAGGCGAGGTGGCGACGCGCCATCTCCACGGTCCCCGCAACCGTCGTCACCTGCGCAGCCTCTTCCATCGGCACGTCGAGCTGCAACTCCTCGGCCAACATCGAGAGCAGCTCCATGGAGCAGACCGAGTCGAGGCCCAGGTCCTCGCGGAGGCGGTGCTCGAGGCGGATGTCGCCGGGCTTCACGGTGGTGAGCTGGGCCATCATCGAGAAGATGCGCTGCTGCAGGGCGTCGTCGGTCATGCGGAGAGCTCCGGGCGTGGGGGGGTCAACAGGCCCATGCGCCGGGCCCACGCGTCCCAGGCATCGAGGGTTTCAGAGAGCGGCCGGTACGAGAGGCCGAGGGCGCGCGAGGCGGCGGCGTCGACGGCCGGCGCATGCACGATGAGGTCCACCAGCTCGCGCGAGAGCGCGGCGCGCGTCTTCGCGCGGGCGGCCTCGGCCTCGAGGCGATCGGCCAGCGCGCGGGCCACGTCGGCGGGCAGCGGCGCGGGCGGCGGGGGC
>CAYUZK010000245.1:0-8849 GCA_964449625.1 uncultured Archangium sp.
GCGCCGCGAGGTGACGTCGGCGGCTGCGCAGGTGACGTTCTCCGTCGTCGAGCTGGTGCCCTGAGGCCGGCCGCGGGGCGTCGCGCCTTGTCCTCACCGTGCGCGGGACGCTCGCCCCGATGACGCCCGTCTGTGTGTTGACCTCAGCGCCTCGGCTCCCGACGCGCGCCGCGCTGGAACTCGCGGCGAGGCCGCTGCTCCCGCGCGCGCGGCTCGACTGGCGCGAGACGGCCGGCGGGCTCGTCGTCGAGCTCGAGGGGGCGACGGTGCGCGTCGCGGTGGTGCCCGGCCCGGTGCCGCACGCCGCGGCGGAGACGTCGGCCTTCTTGAGCCTCTCGTCGCTCGACGGCCGCTGGCGCCTCGCGCCGCACACCGCGCACCTCTGCGTGACGCTCGAGGGGGCGATGCAGGCGAAGGCCTCGGGGCTCCTCTCGCGGCTGGCCGGGGCCGAGCGCGAGGCCACGGCGCTCGAGCGGCTGTCGACCTTCACGCGCCTGGTGGCCGCCGTCACGCGCGCGGTGGACGGCCTGGGCGTGCACTGGGCCGCGGCGCCGGTGACGCACGCGCCGGGCTTCTTCGTGGAACTCGCGCAGGAGGCGCCACTCCCGCTGCCGCTGTGGGTGGGCGTCAGCGTGACGCCGGAGCCCGGCGGGCGCACGGCGCTCTTGAGCTTCGGCATGGCGCAGCTCGGCCTGCCGGACCTGCTGGTGGACACGCCGTCTTCGCAGGTCGCCGACGCCGTCGACTTCTTCTTCAGCGCCCTGGCCACCGTCGCGGAGCGGGGCCGCGCGCCGGACGAGGGCGAGACCATCCCCCGGTCGCTCCTGAGCCGCCCGCGCGTGCGCTACGGGCCCTCGCCGGTGGAGACCGGGCAGCGGGTCTGGCAGCTCTCGCTCTGACGCGGCGGCGCCGGCTGTCGCGCGGGCGGCCAGCCGTGCTACGCGCCACGGCCCCGTGCTGAACCTGAAGAACCACGACTTCGACGGCTTCTCGGCCGCGCTCACCGCGCAGGGGGCGAACCGCACGGAGTGCCTCAAGCTCTTCGCGGGCGTCTTCAGCCACGGCGCGGAGGACCTCGACGCGCTGCGCGCCGCGCCTCAGGTGCGCGCCGTCACGCGCGACTGGGTGCTGGCCAACGGCGAGCTGCCGCGGCTGACGGTGGTGGAGCGGCGCCGGGCCGACGACGGCTTCGTGAAGTACCTCTTCGAGTCGCCGCTGGGCGGCCGCTTCGAGGCCGTGCGCATACCCCTCTTCGACACCAAGTACGTGGTGTGCATCTCGAGCCAGGTGGGCTGCGCGCTGGCCTGCGACTTCTGCATGACGGGCAAGCTGGGCTTCACGCGCAACCTCGAGACCTGGGAGGTGGTGGACCAGGTGCTGCGCCTGCGCGCCGAGGCCGACCGCCCGGTGCGGGGCGTCGTCTTCATGGGCATGGGCGAGCCGCTGCTCAACTACGCCAACACCACGCGGGCGGCGCGCATCCTCTGCCACCCGGCGGGCCTCGCCATCGCCGCCAAGAGCATCACCTTCAGCACCGCGGGCTGGGTGCCGGGCATTCGCAAGTACCGGGCCGACCGGCTGCCCTTCCGCCTGGCCTTCTCGGTGACCTCCGCCATTCCCGGCAAGCGCGCGCAGGTGCTGCCGGTGGAGAAGACGTGGCCGCTCGCCACGCTGGTGGAGGAGATCAAGCGCTACGCTCAGGAGACCGGCACGCGGGCGATGGTGGCCTACGTGATGATCCGCGGCTTCAACGTGGGCCGCGAAGACGCCGAGGCGCTGCGCGACACCTTCGCCGACGTGCCGGTGATGATCGACCTCATCGACGTGACGGACCCCACGGGAAAGTACGAGCCGCCCACGGCGGAGGAGCTCGCGGCCTTCCGCGACCACCTGCAGGTGGTGAAGGCGCCCATCGCGCGGCGCTACTCGGGCGGCAAGGACATCGGCGCCGCCTGCGGCACGCTCGAGGCCTCGCAGCGCGGCGGCGTGGTGCTGCCCGCGCTCGCCTCGCCCGCGAGCGACCCGCTCCCCGCCGTCGCCGGGTAGGCCGCCCGCGCACGTCCGGCCGTGCGCGCCTGCGCCTCCGCGTCGCGGGTCGTCAGGCCCGCGGAAGCTGCGGGATGCGCTCGAAGTCGGAGTCGCGCGTGAAGAGCGTCGCCTGGTGCTGCAGCACCAGGGCGGCGATCCACACGTCGTTGATGGGAATGGGCGTGCCCTGCTTCTTGAGCTGCAGCTTGAGCTCCGCGTAGCGCACCGTCGTCTCCTCGTCGCAGCGCAGCACCTCGACGCGCGGGCGGTCGAGGAAGCGCACGAGGTGCGCCTCGTTCTCGCGCCCCTTCGTCCCGTTGAGGAAGCCGAAGCGGAGCTCCGCGAGGACGGGCACGGGGAGGAGCACGCGGTCCGCCGTCCGCACCAGCCGCACCGCGTCGGCGTCACCGTCCATCGCGAGGCGGTAGGCGTTCGTGTCGAGCGCCAGCTTCACGCCCAGTCCTTCGGGTCGACCTGGCGCTGCCCCGCGAGGGCGCGGTCCACCGCGGGGTCGTGCACCCAGCTCCCGAAGAGGTCGTCGAGGTCGGTCCACACCTTCACCTCCGGGCGAAGGCCCGCCTCCGCCTCGAGCGCCTGCACCACCAGCAAGTTGAGGCTCACGCCCCGCTCGGCCGCCTTCTTCGCCAGCGCCCGGTGCACGCGCGGCGGCACGTTGCGAATGGTGTACTGGTGTGCCTTCGGTGACATGCCTGCATGCTGGCGCTCAAGTGCAGGCAAGGTCAACTGGCCCTTCCCCGCGCCTGGGCCACATCAGTCCGTGCATGCAGGCGCCGGGGTCGCTAACAGGAGCCCCCATGACTGGCCTCTTCCATGCGCACTCCGGGCTCCGGTACCTCGTCCTCGTCCTGGGCCTGGTGAACCTCGTGGTGCTGGCCGTGGGCCTGGCCCGCGGCGGCACCTTCGGCAAGCTGCACCGGGCCCTGGGCTCGTCCTTCGTGGGCCTGATGCACACCCAGGTGCTGGTGGGCGTCGTGCTGGTGGCCATGGGGCGCTACTACCCGGCGCTCATCGGGCACTTCGTGATGATGTCCGTGGCCACCGTCGTGGCGCAGGTGGCCCTGTACAAGAACAAGAAGCAGCCGACGCCGGGCTTCGTGCTGCCGCTGGCGGGCATCGGCGGCGCGCTGCTGCTGGTGGCCGGCGGCATCCTCTCCATCGGCCGCGGCCTCTTCGAGTCGATGGCCTTCGGCGGGTGACGGCGGCGGGCCGGTGGCCCTAGGCTGCGCGGCGCATGTCGACGACGGCGGGGCTGGAACACATCGCGATGCTCGAGGGCGTCAGCGCGGCGCAGCGGCAGCAGGTGCTCCAGACGGGGCAGCGGCGGGCGCTGGCGCAAGGCGACGTCCTCATCCGGCAGGGGAGCGCCGGCGAGGCCATTCACTTCGTGCTGTCCGGCGAGCTGGGCGTCACGCTCGGCGAGCCGACGGCCGAGCCCATCGCCGTGCTGGGGGCGGGCGAGACGGTGGGCGAGCTGGCGGTCATCACCGGCGAGCCGGCCTCGGCCTTCGTGGTGGCGCGCGCGGCGACGGAGCTGGTGTCGCTCGACGAGGAGGCCTTCTGGGAGCTGGTGCAGACCTCGCACCCCTTCTCGGTGAACCTCATCGTCAAGCTGGCCGAGCGCCTGCGCCGCAACAACGCCACGGTGTCCACCAACATCGAGAAGCGCCGCCTCTACGAGCGCGCGGCGATGTTCGACGGGCTCACGGGCATCCACAACCGGCGGTGGCTCGACGAGACGCTCCACCGCCTCGTGGAGCGCCACGAGCGCGACGGGCACACGCTGTGCGTGGCCCTCATCGACATCGACCACTTCAAGCAGTTCAACGACGGGCACGGCCACGACGTGGGCGACGTGGTGTTGTCCACCGTCGCGGCGACGCTGGCGAAGAACCTGCGGCCGACGGACCTCGTGGCCCGCTTCGGCGGCGAAGAGTTCGTCATCCTCTTCCCCAACACGCCGCTGGCCGACGCGCACGCGGCCGGTGAGCGCGTGCGGGAGGTGGTGGCGCAGACGACGCCGAAGCTGCCCGACGGCCGGCAGGTGCCGCCGGTCACCATCTCCATGGGCGTGGCGCCGCTCCAGCGGGGCGAGGCGCCCTCGGCGCTGCTCAAGGCCGCCGACTCGGCGATGTACGAGGCCAAACGGTCAGGCCGCAACCGCGTCGTCGTCGCGTCGCGCGACGCGGCCTGAGGCGCCCTGTGGTAGGCGCAGGGGCATGAACTTGAAGGGACAGTGGGTCTGGGTGACGGGCGCCTCGTCGGGCCTGGGGCAGGAGCTCGCCCGGCAGCTCGCGGGCGCGGGCGCCAACCTCGTGCTCACGGCCCGGCGCCTCGAGCGCCTCGAGGCCCTGCGCACGGAGCTCGTGACGAAGGGCGTCGAGGTGCGGGCGCTCGCCGGCGACACCGGCAAGCACGCCGACATCGACCGCCTGCTGGCCGAGGTGAAGCAGCTCCCGCTGGCCGCGGTGGTGCTCAACGCCGGCGTCACGCACTTCGGGCACCACCACGAGCTCGCCTGGGCGGAGTTCGAGGCGATGCTGCAGCTCAACGTGGTGGGCACCGCGCGCATCACCACCGAGCTGGTGCAGCACTTCCGCGTGAGCCAGGCCTCGGCGCGCATCATGCTCGTCACCTCGATGGCGGGCCTCTACCCGGTGCCGTACCAGTCGGCGTACTCGGGCACGAAGGCCTTCCTCACCGCCTTCGGCATGTCGCTGGCGCACGAGCTCGAGGGCACGAGCGTGTCGGTGACCGTCTTCGCGCCCGGGGGCATCGTCACCGAGATGACGGCCGGCGAGAAGTTCGGCCCCCTGCGGAGCTGGCTCGCCCCGGTGGACGACGTCGCCCGCGAGGCGGTGCAGGCCCTGGCCGCGCGGCCGCCGCTGCACGTGCAGGGCTTCATGAACCGCCTGGGCAACCTCGCCTTCCGCTTCCTCCCGCGCCGCTTCGTGATGGGGCAGGTGGCGCGGCAGTACAAGAAGGCCCTCGAGGCCACGACGGCGAAGTAGCTACTTCGCGCTGCCGCGGAGCGCCTCGACGCGCTTGCGCAGCCCGGCGATGACCTGCGGCAGCGAGCCCGTCTGCGCCGAGCGCAGGAGGAAGTCGGGCACCGCCATCGAGGGGTCCGAGTCGATGAAGTAGCTGACGAGCGACTGCGCGCCCGCCTCGCCCCAGGGCACCACCGTCCACGCGCCGCGGTTGCGGCGGTAGGTGCCGCGCACGAGCGTCCACTCGCGCTGGTAGTGCCCGGCGGGCTCCTGGCGCGCGACGGACTTCGTGTCGGCCCAGAGGTTGGTGAGGGGGAAGGGGAGCGAGATCTCGTCGAAGCACACCGAGTCGCCGTGCTCCTCCTTGCGGGCGCTCGCCTTGGTGCTGGGGAGGAACTTCGAGAAGTGCTCGCAGTCGCGCACCACCGGCCACACCTCGTCGGGCGGCGCGTCGACCACGCCCAGGGCCACGGCCGAGACGCCGCGGTTGTCGGTGGGCTTGAGCTCGCGCACCACCACGCCGCTGGCCTCGAGCTTCTGCCGGTCGGCCGCCGACAGCTTCGGCGCCTCGACGGGCTGGGCTCCGGCGACCGCGGCAAGGGAAAGCGTGAGGGAGATCAACCGGCGGAGCATCTGGAAGTCGTACCATCGAACGCGGTGCCCACGGGAGGGGCTCCCCGGCCTGGGGGAGTCAGCGGTGGGTGAGCCACCACACGACGGCGAAGCCGACGAGCGCCGAGGCGAGCATCACCCCCAGCCACAGCCCCGGACGCGCGCGGCGGGGCGGGGCCGGCGGCGCCAGGCCCATCACGGTGTCGAGGCCCTGGGGGCGGGCCGGCGTGGTGACCTGGAGCGCGGGCGGCAGCACGCGGCGCGCCACTGCAGGCCGCTCGGGCTCGGTGGGCACCTCGGCCCGGAGCGGGGGCGACGCGGCCTCGTTCACGTCGTCAGCCCGGTCCGGAGCCGAGCCCGACTGCACGCGCGGACGGCCCTCGTCGCCGGGGAAGCCGGGGGCCTCACGCCGCGAGGGCGAGGGAGCCCGGGCTGAGCGGCCGGGGTGTGTCACGCCCTCGGCCTCGAGCGCGGTGGCGCGCGCAGGCGCGGACTCGCCGACGCCGCGGCGGGAGACGGCGGCGCGGTCGGGCTCCGTGGGCACCTCGGGCCGCGCGTCCTCTGCGTCGGGGAGGTCCGGGCGCGGCGTTCCTGTGTGCGTGGGCGCCTGTGGGCTCGGGGGCTCGCCAGCGTCGTCGGGCGCGGCGAGGTGCTGTCGCGGCGCTCCTGTGTGCGTGAGCGCCTGCGGGCTCAAGGTCTCGCCAGCGTCTTCGGGAGCGCGGAGGTGCGGGCGCGGCCTTCCTGCGTGCGTGAGCGCCTGCGGGCTCGGGGTCTCGCCAGCGTCGTCGGGCGCGGGGAGGCGCGGGCGCGGCGTTCCCGTCTGCGTGAGTGCCTGCGGCCTCGCCTCCACCTCCGCCTCCGCCTTCGCCTTCGCGTCGTCGAGGTGGCGCTCGCGCGGCAGCTCGGTCTGCGTCGCCTCCTGCGGCCGTACGAAGGTGTCGCTCAGGCCCCGGGCGTTGCCGCTCCCCCGGTGGTCGCGGGTGAGCGCCTCGCTGCCGGCGGCGCCGGCCTGGTGGGGCAGCGCGGCGGTGGCCCAGCGGGCTTCGTCAATGCGGAGCGCCGCGAGCGCCGCGCTGAAGTCGGCCATCGTGGCGAAGCGCTGGTCGCGCGCCTTGGCGCAGGCCCGCGCGAGGAAGGCGTCCACCTCGGGGCTGGCGAGGGCGGCGTCGACGCTCCCGAGGGCCGGCACCGGCGTCTGGAGCTGGTGCATGAGGATCTGCGTGATGTTCCGGCCGGGCATCGCGGCGGCGCCGGTGAGCATCTCGTAGAGCACCAGGCCCAGGGCGTACTGGTCGACGCCGCCGTCGAAGGGCTCGTCGCTGACCTGCTCGGGGGCCATGTAGCGGGGCGTGCCGGCGAGCATGCCCTCGGCGGTGAGGCGGGCGCCGGTGTCCTTGAGGAGCCGCGCGATGCCGAAGTCGAGCACCTTCACCATCGTGCCGCTCGCGTCGCGCAGCACGCGCAGGTTCTCGGGCTTGATGTCGCGGTGCACGACGCCGCGCTCGTGCGCGAAGGCCAGCACCTCGGCCACCTGCAGGGTGATGGCGCGGGCCTCCTCGAAGCGCAGGCGGCCCTCGCGGCGGAGGAGCTCGCGGAGGTCCTCGCCCTCGATGTACTCGAAGCAGAGGAAGAGCCGCATCGAGGCGTCGCGGCCGAAGTCGAGCAGCTGCGCGGCGCCGGGGTGCTTGACCTCGAGGCCCACCTTGCCCTCGCGGAGGAAGCGCGCGAGGCGCGACTCGTCGTCGGTGGGCTCGGGGTCGAGGAACTTGAGGGCGACGCGGCGGCCGGTGCCGAGCTCCTCGCCGAGGAAGACCAGGCCCATGCCGCCGGTGCCGGCGCGCTCCACGATGCGGTACTTCCCGGCGAGCACCTGGTGGGGCTGCGGGAGCTTCACCGTGTGCTCGCGGGGCGCCATGGGCTCTTCAGCGCGAGGCGTCGCGGCGCGCTCTTGCCCGCGCGAGCTGCTGGTGGAGGAAGGCCGGCAGCTCGCGGCCCGCGGCGGCGAGCTGCTGGGGAATGAAGGAGGCCCGGGTGAGGCCGGGGAGCGTGTTGATCTCCAGCAGCACGGGCCCCGCGGGCGTGAGGATCATGTCGGTGCGCGAGTAGCCGAAGCAGGCCACCGCGCGGTGGGTGAGGACGCCCAGGGCCTGGGCCTGCGCGCGCTCGGCGTCGGTGAGGTCCGCGGGCGTCACCTCCTCGGTGCCGCGGCCGAGGTACTTGCCGGCGTAGTCGAAGGCGCCGCCGGGCACGAGCCGCACCTCGGACACCGGGAGCGCCGTGGGGCCGTCGTCGTCGTCCACCACGCCCACCGTCAGCTCGCGGCCCTCGATGAAGACCTCGGCGAGGTACGGCAGGCCCAGGGAGGCGAGGGTGGTGGCCGCGGCGTCCACCGCCTCGGAGCCCGCGAGGTGGATGAGGCCGTGGCTCGAGCCGTCGGCGAGCGGCTTGAGGACCCAGCGGCGGTGCTGCGCGAGGAGCGCGTGGAGCGTGCCCACCGCCTCGTCGCGGCTCAGCGGAGGAATCGCGCGCGCCTCGGCCACGCGGGCGCCCTGCGCGGCGGCGAGCTGCTTGGTGCGCGCCTTGTCGAAGGCGTCGGCGGAGGCGCGGCTGCCGGTGCCCGTGAAGGCGAGGCGGCGCTCCTCGAAGAGCCGCTGCGTGACGCCGTTCTCGCCCTCGCCGCCGTGGAGCGCGAGGAAGAAGACGAGGCCCTTCGTGCCCGGCGCGTCGAGGGCGGCCTCCAGCGAGGGCCAGGTCGGCCCGGCGGCGGGCGCGAAGGGCACCTCGAAGGGGCGCCCGTGCGCGGCGAGCTCCACGGCGGTGACGACGGTGACCTCGCCGGTGGGCGCCAGGAACCAGCAGGCCGCCAGCGGGAGGTGCGCGCTCACGTTCTGCGCCGAGGCGACCGAGACGAGGCGCTCACTCGAGGCCCCGCCGAAGAGGATGACGACGTCGGAGGACGACATGGGGGCCTTCACCCTCGCGCGTTTTGGGCGAGCCTGCCACTAACGGGCTGGTGCCACCGTCAGGGGAGCGGCAACGTGGTTTCGGTGGGCTCGACGCCGGAGAGGACGCGGAGCCACCCCTCGTACTCCAGGGCCTGCGCGGGTGTCGGGTCGCTCTTGAGGAGAGCGGCGAACACCGTCACGACGCTGCGCTCGCCGGCGGCTGCGGCCCTGAGTGCCTCGAGGCGAGCCACCGCAG
>CAYUZK010000246.1:0-8793 GCA_964449625.1 uncultured Archangium sp.
CCGACGCCTGCAAGAAGCACGGCGGCTTCTACCTCGGCAGCATCGGCGGCCCCGCGGCGCGCCTCGCGCAGGACTGCATCAAGAAGGTCGAGGTGCTCGAGTTCCCCGAGCTCGGCATGGAGGCCGTCTGGCGCATCGAGGTGGTCGACTTCCCCGCGTTCATCGTGGTCGATGACAAGGGCAACGACTTCTTCGCGGAGCTGCTCCCGGCGGGCACGAAGGCCTGACGCTCACGCGGGAAGTTCGACGTCGTTTCCAGCGGCGTCACGTAGACTCCCCCGCATGGACACGCGCTCGTGGCTGCAGCACGCCGGCCTCACCCTCGACGTGGGCGTCATCCGCGAGGCGCAGCAGGCGCTGTGGGGCGTCCTCGAGGAGGCCAAGAAGGCGAGCCTCCCGGCGACCCCCTCGGCGCTCAACGCGCTCTACTTCTACAAGGTGCCCAGGCTCTCGCCCGACGGGAGCTGCTCGCTGCGCGGCGAGCTCGACCCGAAGCCCTTCGACCTGGGGGCGGCGCTCGGCGGCCGCTCGGTGCAGACCTCCTTCGCTTTGATGACGCTCGACGCGCTGGTGGAGTGGGCGCAGGAGCACACGAAGGCCGACTGGGTGGGCGTGTACCAGGTGCGCGGCGACCAGCTGGTGAAGCTGGCCTGGCGTGGAGCCGAGAGCCGCGGCGAGTTCCCCCTCACCGAGGCCTTCGCGCAGCGGTCCACCAACGTCGCCGTGGCGCTCACGGGCCGCGCGCGCGAGCTGCAAGACGTGCGCGCCGCCGTGGCCGCGGGCGGCGCCTACTCCGAGTGCGACCCACAGGTGCAGAGCGAGGTGTGCCTGCCGCTCTACGACGCCAACGGCAAGGTGGTGGGCGTCCTCGACGCGGAGTCGCGCGCGCCGTACTTCTTCGACGATCGCGCGCTGCCGCTCCTCGCGGCGCTCGCGCTCGAGGCGCCGTCGCACTTCCCCCCGCGGTGACGCAGGCCGGCCATGGAGAACCCCGCGCACTGGACCCTGCTCACCGCCGCGCTCGCGGTGGCGCCCCTCGACGCCGGCGACGAGGCGGTGTGGGCGTGGCTCACCCACCTGCGCGTGGTGCCCGCCACGCCGACCGCCTTCGAGCACTTCCGCGAGGTCTACCGGGACATCGTCGCCCAGCTCGAGTCGAAGTACGGCTGGGCGACCGGCCCCAGCCCCTCGGCCGTCTTCTCCGCGATGCTCGCACAGCGAGGCGTCATCACCGACGAGGGGCACGCCCCCGACCCCCACGCCGCGACCGCCAAGCTGGCCTTCGGCGCGTGGCAGGGTGAGCCGACGTGAGGGGCTGAACCGCCGCGTCACCGTGCTATCGGCGCCAACATGCCGACCGCGCCCCGTCCGCTCCTCACCCATGACCAGGCCAGCGACCTCGCCCCGCTCGCCCTCACCCGAGACGGAAACGGCTGCTTCACCACGCTCGCGCCCCTCGACGCGCCGAAGGAGCTCTCCGGCCGCGTGGTGCGGCTCTCTCGCGCGGGTGGGGAGCCGGTGGCGCTCCCTGCGCCGGCGCCGGAGGCCTTCAGCGCCCTGAGCGCGCTCGCGCTCTCGCCCGACGACACCCGCCTCGTGGTGGGCACACGGGCAGGAGGCGCGTGGCTGCTCGACGCCGCCTCGGGCGCCGCGCTGCACCACCTGCCGAGGTCCACCTTCTCCGACTGGGTGGGCGAGCTCGACGTGGCACCTGACGGGGCGAGCTTCCTCGTGACGAGCAAGCGACAGGTGAAGCGCTTCGACCTCGCGACCGGCGAGGCCCTCGGCGCCGTGCCCCGCGAGGCCCTGGCGGGTTGGGCCCACGCCCGCTTCGTGTCGGCCGAGGTGCTCCTGGTGGGCTCCGACGCCGGCGCGGCGCTGGTGCGCGGCGAGGCGGTGACCCCGCTCGCCACCCCGCACCGCCAGGTGAGCCGCGTCGCCGTGTCGGCCGATCGCTCGACGCTCGCCGCGCTCGTCTACGGCGCGCTCGTGGTGTGGAGCGCCGACGGCACCCAGCGCCGCGTGCACCGCGTGCGCGACGCGCGGGCCCTGGGGCTGGCTCCCGACGGCGCGTGGGCCTGGTACCTGCGCGAGGGCGGCTCGGTGGTGGGCCTCGAGGTCGCCACCGGCAGGGTCGCGGGCACCGTGCGGCTCTTGCCCTTCGTGCGGCGGAACACCGTCTTCGCCCCGAACCTCGAGCAGCGCGGCGACGCGCTCTTCGTCCGGCACCTCCTCGGGCTCACTGAGGTGCCCGTCGAGGCCCTGCGCACCGCGGCGCTGGGAACGAGGACGCCGCGGGCGACGACGCCCGGCCGCTGGGAGGACGTGACCGGCGCCGCTGACGCGGCCGCGCGCGTGGAGGCCGTCACGCGGTGGCTCGCCCCGTGGGCCACCTGCGACGAGACGTACGAGCTGCTCGTCGCCTGCCTGGCGCGGGGCGACGTCGACACCAACCCCGACGGCTCGATGAGCATCGAGTGGAAGGAGCCGGGCGTCTGGGCGAGCTTCAGCGCGCCGCTCGAGGGTGACGCCGCGCTCCCCCCGCCGCTCCTGTCGCTCCTGCGCCAACACAACGGCGTGCGCATCGACGACGGCGCGCCCGAGGGCCTCGAGCTCTCTCCGTATTTCGACGGGCGCCTCGACACCCAGTGCCCGCTCACGCTGGACCCGGCGCGCTGGCTCGCCTTCGCCGACGTGGAGCAGGACTGGGCGCTCCTCGACGTGGCCGAGGGCACCGTGGCGCTCGCCAGCCACGAGGGCGGCGCGCCGACGCCCAGCCTCGACGGGCCAGGCGACCTCCTCATCCGTTGGCTGGCGGAGCGCCTCGAGGTGAGCTGACGCGCGGGGCGCCCAGCGAAGCCCGGTGGAGCAGCCCCGTGCTGCGTCGAGGGCTCGCGGTGATGCCCGGCGACACAGCTCGGCACGTCCGGCGAGGGAGGAGACCTCTTCACAGCCGCCTCAGGCCCGCGGGGTCTCGAGGCGGCACACGGCGCTCCGCAGCGCGGGGAAGCCGCTGATGGGGTCGCGGTGCTCGCCGGAGATGAGCTGGTTCGCGCAGGCCTCGCCCCAGCCCGAGGGCAGCACCACGCACTCCGGGTGCACGTCGTCGGTCACCACCGCGCGCAGGGTGATGCGGCCGCGCGGCGAGATGACGGTGACGCGCGCGCCGGTGGTGAGGCCCAGGGGCCCGGCCACCGTCGGGTGCACGAGGGCCTCCGGCTCGCGCATGCGGGCCTTGATGCTGGGGCTCTGGCCGAACTGCGAGTTGATGCGCGCGCGCGGCCGCGGGCCGGTGACGAGGCGCAGCGGGAAGTCGCCGCCGGGCACGTCGGGAGGCGCCGTCCACTCCGGGAGCGCGCTCTGGCCGAACTCGGGGAGGATGGTGCTGGCCAGCTCGATCTTCCCGGTGGGCGTGCCGAAGTCGAGCACCGCGTCGGGCCGGGGCCTGGGCTGCAGCGCCTCGTCCTTCATGAACTCCACCATGGGCGCCTTGAGCGCCGCGTCGAAGGTGGCCCAGGGGAAGGAGTCGCCCAGGCCGCAGGCGTGCGCCAGCCCGCGCAGGATCTCGTAGTCGGAGCGCGCGGCGCCCTGCGGCGGCACGAGGCTCGGCGTGTCGGCGTCGGCGGAGAGCTCGGCGAAGGTGCCGGCCGGCAGCACCACGTCGCTGCGCTGCGCCGACTCCGAGAAGAAGGGGTCCACCGTCACCAGCAGGTCCAGCTTCTCCACCGCCGCCGAGACGTGCTGGCTGTCGGCCGACGTGACGAGCGCGTTGTTGGCCCACAGCAGCACCGCGCGCACCGGGTAGGGCGCGCCGGTGAGCGCCGCGTCGGGCCACAGCTCGCCCTGCGCCTCGCGGTTGTAGCGCTCGTAGAGCGGGAAGCGCTCCCGGCCGAGCGGCGGGTCGACCGGCTCCGGCGGCGCGGGCGTCGGCGTCTTGAGGCGGTACAGCGCCGGCAACGGCTCCGCGTGGAAGTTCTTCGTCGGCGGCGAGACGACCGTGCGCAGGTCCACCGTGCCGTCGAAGCGGCCGCAGAGCACCTCGAGCGCCGAGATGGCCCGCGTCGTCTGCACGCCGTTGACGTGGTGCTCCACGCCCAGGCCCTGCCAGATACTGACGGGCCCCTGCTCCAGGAGCGCGGTGGCCAGGCGCAGCACCTGCGCCGCGGGCACGGAGGTCAGCTCGACGACGCGCTCCACCGGGTACTGCGCCGCGAGCCCCCGCAGCTCCTCGAGCCCGTGCAGCCGCGGGAGGAGCTCGGCGTTGACCGGCCGCGCCTCGAGCACGAGCTTGATGAGCCCCAGGGCCAGCGCGCCGTCGGTGCCGGGGCGCACCGAGACGTGCTCCGTCGCCTCCTTCGCCAGCGTCGTCTTCACCGGGTCGATGACGAAGAGCGTGCCGGTGCGCGCCTTGTCTGAGATGAGGTGCGCGAAGGGCGGCGCGGTGACCCAGGGGTTGGCGCCCCACACCAGCATCGTCTTCGAGCGGCGCAGGTCCGCGGAGTACTTGGTGCCCACGGTGAGCGCCTGGCCCATGCGCAGGCTCGCCTCGCACAGGCTGGCCACGGTGGCGACGTTGGGGCTGCCGTAGGCGCGGAGGAAGCGGTGGAAGAAGGTGACGAGCGGGTGCCGCACGAAGGGCCACCCCGTCTGCAGCACCACCGCGCGCGCGCCGTGCTCGGCCTTCACCGCCGCCAGCTTCGAGGCCACCAGCGCGAGGGCCGCCTCCCAGCTCACCTCGTGGAAGGCCCCGCCGCGGCGCACCAGCGGCAGGCGCAGGCGGTCGTGGCTGTGCACCACCTCGCGCAAGGCGTAGCCGTGCTCGCACACGAAGCCGCGCGTGCGCGACTGGAGGTCGCCCTCGACCTTGAGCAGCCTCCCGTCGCGCACCACGCCCTCGATGCCGCAGTGCATGAGGCAGAAGCGGCAGGTGCCCTTCACGCGCGTGGGCGTGGCATCTTCGCGGCCCACCAGGCCCAGGCCCGCGACACCGAGGCCCAGCGCGCCGACGGGCGCCAGCTTGAAGAGGTCGCGGCGCGTCCACTTCTTGCGCACCACGGTCTTGAGTGGCGGGCGCGTGGTCACGGCAGGGGCTCGATGGTGATGGAGCGCGCGCCGTCGGGGCACGCCTCTTCACAGAGGCCGCAGCCGATGCACGCGTCGGCGTGGAAGAGCGGGGCCTTCTGTGGCCCGACGAGCTCCACCGCGCGGTCCGGGTAGGGGCACACCTGGTAGCAGAGGCGGCACACGCCCTGCCCCGTCCACGGGAGGCAGGTCGAGCGCTCCAGCTTCGGCACGCCCATGCGCACCTCGCGCGCGATGACCTCCGGCTGCGCGGGCACGGGCTTGAGCGCGCCCGTGGGGCACACGTTCGTGCACTTCATGCACACCACGCACGCGCGCTCGGACAGCTCGAGGAAGGGCAGCGCCGTCTCGAGGGAGAGCGCCCCGGGGAAGCGGATGGCCGTGGTGGGGCAAACCTCGGCGCAGCGGAAGCAGCCGATGCAGGCCTGCTCGAAGGCGCCGGGGGCCAGGGCGCCGGGCGGGCGAATCTTCTTCGCCGAGGCCCGCGCCTTCTTCGGCACGGCCGCGAGGGCCACGGCGGCGGCGAGGGCGCCGATGAGGCCGCGGCGGTTCACTCGGGCTTCCTCGCCAGCGGCGACTGCAGCTTCCAGCTGAGCGCCTGCGTGGGGCACGAGGCGATGCACTTGCCACAGCGCTCGCAGCCGGAGTCGAGCTTCGCCGTCATGGGCGACTGGCCCAGGTTGCAGACGACGTCACACACGGTGCAGTCGGTGCACTTGCTCCGCTCGTTGTGCACCACCAGCGGCGAGGCCATGCCCACCAACGAGAACATCGCGCCGCCCGGGCACAGCGAGCGGCAGAAGCCCGCGCGCGAGACGAAGGTGTCGAAGACGAAGGCCGCCGCCACCAGCAGCGCCCCGGCCCCGAAGGAGCCGTAGAAGACGGCGCGGAAGGCCTCTCGCCCGATGACGGCCGGCGGATAGAGGAGCGGCGCCAGCTGCGTGCCGAGCAAGGCGCCAACCGCCAGCACGCCCACCAGCACCACGAGGCTCATCACCCGCGGCACCTTCACGTCGGGCAGCGGCACGCCCAGGCGCGTCAAGGCGAAGCGGGCCGCGTTGGAGGCTGCCAGGACGGGCAGGTAGGGGCAGGCCCACCCGCAGAAGAAGCGCCCCAGGAGCATCACCACCGCCACACCGGGGAGGACAGTCCACACCAGGGCCCAGCTGACGCCGCGCTGAATGGCGACGCTCAGCGTCAACATCGGGTCGACCAGCTCGAAGAAGGCGACCCACACGGAGGTCGGCGCCCCCATGAAGGGCGGCGGCGTCGCCGGGAGCCAGCTCACCACGCGGCCCCACGCAGAGTCGGCGCCCACGCCCGCCCCCTCTGCGTGGAGGGCCTGCAGGTGCCACAGGGGCAGCCCCACCGTCAGCGACACGGAGAAGGCGAGGAAGGCCTTGCGCACGCGCTGGTAGGTGCGCCCGTGACGAAGGGTGATGTCGAGGGGCTGCAGGGCGCGGCGGACGGCGGGCACGGGCTGCAGCCTTGCGAACATCGAGCCAGCCCGCCAGTGCGCGTCACTCCTCCCAGCACTCCTCTGGGGGATCCGGGGGCGCCGGTACCGCCCAGCCGGCCTTGAAGGTGAGCCCTCCCCTGGGGGTGACGACCACCTCCACCACGCGCTGCTCCCGCACCCCGAAGAAGTGCACGGCGCCGTCGTCGTCGCGCCAGGGGGGGCGCCACGCCTGGAGCGCGGGCGCCAGCGAAGGCTCCCTGGCGACGAGGCTGGCGACGGCGTCCTGCCCGCAGGCGAGCCCGTCGAAGGCCTCGAGGTAGAGCGCCTGCACGCGCGCCGGAGACGGGAAGCCCAGCGCCAGGAACTCGAAGGGCGTGCAGGCGTGAAAGGCGTCGTCACGCCAGGCCGCGAGCTCCGCGCGGCGGCGCTTGAAGGTCAGGCGAAACCAGCGCAGGCCATCCTGCTCGCGGTAGTCGGCGCCGGAAGGCGTGTCGCCGTCGATGCGCGCGCGAAGGGGACCGTCGATGACGGCGCGCAGCGACGCCAGCGCGGCCGCGTCGAGGCGCTTCGCGGCCTCCGCGAGCGCCGGCGCGATGGCCTGCTCGAGAGCGGCGGCCAACGCGCGCGCTCGCTCCTCCTCGGCCTCGCTGCGCCGCGCGTCGTGCATGAGCCAGGTGCGCAGCAACGACGAGGGCGCCTCGTCGTCGGCCGGCGCATCCCCTTCGAGCTGCGCCTCCAGGAGCGCCACCTCGCGCCCGAGCAGCTCGCCACGGCCATGCTGCCGCCCCCAGCTCGCGAGGTGCCAGCCGAAGGAGGAGAGCTCCGCCGAGAGGAGAGACCAGAGGCGCGAGACGGGCTCCACCGACGGCGCCGCGCGGGCGAGGCGCTGGGCGAAGGCCTCGGGCTCATGGTCGCACGCCGCGCGCGCCTCGAGCCAGGCCCCGGCCCCCGCGAGCGAGGGCGGCAGGGCCTCGACGAGGTAGAGGCCCATGACGCGGCGCAGGAGCGCTTCGACGAGCGCGTCGCGCCACGGCGAGGTCGCCAGCCGCGTCGCCAGCGCGCCCCAGCGTCGCTCGGCGTCGGGCGCCGGGGTGACGGCGGCCAGGCGCTCGCGCTCCCCGCGCAAGGGGCGGGCCCCGCGCAGTGCCTGCCGGAGGAGTCGCGTCGAGCGGTCGGCGGGCTGGCCAGCGTTCAGGGCGATGACGCGCGAGAGGTGCGCCTCCAGCGCGTCGCCATCGACGCCGGTCAAGAGGGCGTCGAAGAGCGTGAGCTCGGCCACCCCGGGGTGCTCCGGGAACCAGGGCGCGACGAGCCGCAGCTGCGCGCGCTCTGCCTCGCGAACCCAGGCGCCCCCGAGGAGCGCCTTGAGCGCGTCGCGCGGCGTGTCGGGGTTGGCCCGGTGCACCACCATCGCGGCGCCCAGGCGCTCCACGAGGGGCGTCACCTCGGAGCCCGGCAGGGCGTCGTCGTAGAGCACCTGCACCGTGCGCGCGCGCTCGAGCGCCGGGAGCGAGAGGCGCATCAAGAAGCGGTTGCCGGTCACCACCACGTCGCCCTCTGCCGCCTGCAGTGACGGGAGGTCGAGGGCCACCAGCAGCGGGTTCGAGTCGACCTTCACGCTGCCGGCGGCGACGAGCGCGGGCAGGTCGAGGTGCACCAGGCGCGGGCACGCCTCGACGACGAGGGCGCCCTGCACGGCCTTGAGCGCGGGGAAGGCGGCGCGCTCCACGTGTGCGCCCTGGAGCACGAGGTCGCCCTCGATGACCTCCACGTCGCTCGCCCACTCGCCCTCAGTGGACGGCGCCACCAACGAGCCCCGGTGCGTCGCCGCGCCCTCCGGGGCGAGGAGCCGCGCGAGCGCCTGGGCGTCGTCCTGCGCGTCGTCGCTGCTGACGGCGGCGTCGGCCTCCATGTCGGCGGCCTCGGCGTGGGCGAGCGACGGGTCGAAGGCCGCGAGCCACCGCAGCACGTCGCGCGCGATGAGGGCCGCGTGCTCGAGGGCCGCGGCCTGCGGGTCAGGCCCCCGGCCCGGGTCGACGAAGACGTTGGGGCCGTGCGCGACGGCCGAGATGGACAGCCCCTCGCTGAGCAGGCGCCCCTCCGGCCCAAGGAACGCCGCGAGCGCGTCGGCCCACGGCACGCGCCGTGGCTCGGCAGAGAGCAGCGCGGTGACGGCGCGCTCCACCGCCGGGCGCCGTGGGCTCATGGCGATGGCCGCGGCCTCCGCCACGCCCTGCCCCGCCAGCCAGGCC
>CAYUZK010000247.1:0-8778 GCA_964449625.1 uncultured Archangium sp.
CGGCGGCTCCCGCGCCGCGGCCGGCCGGGCCGCCGCCGCCGGCTCCCAGGTGACCCACTCCCGTCCGTCGTGACGGGTGCGCCCGCCCTCCTCCACGGGAGGGCGGGCTTCTTCTTGCTGGCGCCGCGTTGCCCGGGCTGTGTCCGGGTCCAGGACGTGAAGAAGCCCGCCCCCGTCGTCCGGGAGCGGGCTCGTTCACCGCGGCGCGGGCCGACGGTCGCCTACTGCGAGAAGCCCTCGAGGAGGTAGTGCGCCTCGATGCGCTTGAGCGCGAGCACCATGGCCGCGCACCGGGTGTCGACGACCTTGCCGATGGTGTAGGCGCGGCTGTCGTGCATGTCCGTGCGGCGCGGCGTGTTGCGCGAGATGTCACGGATGATGCGGTAGTTCTTCTTGAGCGCGAGCTCGAGGCGGGCGTCGACGTCCTTCTCGGTCCAGGCCTCCATGCGCTTGTTCTGGATCCACTCGTAGTACGACACGGTGACGCCGCCGGCGTTGCAGATGATGTCGGGGATCATGTCGATCTTCCGGCGCTCGAGCACGCGGTCGGCCTCGGGGGTCGTCGGGCCGTTGGCGCCCTCGGCCACCAGCTTCACCTTCATCTTCTCGGCGATCTCCGCGGTGATCTCGCCGCCGAGGGCCGCCGGCACCGCGATGTCGGCCGGCACCTCCCAGAAGTCGGCCTTCGAGATGACCTGCGCGCCCGGGAACCCGAGCACCGAGCGCTTGAGGTTCTTCGGGTTCTCGTTCGCGTACCGCATGAGCTCGGTCGCGTCGATGCCGTTCATGTTCATGATGGTGCCGTCGGCGTCGTTCACCGCCACGAGCTTCGCGCCCATGTTCTGGAGAATGACCGAGGCCCAGCTGCCCACGTTGCCGAAGCCCTGCACGATGAAGGTCTT
Source organism: uncultured Archangium sp. (assembly GCA_964449625.1). Taxonomy (GTDB): domain Bacteria; phylum Myxococcota; class Myxococcia; order Myxococcales; family Myxococcaceae; genus Archangium_A. Next base: position 903 of record CAYUZK010000247.1, read on the forward strand.
GCCCTTGAGGGTCTCGTTCTTCTCGGCGTAGTAGTCCTCGATGGTGAAGGCCACGCCCTGGCCGGTGGCCTTGGTGCGCCCCTCGGAGCCGCCGATGCGCACGTCCTTGCCGGTGATGACGCCGCGCTGGTTGTGCCGCTCGCGCTCGCCGTCGGAGAACTGGCGCAGGTACAGCGCCATGATCTCGCTGTTGGTGCCGACGTCAGGCGCGGGGATGTCGATGTTCGGCCCGACGAGCTGCTTGAGCTTGTACATGAAGCGCAGCGAGATCGTCTGGAGCTCCTCCTTGCCGTACTGCCGCGGGTCGATCTGGATGCCGCCCTTGCCGCCGCCGAAGGGCACGTCGGCGATGGCCGTCTTCCACGTCATCTCGGCCGCCAGCGCCTTGAAGAGATCGAGCGACACGTCGCGGTGGTAGCGGATGCCGCCCTTGTACGGGCCGCGCGACTGGTTGTGCTGCACGCGGTAGGCCTTGAAGCGCTCCGTCGCCCCGCGCACCAGCTTGTAGACCTGCCCGTCGTCGAGGCGCAGGTGCCCGTCGCGAATGAAGACGTCAGAGCCCAGCAGCGCCCGGCCGTTGAGGATGATGTTGCCGCCGGCGAGCCGCTCGAGCCCCATGGGGTCGCGCACCGTGGTGACCGAGAGGTCGGCGAAGGCGCGCGTCTCCTCGGGCGAGACCTGCACCAGGCGGTCCTTCAGCTTCGTGGTGACGTAGAAGATGTGCTCGTAGTCGGGCTCCTCGAGCTCGAGGCGCACGCGGGGATCGAGGTTCATCACGTCAGCCGCGCGATGAAAGATCTCCATCGCCTCGGTGTAGATGGTCTTGCGCGGCTGCGGCGCCGGCGCCCGCATGAAGGTCTCTTCACCCATGTCGATTCCTCGTGTGTGCTCTTCGCGACTGAAGGTCGCTCGAAGGCGCGCGAACCATATGCACGCGACCATTCCGTCCAAGGAAAAAGGCACGGCACGGCGCGTCAGATACCGCGCGGGTGTGCAGCGTTTGTGATGCGTGCCGCCAGCCGCGGCGATGCAGCGGCCTGGAAAGGCGAAGGCCCCGGGGCTCGAAGAGGAGCACCGGGGCCTTCAGGTGGAGCCGAAACCCGGGATTGAACCGGGGACCTACTGATTACGAATCAGTTGCTCTGCCGCTGAGCTATTTCGGCGACGCGCGCGCAAGTACCAACATCGCCTGGGGACGTCAAACCAGAAACCGGCCTGACGCCCCTCACCGCAGCCGGTTGAGGAACACGCGGGTGCTGGTGCTGTCGGGGCCGGTGCCCACCGTGAGGGCCAGGTCGAGATCGCCGTCGCCGTCCACGTCGCCGACGGCGAAGCTGGCGCGAGGCCCTCCGGGGGCCGGCAGGCGCAGGGCGGCGGCGAAGAAGAAGTCACCGAGGCCGCGGCGCACGACGACGTGCCCCTCCTCCACCCAGGAGAGGTCCACGTGGCCGTCCTGATCGAGGTCCACCGCGCGCAGCAAGCGCATGCCCACCGCGGCGGTGGTGTGGCGCACGGCGTAGCCGATGCCGGTGTTCTCGTAGACCTCCACGCCGGGCGTCCACAGGGCGACGAGGTCCTGGTCGCCGTCGCCGTCGAGGTCTGCGGCGACGAGCTCTGCTGGCTCGAAGGGGAGCGGCACCACGCCGCCATCGAGCTCGTGCAGCGCGGGGCTCGCGTCGGCCCAGAGCACGCCGCCGGGCGCGCGGGCGAAGGCGAGGGCGCCTGGCGTGGCGGTGAAGCGGGCGCCCGCGGACGAGAGCGTCGTGTAGCCACCGCAGCCTGCGGCCACCGCGTCAGGGCCCGGCGCGCCGTTGGAGGGGAGGAAGGTGGCGCCGGGGCAGCCCCCATCGAGGGCCTGGAGCGCGTAGCTGGCCCCGGTGAAGACGAGCAGGTCGAAGGCGCCGTCGGCGTTCACCGTGGCCACGTCGGTGGCCTGATCGGCGTTGGCGTCGAGCAGCTCCACCTGCACGGGCGTGCGCTGGAAGGACAGCTTGCGGCTCGACGCCGCCTCGAGGCCCTGGGTCATGCTCCAGCCGAAGAGCTCCACGCGGCTGAAGCTGGGCACCGCCATCACCAGGTCGCCCGGGCCCTTCGGGGCGAGGTCGCCTACCACCGCCGGTCCGCCCTTGGCGAGGTCCAGCACCGGGCCGGCCTCGAAGGCCGCGGTGGCGACGCAGCGCCGCGTGTCGACCGTGCAGGTGTCGGAGCAGGCAGTGAAGCCCCAGGTGGCGCAGGGCTCGAGGCCCAGGGGCCCGTCGCAGGCCTCGCCCAGGTCGAGCTGCCCGTTGCCGCAGCGCTTCACGCACAGCGCGGTGTCGTAGCGGCAACCGGCGGTGCACACGAGGCGGCCGGTGTCGAAGCCGAGCGACTGGCAGGTCGAGGCGCCGAGGTCCGAGGCGTCGCAGTCTTCGCCTTCCTGCAGCAGCCCGTCGCCGCAGCTCGGCGGCGGCGGGGGAGGGGGAACCTCGACCTGCCGGGTCACCGGCCCGCGGCAGGCCGACAGCGCGAGGAGCACGAGGAGGAGGCGAGCCAGCACGGCGGCACTCTGCCTCAAAGGTGGGGGCCGCGTCGCCGTCTGCCCACCTGCGGGGCGCTTCGCTCTATGCTGGGCGCGGCATGACGACGAAGCCTCCCGTGTGTCCCTCCTGCAAGCGCGCCGTGCTGCTCCCGGCGGCGAACCCGTGCTTCCCCTTCTGCGGGGAGCGCTGCCGGGCGGTGGACCTGGGCCGCTGGCTCGGCGAGGAGTTCCGCTTCCCCACGCGGGGGCAGGACGACGACGACGACGGGCAGGCGACTCAGGGGCCCGCGCGCGCCCCCGACGCATGAGCCTGCTCCTCACGGGCGGCGTGGCCCTGGCCTACGCCGCGGGCGTGGTGGGGCTGCACCGGCTGAGCGTCTTCCGGCGGCGCGCCCAGGCCCTGGGGTACCCCACGCTGCGCTGGCTCGACTGGGACACGCTGCTGACGGGGGTGCTGCCGCCAGCCGAGCACGTGCCGCGCTCGACGCCCATGCCGGTGGAGGGCGGCCCGGTGCCGATGCTGCTGCAGCGCGCCCCCGGGGGCCGGGAGCTGGGCCTGCTCGAGGCGCTGGTGCGCGGTCAGTCAGTGCAGAGCGAGGCCTTCGCCGAGGCGGCCTTCAGCGGGGGCGAGGCCCGGTGGCTGGGGCTGTTGACGTGGGTGCGCGAGGAGCCGCGGCGGGTGCTGGACACGCTCGGGGCCGCCCCGCCCAACTCGGTCGCCGAGGCTTACCTGCGGGAGTGGCTCGCCTTCGAGCACGAGGTGACGCCGGTCAACCTCGAGCTGTCGACCTTCGGGGCGAAGCGGCGCCTCGCCGAGGCCATGCGGCGCTTCGGGGAGCACCCGGCCCTCTACTTCGCCCGGGCCCGCGCCTCCTCGCTGCTGGGCTTCACGCAGGCGGTCGTCGACGATCTCGCCCGGGCCGTCTACTTCAGCCGCCAGGCGCCCTTCTACCTGCAGGCCGTGACGCGCATGCCCTTCATCGAGGAGGCCCGCCCGGCGCTCGCCCGGGCCTGCCGCGAGGCGCTGGGGGAGCAGGAATGATGTGGCGCTCGGGCCGCTTTCACCCCCAGAATCCGCCGCTCGATGGTCGAGACGTTGTTGATCTGGTTCAACCGCTTCACGGATGACCCCGCCAAGGTGCGCGCCCGGCTCTCGGGCCGGCCGGTGCTCGTCTACGAGCCGAAGCAGGAAGACACCGTGGACGAGGACGACGACGACTACCAGCTGCGCACGCAGTCGGGGCTGGCGGTGCCGTCGATCGGCGGCGGCGACCCGATGGCGGTGGTGATCGAGAAGACGAAGGACAACGCCTTCAAGCAGCGCATCACCATCGGCCGCACGGCGAACAACGACATCGTGCTCGACGACGCCTCCGTCAGCCGCTTCCACGCCTGGCTCGAGTTCCGCGACCAGGGGCAGGAGTGCATCCTCGTGGACGCGGGCTCGCGCAACGGCTCGCTCGTCGCGGGGCGCAAGCTGGCGCCCAAGGCCCCCATCACGCTGACGAACGGCAACGTGCTGCGCATCGGCGCGCTGCAGCTCACGTATTACACGGCGCAGGGCTTCTTCGACCTGCTCAAGCGCCGGGCGGCAGAGTGACCTTTCACCTTGGCACGGCACCGGGGGTTCCTTATGGTGCCGCTCTCTTTCTCCGCAGGAGAAGTCGGTGCTGACGACAGAAGCGCACGGGAAGACCGACGTTGGCCGCAAGCGCCAGCACAACGAAGACGCCATCCTGGTAGACCAGGGGCTCGGGCTCTACATCGTGGCCGACGGCATGGGCGGCCACGCGGCCGGCGAGGTGGCGAGCGCCCGCTCCGTGGAGGTGGTCAAGCAGCACCTCCTCACCAACCGCAGCATCTTGAAGGACCTCGCGAAGGACCCGACGCAGGCCAACCGGGCCGCGGCGGCGAGCCTCGTCGAGGTGGCGGTGCAGCGGGCCTGCGCCGACATCTACAAGACGGCCACCACCGACTCGTCGAAGCGCGGCATGGGCACGACCTTCGTCTGCCTGGCCCTGGCCGGCACGAAGGGGGTCATCGGGCACGTCGGCGACAGCCGCGTGTACCTGGTGCGCAACGGCCAGTGTCACCGGCTGACGGAAGATCACACGCTCATCAGCGCGCAGCTCAAGGCCGGCACCATCACCAAGGAGCAGGCGGCGACGAGCCAGTACCGCAACGTCATCACCCGCGCCGTCGGCATTCAGGAGTCCGTGCAGGTCGACACGCTTCTGGTCGATGCGGTGCCCGGCGACCTCTTCATGCTGTGCTCCGACGGGCTGCACGGCTACCTGAACGACGACGAGGTGGCCTCGATGGTGGCCGCCACGCCGCTGCAGGAGCAGCCGGAGCGCTTCGTGGCCCTGGCCAACGAGCGCGGCGGCAAGGACAACATCACCGTGGTGGTGGTGGGGTGCTCCGGCGACCCGGCGACGGCCACCGAGGAGGTCGCCGAGGCGCAGAGCCGGATGGAGGCGCTCAAGAAGATCCCCCTCTTCCGGCACCTCACCTACAAGGAGCAGACGGCGGTGCTCTCTACCGCCAGCACGCGCACCTTCCCCGCGGGCCGGGAGATCGTCACCGAGGGCCAGCCGGGCGAGGAGCTGTTCGTCGTCATCCGCGGCCGGGTGTCCGTCGAGAAGGCCGGCGTGGAGATCGCCGAGCTCCGGGCCGGCGGTCACTTCGGCGAGATGGGCCTCATCGACAACGCCCCGCGCTCGGCGACGGTGCGCGCCATCGAGCCCACGCGCACGATGGTGATCAGCCGCGGCGACTTGATGGGGTTGATGAAGCGCGAGTCGATCCTCGCGGTGAAGCTCCTGTGGAGCTTCGTGCAGGTGCTGTCCGACCGGCTCCGCGAGACGAACTCGGAGCTCTCGGAGGCGCGCCAGGAACTGGCCGCCGCCCAGGCCATTCAGCCGTTCGCCGAAGAGTGAACCTGGTGCGACTCGCGCGCTGCGCCCTCGTGCTGGCGTGCGTGGCGACGAGCGCGCGGGCCGACCTCTTCCAACTCTACGGCTACGGGCCGCGGGCGACGGCCATGGGCGGGGCGATGACGGCCGAGGCCAACGACTACACGGCGGCCTTCTACAACCCGGCGGCCCTCGTCGAGCGCAAGGAGCTCAACTTCGGCTTCCACGTGCAGTGGTCGCGCATGGCGCCCACCGTGACGTCCACGGATCGCGCGCGGGAGGTCGACTGCGCGGCGTGCACGGCGCCGGACAACGTAGGCACGGCGGTGGGGCTCCTCTTCCCCCTCGCGGGCAAGGTGAAGAACCACGTGGCCATCGGGCTGGGCGTCTACCTGCCGACGGCCGTGCTGCTGCGGCTCAACGCCGTCGATCCCAACACGCCGTACTGGTACCGCTACCAGGGGAACAACGAGCGGCTGGGGCTGCACCTGGGCGTGGGCATCAAGCTCGTCGAGTGGCTCAAGGTGGGCCTGGGCGTGCAGGTGCTGGCCGACCTCGTCGGCAGCGGCGCCAACGTGCGGGTGGACGTGTTCTCGAAGCAGGTCGAGACGCGCGACATCAACGCCTACCTCGGCACCCGCGTCGCCCCGGTCTTCGGGGTGCACGCCTCGCCGCTCAAGCGGCTGCGCCTGGGCGTCACCTACCGCATGGAGATGAAGCTGCTCTACGAGATCCCCGCCTCGGTGGACCTCGAGGGCATCGGCATTCTCCGCTTCAACTTGAAGGGCGTGGCGCACTACCACCCGCACAACGTCTCGTTCGGCGCCGCCTACGACGTCACCGACGATCTCACGGTGTCGGTCGACGGCGACTGGCACCACTGGTCGGCGGCGCCGTCTCCGTACATGGGCCTCGACGTCGACCTCTCGGGCCCCACCCTCGAGGCGCTCGGCCTGGGCTCGGCCCTCGACATCAACTCGCCCGTGCAGCGGCCCGGCTTCGTGGACACCTTCGGCGTGCGGCTGGGGCTGGAGTACCGCGTCTCGCCCCGGTTCGCCGCGCGCGCCGGCGGCTTCTACCGGCCGACCCCCGTGCCCCGGCAGGACACGGCCGGCACCAACCTCATGGACAGCAACGCCATCGGGGCCGCGGTGGGGCTGGGCTTCAACTTCCCCGACCCGCTGGAGATCTTCGCCTCGCCGGTGCAGATCGATCTCGCGGCGCAGGGCCAGTTCCTGCTCCCCCGCGAGGCGCGCAAAGAGCCGACCGACGTGACGCCGTCTTACAGCTACTCGGCGAACGTGTTCGGCGTGACGGCGGCCATTCGCTACGACTTCTGAGCGGGGAACACGGGTGGGCGTTCGCGTGTCTCAGGCGCTAGCCTGAGCTCGACCATGCGCCACTGGTGGATCATCGCCGTTGGCTTCGTCGCCGCCGCGCTGGCGCTGGGGCTCTGGCTGCGCGAGGGGCCCGCGGAGGCGCCGGCCCCCCTGGCCGCAGAGGTGGAGCCGGGCTTCGAGGCCGTGGAGGTGCGCGCGGGGCCGACCCAGCAGGGCCTGACGCTCACCGGCGTGGTCCGGGACGGCTCGGGGGCCCCGGTGGCGAACGCGGAGGTGGGCCTCGCCTCGAGCGCCCAGCCGAGCGTGAGCGGGCTGCGCTGCGGCGTGTGCGGCCAGTGGCTCCTCTCGTGCCATGCGCACGAGACGGCGAGGTCGGTGGCGCGGCTGCTCGAGGGCCGCAAGGGCGAGCTCTCGGCGGCGCTGAGCACGCGCAGCGACGCGCAGGGCCGGTTCCGCTTCGAGCAGCTCCTCGGCACCAGCTTCACCGTCTGGGCTACGGCGCCCGGCTTCGGCGCGGGCCTCAAGGAGCGGGCCGCCCCGGGCGACCCGGTGGCGCTCTTTCTCCCCGGGCCGCGGGCGATCAGCGGGCGGCTGCGCGACGAGGCGGGGCTCCCGGTGGCGGGCGTGGTGCGGGCCGTCTCGCGGCGCCTGGCGAAGGTGGTCGAGGCGAAAGCCGACGCCGAGGGGCGCTTCGAGCTGCGGGAGCTCGGCGAGGGCCCCTTCGCGGTGAGCGCCAGCGCGCCCGGCCTGTTGCCCGCGCGGGAGCCGGAGGTGGAAGCGGACGCCGCGCCGGTGGTGCTGACGCTGGTGAGCCCGCGGCGCCTCGAGGTGCGGGTGCTCGCCGCCGGGCGCCCGGTGGACGCGGTGCTGGCGCTCGAGGGCGATCACCTCACGCGCCAGCTCGAGGTGAAGGCGGGGCTGCGCGTCGTCGACGAGCTCTTCCCCGGCGAGCTGGTGGTGCTGGCGAGCGCCGGGGCGCTGTCGTCGGCGCCTCAGCGGGTGACGCTGGCCGGGCCTGTGACGGTGGTGACGCTGAACCTGGAGCCGGGTGGCCGGCTCGCGGTGACGGTGATCGACGAGGGGGGGCAGCCGGTGCCCGCGCC
>CAYUZK010000248.1:0-3985 GCA_964449625.1 uncultured Archangium sp.
GCACCGCGGGGGCCTGCAGCCCCGTGAAGAGCACGTAGCTCCCCACGAGCGGCACGGCCAGCGGCGCCGCGAGGGCCCGGGGGTCGACGCGCCGCGCGAGCGTCGTCATGCGCCGCGACGCCAGCCAGCGCAGCGCCGCGAAGACGGCGAAGGCCAGCACCGCCACGTGCAGCCCGCTCACCGAGAGCACGTGCGCCAGGCCGCTGCGCGCGAAGACGTCCTCCAGCTCCTCGCCCAGGGCCGCGCGCTCGCCCGACGCGAGGGTGAGGAGGAAGGCCGCGGCCCGCTCATCGGCGCCCAGGCCGCGCACCTGGGCCCCGAGCGACGCCCGCCGGGCCTCCACCCAGCGCCGCCAGCCCGGGGCTGCCTCGGCGGTGACGAGCCGGGCAGGGTGGAAGCTGCCCGTCACCGGCTGGCCGCTGCGCCAGGCCCACTCCGCGCGGCTCCACTCGCCCGGGTTCGAGGCCTCCTGCGCGGCGCGGAAGCGCGCCTCCACCTGCACCCGCTGCCCGGGCACCAGGGCCGGCAGCGGCGTCGCCGAGAGCGCCGCGGCGAAGCGCGTGGGCTCGCCCTGCACCTGCGTCACCTCGAGGCGGGCGCTGCGCGCGCCGACGGCCTTCACCGTCGCGGCCACGCGCAGCTTCTCGCCGAGCGGCGGTACGTCGACGTCGGCTGCGCTCACGGCCAGCGCGGCGCCGGCGGCGAAGGCGCCCAGCAGCCCACCGAAGATGCCGCCGGGCCGGCTGCTGCGACGCCACGCCAGGAGCAGGCCCGCGGCCACGAGCAGGGCCCACGCCAGCGCCGGAAGGTCGGCCCGGGGGCCCCACACCACGCCGGCGAGGCACGCCAGCGCCGGAAACACCGCCGGGCGATTGCCCAGCGCCCACCACGTCCACCCCATCGCCCACCTCCCACGCCACCGCCCAAGCGTCAGCGTGGGGGATGTGGTCCGTTGTAGTCAAGCCCCGGGTGTGCTATGGCGTTGACTTCACGCGTCAATTCGAAGCACTGGCGCGTCCTCTCGCAGCAACCATAGGTGTCGATTGTTCAAGCCAGGCGACAAGGCGGTCTACCCGGGGCACGGCGTGGGTGAGGTGGTGGGCATCGAGCACACGGAGGTCGCCGGCCAGCGGCAGTCCTTCTACGTGCTCAAGATGCTCGAGAAGAACGGTGGGCGGTTCTTGATCCCCATCAACAAGATCGGCCAGGTCGGGCTGCGCGAGATCATCTCCGAAGACGACGTGCGGCAGGTGTACGCCATCCTCAAGGAGAAGGACATCTCGGTGGACTCCACCACCTGGAACCGCCGGTACCGGGAGTACATGGAGAAGATCAAGACGGGCTCGGTCTTCGAGATCGCCGAGGTGCTGCGCGACCTGTACCTCCTCAAGGGCGACAAGGACCTCTCGTTCGGCGAGCGCAAGATGCTCGACACGGCGCGCTCGCTCCTCATCAAGGAGCTCGCCTTCGCCAAGGGCGTCACCGAGGTGGACATCGAGGCCGACCTCAAGAAGATCTTCAACATCCCGGAGAACCCTCCCAAGATGTCGGAGTTCACCGAGAAGCCCGACAAGAAGAAGAAGGTCGAAGAGCCCAAGAAGGCCTGACGCGCGTCGACCAGCGACGTCGGCCAGGAGGCCCCGGCCCGCGCACTCCGCGGCCGGGGTTTTTCACGTGATGAGCCAGCCGCCGGAACCGCAGGGCCCCGCCCCCGTCGATCCCCTCGTCGAGCGCGAGCAGGCCATCGCCCGCCTCGAGCGAGACCTCGCGCGCCCCCGCGTGGGGGTGCTGCCCCCGGTGGCGGCCATCGCCTGCCTCGGCGCCCTCTTCATCGCGGCGCAGCTGCGCGCCGACGTGGCCTACTTCTTCTCGTCGCGCGAGCCCCTCGAGCTGGGCGCCGAGGGCGGCTACTTCCCCGAGCGCGCGGTGGACAACCGCTACGCGCAGCTCCACGGCGTGCCCTCAGCGCGCGGCTGGTACGTGGAGGAGGCCGAGGGCAGCTTCGTGGTGGTGGGCGTCACCGACACGCCCTTCCTCGTCAAGCGCGCCACCTTCCCCGAGGAGCAGCGGCGGGGCGCCGACGGCAAGCGGCCCCAGCCCCGGCAGAATGGCTTCTTCGCGCGTGGCCGGCTCCAGGCCCGCGAGGCGGTGCCCACCCACGCCGAGGTCTTCACCGAGTACGAGGCCTGGGCAGGCACGAAGGCCCAGTGGCTGCTCCTCGCGGAGCGGCCCCCGGGCCGCGACCTGCGCACCGTGGTGATGTTCGGCTTCCTGGTGCTCTTCGCGGCGCTGAACGCCTGGCTCTTCGTGCGCGGCCTGACGCTGCGCCGGGGCTAAGCCCTTCAGTCGCCGAAGGCGTCGTCGATGGCCGACTTGGGCGCGACGGCCTTGCGCGGCGCAGGCTTCGCGGCCGGGGCGTCGTCGTCGAAGGCGTCGTCCACCGACTTGGGCGCGGCGGCCGGCTGCAGCTTCGCGAGCTGCGCCTTCGCCCGCGGGTTGTTGGGGTCGTGCTTCACCGCCGCCGAGAAGGCCGTCTTCGCCTTCTCGGTGTCGCCGGTGCTGACGAACTGCAGCCCCACCAGGGTGTAGAGGTTCGCGAGCTGCTTGCGGATCTCCCCGCCGTACTTGCCCCAGCCCGAGGAGAGCTGCTCGTCGAGCGTCAGCGCCTTCTGGAAGTTGGCGATGGCCGCGCCGCCGTTGTTCGACATCATGGCGTCGGTGGCCGCGTCGTAGGCGGCGATGAAGCGCGAGAGCTTGTCCGTCAGCTCCTTGTCGCCGGCCTTCTTGGCCGCCTCGAGCGAGGCCTCGGCGTTGCCCTTCTCGTAGGCGGCGAGGAGCTGCGCGCGCTTGGGGGCGGCCTTCGGGGCCGGCGCCGCGTCGGCCTCCTCGTCCTCTGAGGCCGCCTTCGCCGTGGTCTTCTTCGGGCTCGGGGCCGCCGCGAGGCGGGGGGCCGCGGTCACCACCGGCGCCTTCGCGACCGTGGGCGCCTTCGCCTCCTCCTTCACCGTCACGTCGCCGTCGGCCTCGACGTACTCCTCCTCGTCGCGGGCGGGGGCCGCCGCGGCCGCGGACTTCTCGGCCATCTTGCGCTTGATCGCCTCGTCGATGAGCCGCGAGCGCTCGCTCTCGTCGGCCGGGGCCGCGGCGCTCGCCGAGCCGCGCTTGGCGGTCGCGGTGTTCGCCGGGGCCGCGCCGCTCGACATCGTCTTGACCAGGGCGAAGGCCAGCACGGCCGCGAGGCTGAAGCCCACGGCGCCCGCGAAGACGGCGATGCGCAGGGCGGTGTTGCTGGGGGCGGCCTGCTGCCCCGAGGGGCGGGCCACCACCGCGGTGCTGATGCGCGCGCGCGGCGACTTCTCGGTCGAGGGGGCCGGGGCATCGTTGAGCCGCTCGCCCTTCACCAGCGGGCCGCGCAGCCGCAGGAGCGCGTTGCCCATGGCGATGCTGTCGCCCGGCTTGACCTCCACCTCGGTCTCGATGCGCTCCTTGTTGACGAAGGTGCCGTTCTGGCTGCCCAGGTCCTTCACGAAGAACTGCTCGCCCAGGCGCTTGATCTGCGTGTGCCGGCGGGAGATCGACGGGTGCTGCAGCCGCAGGTCGCTCACCGACGCCCGGCCCACCACCACCGTGCCCTGCTTCACCTCCAGCAGCTGCCCCGCACCCGGCCCCCGCTCGACGTAGAGGAAGGCCGGCTTGTAGTCGCCGCTCTGGACTCCGTACTCAGCCTGCATTTCCTGGTCTGCCTCAGTATCGAAAACTGACGTGGGGATGTGCTCCTGGTCCTTCCGCAGCCGGCGCCCGGTGCCCGTGCTCGGCAGCTGCGCCACGCGCTGGGGCCGCGGGTCGTCCGCCCGGAGGATCTGCTCGTCGGAGAGTTGGACGCGGGCAGGACGCTTCGGGTTGGGCGGCATGGGGACTCCGGATCAGCGGTTGAAGTGACGAATTGTCGCACATCTGACACCAAAGTTTCCAAGCGGGTAAAGTC
>CAYUZK010000248.1:3995-8751 GCA_964449625.1 uncultured Archangium sp.
GTTCCCCCCAGATCCGTGTCTTCAACACCCTGCAGCAGCAGAAGGTGCCCCTCGAGCCGCTAACCCCCGGAAAGATCGGGATCTACGTGTGCGGACCGACGGTCTACTCCTTCGTGCACATCGGCAACGCCCGCACCTTCACCAGCTTCGACACCATCGTGCGCTACCTGCGCTACCGGGGGTTCGAGGTGCGCTACGTGCGCAACTACACCGACGTCGACGACAAGATCATCAAGGCGGCGAAGGAGACGGGCGAGGACGCCATCGCGCTGGCGGCCCGCTTCGTGCGCGAGTTCGAGGCTGACGCGGCGGCCCTCAAGCTGCTGCCGCCCGACGTCTCGCCCAAGGTGTCGGAGACCATCCCCGAGATCATCGCCATCATCGAGAAGCTGGTCGCCAACGGCACGGCCTACGTGTCGGGCGGCGACGTGTACTTCGAGGTCCGCAAGTACGAGGGCTACCTCAAGCTCTCCAAGCGCAAGCTCGACGATCTCCTCGCCGGCGCCGGCGACCGCGAGCTGGTGGGCGAAGAGAAGCGCGACCCGCTCGACTTCGCGCTGTGGAAGGCGGCGAAGCCCGGCGAGCCGTCGTGGCCGTCACCCTGGGGCGCGGGGCGGCCAGGCTGGCACATCGAGTGCTCGGCCATGAGCGGCAAATACCTGGGCGAGACCTTCGACCTCCACGGCGGCGGCCTCGACCTCATCTTCCCCCACCACGAGAACGAGATCGCCCAGTCGGAGGCAGCCAGCGGCAAGACGCTGTGCAACTGCTGGATGCACGGCGGCTTCCTCGACCTCGAGGGCGCGAAGATGTCGAAGTCGCTCGGCAACGTGGTGCGGCTGCGCGACGCGCTCGCGCGGGTCGACGCCGAGGGCCTGCGCTACTTCTTCCTCTCCACGCACTACCGCCAGCAGCTCGCCTTCAGCGACAAGTCGCTCGCCGACGCCGAGGCGCGCATGGAGTACTTCTACGAGACGCTCCGGAAGCTCGACGAGCGCCTCGCGGGGAAGGACTTCGGCGCCGGGCCGCTCCACGGCGACCCGCAGCGCTTCCTGGCCGAGTTCGATGAGGCCATGAGCGACGACTTCAACTTCGCCGGGGCGCTGGGCGTGCTCTCGGGCCTCTTCGCCGAGCTCAACCTCCTCACCGACAAGCCGCCGGTGAAGGACAAGGCCCTCGTCGGGCGCACGCTCGCGGCGCTGCGGCAGGTGGTGACGAAGATCGCCAGCGCGCTCGGCCTCTTCGAGGACGACCCCCAGGCCTGGCTCGCCCGAAGGCGCGATCGGCAGGTCGTCGCGAAGGGCATCGACGCGGCGCAGGTCGCCGCGCTGCTCCAGGCGCGGGTCGACGCGCGGGCCCAGAAGAGCTGGGGCGAGTCCGATCGCCTCCGCGACGAGCTCAAGGCGCTCGGCGTGGAGATCATGGACACGCCCCAGGGCACCACCTGGAAGGTCGCCGCGAGCTGACTACTGCACGCGGAAGATGCCGCGCAGCTCCTCGGTGTGGCTGGTGGGCGCCAGGCGGCGGATCGCCGTCAGGCGCCACTGGTAGTACTGCCCTGCCGACAGCGCCGGCCCCGCGTAGGTGCTCGACACCGTCTGCGGGTCGATGATCGCCTTCTCCCACAGCTGCTCGCCCAGCGCGGTGTACACGCGGAGCACATAGGCGTCGGCGTTGGAGTACTTGACCCAGGTGAACGTCGGCGTCGCGCCCACGTCCTCGGGGCCCTCGGCGCCCGGGCTCACCAGGCCCACGGCGCCCGTCACCTTGAAGGCCGGTGAGCTCGCGCCCGAGAGCTGGCCGCCCGCCACCGTCACCCGCTGGATGCCGGTGCCCGCGATGCCCGGGTCGGGGTCGCGCACGTTGCCGTCGTTCTCGAAGGCCGCCAGCACCACGTACTTCCCGTCGGGGATGCCGGCGATGGTCCACCCGCCGGTGACGGTGGGGCTGGTGCCCGGCTCGGGCGCGCGCAGGCCCGGCGGCACCTCGCCGCGGCCGAGCGTCTCGATGAAGGTGCTCTCGACCACCAGCACCACGCTGGTGCCCGCGTTGTTCGCGCCCGCCACGAGCTGCACCGAGCCGCTGAGCGACGCCGGCGTCACGGTGGACTTGAGCAGCGCCACGCCGGTGACGTCGGCGCTCTCGACCTGCACCTCCACCGGCGTGTAGTTCACGCCCTGCGTGTAGGCAGAGATCTTCCACCCGCCGCCGGGCACGTTGAAGAAGGTGAACTTGCCGTCGGGGCCCGCGAGCGTGGTGCGGCCGATGGCGCCGCTCTCGAGCACCAGCATGACGGCCTTCTGGTCGGCGCTCACCTCGACGGTGCCGCTGATGCTCGGCTTGTTCTGCTGATCGCTCGGCAGCGCGCTCAGGCCGATCTGCGTCAGCGGCGAGGTGAGCACGAAGGGGTCGCTCGAGCCGTCCTTGCGCGAGGCCGCCGAGGTGTCGATGGGCAGCGACACCCGCGCGCCCGAGGGGAAGGCGACGTAGTTCTTCGCCTGGCTCCGCAGCATGACCTTGCGCGAGGCGAAGGCGCCCTGCTCATCGGTGCGCGTCGAGGGCACGCGCAGCACGTAGGTGCCGTCGGCGGCCGTCTTCGTCGGCGCGCCCGCCGGGGCTCCATTTTCGTCGGTGGCCAGCACCTCGGCGTCGGCGATGCCGCCCGCCGTGGCGAGGTCGAACACGGTGCCCGCCAGCGTCACCGGCGCGAAGCACAGCGGCTTGTCCCGCCCCTGCACCTGCTCGCAGGCCTGGTCACTCGGGCAGGTCCCCGGGTCCGTCAGCACGCACTCCTTCGGGCCACACCCGACCAACACCACACCTGAAAGCGCGACGACGAGAGCTGCACGAGTCATGGGTTCTCCTCCGTGAGGGTTGCGCCTGGAGCAATACGCCGGCCACCTCGGGAACGGAGAAATCAAAGTCTTGGCGGGGTGGTGCACCGGTGTCCGCCCGCGCATCTGGCGCGGACGCCCGGGCGTCAAGGTGGTAGGCCGCCGCCATGGTCCCGCTCTGCGTCGCCGCGCTCCTCGCGGCCGCTCCCGCCACGCCCATCGCCGCCAGCGCGCTGAAGGGCCACGTGCGCTTCCTCGCCTCGGACCTGCTCGAAGGGAGAGGCCCGGGCACGCGCGGCGACGCGCTGGCGCAGGCCTACGTGGCCGCGCAGCTCGAGGGCCTGGGGCTCACTCCGGCGGCGCCCGGGGGCGGGTGGCTCCAGCCCGTCGAACTCGTCGGCCTCACCGGGCACCCGGAGGTGCTCTCGGCCCACGCCAACGGCGCCACGGTGCCGCTGCGCCACCGCGAAGACTTCATCGTCGTGTCCGGGCACCAGGGCAAGCAGTCGGCCGTCGAGCGCGCGGAGCTCGTCTTCGTGGGCTACGGCATCCAGGCGCCGGAGTACCAGTGGGACGACTTCAAGGGCGCCGACCTCGCGGGGAAGGTGCTGGTGGTGATGAACAGCGACCCCGAGGCCGACCCGAGCCTCTTCGGCGGGCGGGCGCGGCTCTGGTACGGGCGCTGGGACTACAAGTACGAGCAGGCGCGGCGCGTGGGCGCAGCCGGGTGCCTCATCATCCACACCACGCCGTCGGCCGGCTACCCGTGGCAGGTGGTGCAGACGTCGTGGTCCGGTGAGCAGTTCGAGCTCCCGGCCCCCGGCGGCGCCGGGCTGCAGCTCAAGGGCTGGCTCACGGAGGCGGCGACGCGGAAGCTCTTCGCCTTGACCGGCAAGGACCTCGACGCGCTCCGCAAGACGGCCGAGACCCGGAAGTTCAAGCCCGTGCCCCTGGGCGTCTCGCTCTCGGCGCGCTTCCCCACGGCGGTGGCGACGAAGACGACGGCCAACGTGCTGGGCCTGCTCCGCGGCTCGGACCCGGTGCTGCGCGACGAGGTGGTGGTGCTCACCTCGCACCACGATCACCTGGGCCTCAAGCCCGGCGCCGCGCCCGGCGAAGACGCCATCTACAACGGCGCCGTGGACAACGCCTCGGGCGTGGCCGCGCTGCTGGAGACGGCGCGGGCGCTCGCCGCGCTCCCGAAGGCGCCCCGGCGCAGCGTGCTCTTCGCCGCCGTCGCCGCCGAGGAGCAGGGCCTGCTGGGCTCGCAGTACCTCGTCGAGCACCCGCCGGTGCCGCACGCGAAGATGGCCGCCAACCTGAACATCGACGGCGTCAACATCTGGGGCCGCACGAAGGACGTGAGCGTCATCGGCCTGGGGAAGACCTCCATCGACGCCGTGCTGGTGGCGCTGGCGAAGAAGCAGGGGCGGGTGGTGAAGCCCGACGCGCTCGCCGACCGCGGCTTCTTCTACCGCAGCGACCAGTTCAACTTCGCCAAGGTGGGCGTGCCCGCGTCGTACTTCTCGAGCGGCCACGAGTTCATCGGCCGCCCGGAGCGCTGGGGCCGGGAGCAGCGCGAGCGCTGGGAGGCCACGCACTACCACCAGCCGTCCGACGAGCTGACCGACGCGTGGGACCTCTCGGGCGCGGTGGAGGACGTGACGCTCTTCTTCGAACTCGCCCGGGCCCTCGCCGACGCCCCCGCCATGCCCACCTGGACGAGGGGCGACGAGTTCGAGGCCGTGCGGCTCGAGTCCCTCGCGCGCTAGAAGACAGCCCATGGCCGACTTCACGCTGGTGAGCGACTTCGAGCCGCGGGGCGATCAGCCGCGGGCCATCGCCGAGCTGACCGAGGGCGTGCTGCGCGGCGACACCGACCAGGTGCTCCTGGGCGTCACCGGCTCCGGCAAGACCTGCAC